>NZ_KV827722.1:0-65896 GCF_001836185.1 Corynebacterium sp. HMSC036D03
CCCTGGGGTGGAACTGCTAACAACGTAATGGGAGTCGTTAAGATATGTCGGGCTTTGCACGCATTCCAGATCGGTGATGGCTACATCGTGGAAGGCGACGGCGCTTGTCGGGGTAGTGGGCTCAGGCAGCAGTGCGCTTGCCGCCGGCACTGCCACGAAATACGCAGTAGCTGCGGCTAGGGCTGTTAATACTTTCTTGTCCATGTCTCCGACGCTACGGAGAACGGCTATGCGTTAAATCCACCCCAGGGTGGATTTGTGGCTCTAGGCCTCCTACTACTGTGGGTGGAGATGAGTACGGCACAGTCGAAGATTAAGAACTGGATTGAAAAGCAGCGGCATGCCACCTACCTCAACACGTTAAACGGGGTAACGCGGTGGCGGCGTGCCGCCATCGTCGCCGTGTGTGTGTTGGCTGATATAGCCACGATGGTGGCGATGCTCCTGCGCTTCGACGAGCGCTCTGGCAATTCGTGGGATGATCGCATCCTTACTGAGGCCGTTATTGGGACGTCGGTGAGCATCCTCACCTGGGTCTTGCTGGCCTTTGCGCTGCGGCACGTGCCGCGGGAGTTTAGCATTTACGAACGCTATCCTGGTCCGGTCTCCGCGCTGGTTAGCGCGGTGATCATTTGCGCTTCGGCGGGACTGCATCAGTTATCACTGACGGTCTTCGTTGCCTATGCTTCTCTGGTCTCGCGTGGAAGCAAGCGCTGGACATTGGTAGCAACGGCGGTGCTCACCTTAAGTTATGGCGTCAAGGTTTATAAGCCGGACTCTTTCGAAACCGTGCCTATGGCGTTGTTCGGGTATGCCTTAGTCTGGGCCGTGTTGGTTCTATCAGGGCTGTTGATAGGCGTCGCGCGCCATAGTCGCCGGCAACGTCAGGCCACGCTGGTGGCGCGCGCGGAGCTGAATAAACAGACCCTGGAAGCAGAAAACGAAAAAGTTCGCCAGGATGAGCGCAACCGCATCGCCCGCGATATGCACGATTCGCTCTCACATCGGCTAAGCCTTATCTCTGTATATGCCGGTGGACTGGCGTACCGGAAGGATTTGCCGCCGGAGCAGGTGGCGGAATCCGCTACGACTATCCAAAAAGAGGCCGAGCAGGCAGTGACCGATCTGCGGCAGGTCATTCGCTCTTTGCGTATCGATGATCGAATTGACCCGCGCACCAGCATCGACGATCACGTAGTGCGGGCGCGCGCCGCCGGTGCCAAGGTCACGCTTGAGTACCGCGATGATTGCTTAGATAAGATTTCGACTATGGGTGTACATACATTGAGTCGCGCCGTGCAAGAAGGCCTGACGAATGCGCGCAAGCATGCGCCAGGGCAAAAGATTGCGATCGAGGTAGCCCAAGATGGTGCTTTGGCTCGGGTGACGATGCGCAACCGGAAGGTAGAGGGGGCGTCGGCAAGCGGCGGCGAGCATGGGCTTATCGGAATGCGCGAACGCGCACGCTTGGTGGGCGGGCGCCTAGACGTAGAAGATGGCGAAGAGTTTAGCTGGAGCCTGTATTTGCCAATGGAGGAACGATGATTTCTGCAGTGCTTGTCGACGACGAGGAGCTGCTGCGCCGCGGCATCCGTCTGATTCTAGAGGGCGCAGGCGACATCGAAGTGGTGGGCGAGGCCAGCAATGGGCGCGATGGCGTGCAGCTGATTACGCAACAACGCCCGGATATTGTGCTGATGGATATCCGTATGCCGGTCATGGACGGGATTGAGGCGGTGGCGCAGCTGAAGACAGCCGTGCCCGATATTCCTGTGGTGATGCTGACGGCCTTCGATACCGACGAATTCATCGTCGATTCCTTGCACGCGGGAGCGATGGGGTTTCTGCTGAAGGCCACAGGGCCTGAGGCATTAGTCGCCTCAGTGCGGGCGGCCGCGCAGGGCCAGCAGCTGCTTAGCCCTAAAGCGCTGCAGAACCTGCTGGCGATTCCGCATGCCCAGCCGCAAGAGCCGCTCGTCCTGGCGGATTTGAGTGCGCGCGAAAACGAGGTGGCGCAGCTGGTTGCGAAGGGGCTGGACAATAATGAAATCGCGGAGCAGCTTTATGTCTCTGTGGCTACGGTCAAGACGCACATCAAGCACATCTTGGAAAAGATTGGCGGCACGAACCGTGTGCATATCGCGATTGCGGTGCTGGAGCAGCGCTAGCTTATCCGCTAGTATCGGGGAATCAGAGTTTCTAATGGATTGGATTGCCACGAATGCAACTGCCAAATTTTGATGATTCTTCGTACGACGTCGCAGATGCCGAGTTGCTATCGGCTTTTGAGGTCTTTGAGCGCATCGAAGAGCATGTGCTCGATAAATCTCTACTTTTCGAAGTCTATTCGAGCTAGGGATACCAGCGCGTTGATGTCACCCGGAACCTCGTCCGGGTGAATTGAGCAATAATCCAAGATGAAATAGCCCGCATGCTGCAGGGCAAGGTGGCGCTGCCAGAACTCACCCACGTGTTGCGGGTGGTTGACTGCAATGGACTGGATGGAGCGGCGCTCAGAAAGCAGCTCGTACTGCAGGTCGCGGCGAGCGGCTAGGGACTCGTCGGGGGTCGAGAAAAGTAGTGCGCCCAGCAGGCTGGTGATTGCTTCCTGGCAGCGGACCTGCAGACGGTAGTGGTTGGTCAGCTGGGCGCGCGGCTTCCATAGCCAAAGCACCAGCAAGGAAAAGACCACCGACAGCGCGATCTCACTGATGCGGGAGAAGGCCGTGAACGCCAAGTGATCGGCCGTATGGCCCATGAGCAGCGCCAGGGGCGTGGAGAAGATGACGCAGATGGCGTAGTTCTTGACCACGAAGATCTCCGCGCAGAATTGGCAGGCAGCGAGCGCGAGCAGCAGCGTCCAGCTTTCTAATCCGAAGGACGCAATGAGGTAGAACACGCACACACCGAGCAGCGAGCCCACCATTCGCTGCAATCCGCGGATGGTACCGGGCACATGGTCCGGGCCCCACTGCAGAAGAAGCAGCACGGAAACTGCGCCCCAGTCCGGGCGATCTAGGCCCAGCGCAAGGCCCACGAGCGTGGTGGCGATGGCCGCAAGCAGAATCTTTTCTACCGTCACCACCGCATGCGAGTTGCCCACCGACGCGCGGTAGATGCGGTAGCGCATCGTCGGCTTGGTGTGTGGGATGGCGGTGCGGTTTGGGTCGACCAAGGTTGGGGAGTCAGAAAGCTCATCCGAGTTGGCAGAGAGTTCCAGCGACTGGTTGTGCTGCACGATGCGGTTCTGCGCGGCAAGGGCACGCTCCACGAGGTGGCCTTGTGATGTTTGGATGACGCGGCCGCCGCGGACGATACCGGCGTCGGAAAGCGCTTGCCACGTATTTGCCAGCGCCGTCTGCGCCTGATGGTGGCGTGCCAAGACGTCGGTTGTGGAGTTCTCAAAGGCGGCAGTGGCCTTCTCTAAGGTCGCGACAGTGCGGGTCTCCGGACCGTGCGGGGAGTGGAAGCGAGGCAGCATCCCCAGGCAGTATGCAGCGATGACACCCGCAATGGACCACGCAGCGACCTCAAAGGGGGTGATGTCGGTGCGCGCGAGCATGGTGGAGCCGCCGCCGACCATCACCACGAAGAAGGAACCCGGCGGCGGCAGGCGTAGCGCATTCTGCAGGAAGGCGCCGAGCGCGCCAATGGAAATAGCAAAGGCCGCAGACAGCAAAAGCCACCAGTGTCCGTGGCCCGGGGCGAAAACGAGCTCACCCACCAACGAACCAACGGTAGCGGCCAAGGTAAGGAGCACACCCGCAGTGAGAATCACCCAACGGCGGGGGCGATAGGGGTGCCCCTCGCCGTAAATGACGGACATCGCGCCCGCGGTGACCAACAGCACGGCGTCGGGGTGGCCGGTGAGGATGGCGAGCGCGCCGGGAATGGCGATGGCGAGAGCAGCACGCATCGCGCCCGGCCAGCGAGTCACCGAAGAGTTGTAGGCGGTGAAAAGCTGTAGCGGGCGCGGGCGTTGCGGTAGGGGATGCTCAATCAATTCGCTCATATCGCGGCATACGTTACCCCTGCGCAGCCTCTAGAAGCGACTTGGTATACGGGTGCTGTGGGGCGGACCATACTCCGCGTTCGACCAGCTCACCATTGTGGATGACAGTCAGGCTGGAACACACTTGCTTGACCACACCCAGATCGTGCGAGATGAACACCAGCGTCAGGCCGTAGCTTTCAACGAGCTTTTCAAGCAGCTCGAGGACCTGGGCGCGCACGGAGACGTCGAGGGCGGAGACCGCTTCGTCGGCGAGGAGGATGTCCGGGTTGCCGATGACCGCGCGGGCAATCGAGATGCGCTGGCGCTGGCCGCCGGAGAACTCGTGGGGGAAGCGGTCCAAGGCATCCTCGTCGATGCCGACCTCCGCCAAGATTTTCGCAATCTCGGCACGCGTGACCTGTGTGGGCGAGCCCTCAGCCACGATCTTCCAGATCGGCATGCGCGGATTGAGGGAACCTTGCGGGTCCTGGAATACCATCTGCACGCGGCCTTCCACCTTCACGGACCCGGAGGTTGGCTGCTCAAGGCCGGTGATGAGCTTGAGCAACGTCGTCTTACCGGAGCCGGAGCTGCCGACGACGCCGATGCGCTCGCCCTTGCGTACTTCGAGGGAGACGTCGGAAAGCGCAGTAGTGGAGCCGTAAGCCTTGGTGACGTGGTCGAGGGAAATGACAACCTCGCCGAGCTTCGGCTCAGTGGCGGCCGGCTTGGACTGGGAGGCCGCGATGAGGTGCTTGGTGTACGGGTGCTGGGGGTTGTCCAGCGCCGCGCCGGATTCGACGATCTGGCCGTCCTGCATGACCAACGTCTCAGGGCACATGCGGCGGATGACGCGTAGGTCATGGCTGATGAACAGCAGCGCGGTGTTGTGACGCTGGGTCAGTTCCATGATGAGGTCCAGGATGCCGTCTTGCGTGGTGGCATCGAGGGCCGTGGTGGGCTCGTCGCAGATGAGCAGCTTGGGGTTGCGGGACATGGCCATGGCAATCATTACGCGCTGGCGCTGGCCACCAGACAGCTCGTGTGGGAAGCGCGAGGCAAGGGCCGGATAGAGGCCTACCTCGTTGAGCGCCTCAGCAGACGCGCCGGCGTAGCGCAGCTGCTTGCTCACGCGCATGAGCGGATCAAGCGCGCTCATCGGCTCCTGGAAGACCATCGCCATGTTGGCGCCGCGTAGCTTGCGCACCTGGCGGTCGCGTAGGCCCACGAGCTCGCGTCCGCCAAACTCGATGGAACCCTCAGCGTGGAGGTTCTTTGGCAGTAAGCCCATGATGGACAGCGCGGTCAGGGACTTGCCGGAGCCGGACTCACCGATAATGCCGAGGCTCTCGCCGGCATCCAAGGAAAAGTTCAAAGGGCCGACGAGCGTTTTATCGCCGTTATGGATGCGAAGGTCGGTGACGGTAATCATCGCTTGCCTCCTTTCAGGCGGGGATCGAGGATGTCGCGCAGGGCGTCGCCAAGCAGGTTAAAGCCCAGCACCGTGGCGGCGATGGCAAGGCCCGGCCAGAAGGCCTGCATGGGATGGCTGGCCAGCAGGGACTGGGAATCTTGCAGCATGCGGCCCCAAGACGCGGTGGGCGGGGTGGTGCCGAGGCCCAGGTAGGAAAGGCCGGCCTCGGCGAGGATCGCGAGTGCGAAGTAGACGGAGGACTGCACGATGATAAGCGGGGCGATGTTAGGCAGGATATGGCGCACCGCGATGGTGGGCGCTGGAACCTTGGACACGCGCGCCGAGGCGATGAAGTCCTGCGTGACCACCTGCAGGGTGCCAGAGCGTGCCACGCGGGCGAAGGAAGGGATTCCCGCGATGCCGATGGCGATCATGGCCGAAATCGTCGACGGACCCCATACCGCGCCGGCGATGATGGCCAGCAGCAAGGCAGGGAAAGCCAGCAGCAGATCGGAGCCACGCATGATGAGGGAGTCGAGGATGCTATTGCGTTGCATGCCCGCCACCACACCGAGCGGAACGCCGACGAGCGCGGCAATGCCGACGGCGATGACGCCCACGAAGAGCGTGATGCGTGCGCCGACCATCAGGCGCGAGGTGATGTCGCGACCAAAGCGATCGGTGCCGAGGAGATGCTCAGCGGAGCTGCCCGCCAGCAAATCGGGCGAGGCGATGTTCGGGGCATAAGGCGTCCAGAAAAGGGAGACCGCCGCGAGGAGGGCGGTGATACCGACGAGAACGAAACCCAACTTCTTCATCGCTTCTCCTTCAAACGCGGATCGATTACGCGGTAGGCCAAGTCGGTGGCCAAGTTGATGGCCAATGTGAAAAAGACCAACAGCATAACCAGGGTCTGCACGGTGGTGAGATCGCGGTTGGACACGGCGTCGAGAAGCATGCTGCCCAGGCCCGGAATGACGAAGACGGACTCGATGACCACCGCACCCACAATCAGCGTGGTCAGCTGCAGGCCCGTGACCGTAAGCACCGGCAGGGCCGCATTGCGCAGGCCGTGGCGGCGCAGCGCCTCCGCGTGGGATAGACCCAGCGCGCGGGCGGTGCGGATGTAATCCTGGTCCATCACATCCACGATGGAGGAGCGCACGTAGCGGGTGAGCATCGCGCCCTGCACCAAGGCCAGGGAGATCACTGGCATGATGAGGCGGGCGATAAAGCCACCGAAGTCCTGGTCTGGCGGAATCCAGCCATTGGCCGGCAGCCAACCCAGCCGCACCGCGAAGAAGGCCACCATGATGATGCCCACGAGGAAGCTTGGGATCGCGATGCCTATCTGGGTGAGTGCGGAGACGAACGTGTTGCCCGTGCGCGCCAGCCACATGCCAATCGGCACGGCGCCGGCGAGGGCTAAGAGGATCGCCAGCCCCACCAAGATCAGCGAGACCTGCGCGCGGTCAACCACCAGCGGAGTGATGTCCTGTTGGGAGGCCAGGGAGGTGCCGAAGTTGCCGCTGAGCAGGCCGCCGACCCAATCGAAGTACTGCGTCAAAAGCGGGCGGTCGAGGCCCAAGGCGGTGGTCAGCTCGGCGACGGCGTCGTCGGTGGCGTTAACGCCCAGTGCCACGCGCGCCGGGTTGCCCGGGACTGCGCGCATGAGCAGGAAGATGGCGATGGAGGCGGCGAACAAGGTCACCACGAACTTGGCGAGAGCCTTGAGATAGGTCACGGTGCCTCCTTGAGATCTGCCAGTTCGATGGCGTCGGTTACCTGGTTCGGGTTCAGGCCCTCGATGCCGTCGCGGTAGAGGACGATGTTGGGCATGTTCATCAGCGTCAGCGCACCGGCATCGGCCATGATTTGGTCCACGGCCTTTTCCATGCCCGCGGCGTATTTGCTCTCCGGGGCGGAATCCGCAGCGGAAAGCAGGTCGCGGGTCTTCTGCGAGTCATAGCCCAGGTAATAGTCCGGGTTGCCGAAGAGCGTCGGAATATCGCGCGGCTCCACGTGGGAGACCAGGGACATTTGGTAATCCTTCGCGCCCATGACTTGGCCCAACCAGACGGCGGGGAACTCGGCGGATTCGAGGGTGACGTCGAAGCCGACCTCAGTTAGCTGCGAGTATAAAAGCTCAGAGACGCGCTGGGCATAGGGCAGGGTCGGCGCGGTAATCGTGATGTGCGCGCCCTCGGCGCCGGCTTCTTGCAAAAGCTCTTTCGCGCGCTGCGGGGAGTAAGGGTAATAGTCCTTCTCGTTGAACCATGGGTCGGTAGGAGGTACGGGCGCGCCGCCGGTGTCCTTGGCCAGGCCGTCCCACAGAATCTGATTCGCGGCCTTGCGGTCGACGGCATAGGCCACTGCGCGGCGCACGCGTGGGTCGTCGAAAGGTGCGGCGTTGTTGTTCATGGAAAGCAGCACCTCGCCGTTGGTGGTGCCCACGGCGGTGCGGATTCCCTCGCCCAAGTTATCGAGCAGCTCTGGGTTCTGCATCGCCCAAACCACGTCGACGCCGCCGGACTTTAGGGAATTGACCGAAGAGATTGCATCGGGGAAATACTGGATGGTCACCTGCTCTTTTGGCACTTTGCCCCAGTAATTCTGGTGCGGGCGCAGGGAGATGTATTCACCGGGCGCGAATCCGGCAAGCTCAAAGGGGCCCGTACCCACGGGCTGGGTGGCCAAGTCCATGGCGTTTGGCGTCATCATCGCACCGATTGCCGTGCCCATGGACCACAGCCAGCTATTCGAGTGTTTCTTCAGCTTTACCTGCAGCGTGTATTTGTCCAGCGCCTTGGCGCTTTCTACTACCTCCATCTGCTTGGAGATGCCGTTGGTCCACTTTTCCTTCACGTTGTTGATGGAATAAGCAGCGGTCTCGGCGGTGAATTCGTCGCCGTTGCTAAATTGCACACCACGGCGCAGGCGGAAGGTATAGGTGGTGTCTTTCGCATCCCAGCTTTCGGCGAGGCCTGGCACAATCTCGTCGCCTTCGATGCGTACGAGGGTTTCGTAGACGTTGCTCATGAGTGCGGCGGGGATGGCAGCTCCGCCGACGTTGGTGAAATCGAGAGAGGTAGCAGCGCCGGTTGCGGCAATGGTCAGCGAATCACTGGCGGTGGGTTTGACCGCCGTGTGTCCGGCTGAGCACGCGCTTAGCGACGCCCCGAGAACCAGCGCGCTCGTTGCACGCGCTAGGTGTACTTTCTTCATGTAAGCAGGTTAAGCGTTTCGGCTCGGTTAAGCGAATATCCCTCGGGTGGAGGGTTAGTCAGTAAGGATGACCTCGAGTGGGGAAGTAGTGCCGCGGACGTTGGTAATGCCGACCTTCATGCGATCCGCGCGCAGGAGATTGGTGGTGTACTCCACGGGGCGGCCAGCGTGATCGGAAAGCTCAATGTGGATGCGCCACAGCGGAGTGCCAGGCTCGCAGCTAAGGGCTGCTGCGTCTTCTTCGGAGGCGCAGGTAAGGGTCAGCTCGCGGTGCGCGTTATCGAATTCGACGCCCTGGGCCATCAGATGATTGTGGATGGAGCCGGAATCGGCATCGAAGTCCAAAATGTGCTTGCCCACGTGCAGCGGGAAATACATGCGCTCGATGGCAACCGGCGCGCCGTCGATGCTGCGGATGCGGTGTACAAACACCACCTGTTCGTCCTCGCTGATGCGCAGGTAGCTTGCCGCCTCCTTGGGGGCAGGGCGGCGGGCGGTCCACAGGGTCTTTTGCCCAACGTTGTATCCGCGGCCGCTCAGCCAGTTGGTGATGGAGCAGATCGCGTCGAAGTTCTCCGCGGTGAAGCTGCCTAACACCACGGAGCGACGTCCGCGGCCAGAGCTTACTAAGCCTTCGGCGCGCAGGCTCGAAATAGCCTGGCGCACTGGGCCGCGGGAGGAGTTGAACTTCTCGCACAGTTCCGCCTCGCTGGGAAGAAAGTCACCCGCCTTGATGCTCTCGTCCTTAATGAGGCCGCGTAGATAGTCCGCGATCTTCTTGTGCTGCTGCACCCCGCGTGCTGGCATGCCTCCTCCTTACGTAGCGAAAATAGTGGAAGCCAAATAATGGAAATGCTAATCAAGTTAAATCGAGCGTCTTAATCGCTCGAGACTAGAATATGCACAAGTTTTTGGGAGGTGTTTGGCGGGGGTATTTCTAGCCGAGTTCCCATGCATCCGCGAGCAGGTTCATGTTCTGCAGGAGGTTGTCATGACCGTTGGATTGAAGCGAGATCATCAGCTCGTCAGCTTGGGCTAGCTCCTGGAAGTCTGTGAGGTAGTCGCGTACGTGGTCGGTGGTGCCCACGGCGCTGTATTCCATCATGCCGAGAATCTGCGCGCCCTGGTGGGAGTTCTTGATCTGCTCGACTTGCTGATCCGTTAGATACTTGCCGCGGCCGGCGAAGGCCTTGACGCGGTTGAAGCACACTTTTTCATACTCGGCGTCGGCAGCCTCCTTGGTATCGGCGGCGGTGACGTTGACGCCTGCGATGACATAGGGCTCGCTGAGCGCCTCGGAGGGCTGGAAGTTATTGCGGTAATAGGCCGTGGCCTGGCGCAGGTGCGTGGGCGCGAAGTGGGAGGCGAAGGCATAGGGCAGGCCGTACTTGGCGGCCAGCGATGCTCCGAACATGGAAGAGCCCAAGATGTACAGCGGCACGTGGGTGTTTACGCCGGGAATGGCCTGCACGCCCGGGACCAAGGACTTGCCGGAGAAGTAGCCCTGCAGCTCTTTAACGTCTTCGGGGAAGCGCTCTGCTGCGTGGGCGTCGCGGCGCAGTGCGCGGCCCAGGGTGTGCATGTCTGTGCCAGGCGCGCGGCCCAGGCCGAGATCGATGCGGTTGGGGTAGAGCTCGGCCAGGGTGCCGAACTGCTCGGCCACGACGTAGGGGGCGTGGTTGGGTAGCATCACGCCGCCGGCGCCAAGACGGATGGTGTTGGTCTTGGCGCCGATGTGGGAGATGAGCACCGCGGGCGACGAGGAAGTGATCGTCGGCATGTTGTGGTGCTCGGTGTACCAGATGCGGGAGTAGCCAGCCTTCTCTGCAACTTGTGCAAGCTCGACGGAGCGAGCCATCGATTCTGCGGCGGTCTCGCCCTCGTAGATGGTGCAGAAGTCAAGCAGGGAAAGCTTTGCGCGGTTGGTCACTAATAGTCCTTAAGTTGCAGGTTGAAGTTGCAGGTTGGAAAGTGCTCTTATTTCCAACGCTACGCCCGGACTATTTATTTCGCTGTGCGAAGTCGATGCCCATGCCGATGAGGGCTGCAATCGCCGTCGGCGCGAACCAGCCCAGGCCCACGGCCTGGCCCGGTGAGATGTCCAACAGTTGCTGGATGCCTGCGAGCCAGCCCTGGCCCGCCAGGACGGACAGCGCAGACCAGATCACCGAGGTCCACAGTGCGAGCAGGAACGCCCAGCGGAAGCGCACGGCATTCTTGACCACTGGCTGCAGCAGCGTTAGTGCAATCAGGGTGATGGCCGGCGGGTACAGGAAGGTGATGAATGGAACTGCGATGGCCAGGACGGTCTCCAAGCCCTGGAAAGCAAAGGCGATGGACAGCAGGGTAAAGAGCACGGCCCAGAAATGGTAGGTGGTCTTTGGAACCAGCTGCACGAAGAACTCAGAGGTGGCGACGATAAGGCCGACCGCGGTGGTCATGCACGCCAGGATGACGATGGCGGAGAAGACTGCCTGGCCGATGTCGCCCATGGTGGAATTCGCGGCGTCGGCAAGCAGGGTGGCGCCGGATTCATAGCTCTGACCGTTCGGGATGGTCTGGCCGATCCAGCCCAGGCCGAGGTAGATGGCGGCCAGCAGGCCGCCGGCGATAACGGCTGCGGTGATGGTGCCGGAAACCACCGGCTTGCCTTCCTTGAAGCCCTTGGACTTCAGGGAGGTGACGATGACGATGGAAAAGGCCAAGCCAGCGATGGCGTCCATGGTGTTATAGCCTTCGAAAAGGCCGGTGACCATGGCGGAAGAAGTGTAGTCCTCCGAAGGGGTGGCCGGGACGCGTTCGGCGCCGAAGGAGGCCAGGGTGATCAGGACGAAGAGCAAGATGACCAGCGCAGGGGTCAGGAACTTGCCCAGGGTGTCGATGATGCTATTCGGCTTCCACGACAAGACGAGCGCCACGAGGAAGAAGATGATGTTGTAGGTGACGTTGGCGCCGAAGCCTTCCCAGCCGAACAGCGGGGTGATGGCGGTTTCCATGGAAACGGCACCGGTACGCGGCAGGGCGTAGAAAGCGCCGATGGCCAGGTAGGCCATGGCGGAGAATACGATGCCGAAGAACTTGCCGCCGTGGTTTCCGATGTCGCGCACGGATTGGCCGGAGATGGACACGGCGACGACCGCCAGGACCGGCAGTAATACGCCGGCTGCCAAAAAGCCCAGGATGGCCGGCCAGAAGTTGGTGCCGGAGGCTACGCCGACCATGGGTGGGAAGATAAGGTTGCCGGCGCCGAAGAACATCGAAAAGAGCATCAGCGAGGCCACCACGATGGTGGTGACGGAGCCGCCCTTTTTGCCGGTCGGAGTCGCAGGTGTTTGTGTTTGTGTTGTCATATCTTCCCTCTGGTTTCCCACTATTTGGGATAACTGTCTCATAACACGTTATACGGTGGAGGGAAGTCTGGCAAATTTCTAATTGCTATTAGAAAACCTTCTCCAAACGGTCTAGTGCTTCTTCCAAGATCTCGCGAGAAGTCGCGAAATTCAAACGAGCATGGTGGCTGCCGCCGGTGCCAAAGGTCTCGCCCTCGTTGAGGGCCACCTTGGCGTTCTCGCGCAGCCACTTCGCGGGCTGGGGGTTATCACCAATCGCGGTGTCCCGGAAATCGAGCCAAAGCAGGTAAGTTGCCTGCGGAACGGTGGTTTTCAGCCCCGGTATGTGCTTTGGCAGCTCCTCGACGAGCCAATCGCGGGTCTGCCGTAGATACTCAATCTCCTGGTTTAGGAACTCATAGTCGCGGTAGGCGGCCTCGGCTGCTAGCACGCCTAAAGTTCCGGTGCCGTCCTTGGCCACGCCGCTCAAGCTATTCCAGGTGGCAACGTCGCCGGCGTTAGAGAAAATGATCTGCGCGCACTTTAGCCCCGCAATATTCCACGCCTTGGACGTAGCGGTCACGGTGATGGTGCGCCTTGCGCCGGCCTCGCCCAAGGAAGCGACCGGAATGTGCTTGCCCTCGTAGACCAGAGGAGCGTGGATCTCGTCAGCGAGGATGCGCGCGTCATATTTCTCCGCCAGCGCCACCAACTTAGTGAGATAGTCTTCCTCAAAGACGGTGCCCAGTGGGTTGAAAGGATTGGCCAGCAAGATGGAGCCAGCACCCTGCTGGAAGGCGCGCTCGATGTCTGCAAGATCGAGGGTGGTCTCAATCTTTTCGCGGCCGGCGGCTTCTGGCAATTCCAAAAGCGGCGGGTAGGAAGGAACCGGAACCACCACTGGGGAATCGGGCCGCGTGAAGTAGTTCAGCGCCAAGAAAAGGCCCCGGACTACATCGCCGATCCAGAAAATCTGCCGCGGGTTGGGGCGCCAGCCGTAGCGCGTCCCATAAAAGTCAGCCACGGCGTCATTAAGCCCGGCCGACTTCGGCGAGGGGGTGTAGCCAAAGGCCTCGGCATCCACGGCGCGCTGGATTGCATCCTTGACCGCAGGAGAAGTTTCAAAATCGGACTCTGCAATCCACAGCGGCAGTACGTCATCGCCGTACACCGTCCACTTCCGGGTGCCGCGGGCTTGTAACTTTTCTAGTGATGGAAACTGCATAAGCCCCACACTAGCGCGGGGCAAAAGCAGGCAACAGGTTTATTATTCTTCCGTCTCAGCGGCGGTGTTTTCGACGAATCCGTAGCGCTTCAAACGCTCACGGTCTGCACGCGAGCTGGACTGGGTAAGGCGCAGCAGCTCGGCATAGATGCCGCCGGACTGGGACAACTGCGCCGGCGAACCAATCTCATCAATGCGGCCTTTATCCAGGGTGATGATGGTATCCACGTCGGCGATGGTGGACAGGCGGTGGGCGATGATCAGCGTGGTGCGATTCTTCATCAGCTCATCCAGGCCTGCTTGCACGGCGCGCTCGGCCTTGGTATCCAGCGCGGAGGTGGCCTCGTCCAGGACCAAGATCGGCGCGTCCTTGAGCATCGCCCGCGCCACGGCAACGCGCTGTTTCTGTCCGCCTGAAAGCTTTAGGCCGCGCTCGCCAATGACGGTGTCGTAGCCCTGCGGGAAAGCCTCGATGAAGTCGTGAGCATTGGCGCGCTTGGCGACGTCGATTATCTCCTGCTCGCTCGCACCGGGCTTGCCGTAGGCGATGTTTTCGCGGATGGTGCCCGAGAACAGATAGGACTCCTGGAAGACCACGCCGACAGAGGCGCGCAGGCGCGCGGCCTTGAGCTCGTCGACGTCGTGGCCCAGCACGCTAAGGCGGCCCGCGGTGGGGTGGTAGAGGCCGAGCAGCAGATTGACCAGCGTGGACTTGCCGCCGCCAGATTCGCCGACCAAAGCCACCTTGTGGCCTTTCTCGGCAGCAAAGGTGATTTCTTCGACCACGGGCTTGTCTTCTTCATAGGAAAAGGACACGTCCTGGAAAGCAAAGACCGGCTTGCCCGGCGTCGGCTCCAAAGGCTGAACCGGTTTGAGGTCAAGCACCGGGGCGTCGGAAGCCGTGGTGGCCTCGATGAGGCCCTTGTTCGCCGTCGGCTCGAAGTTTTCCTCCATGACCTTGAAATAGTCCTTGGAACCGGCGATGGCGCGCTGGGCCGTGTCCACAATCCAGCTCATCATGAACACCGGCTGCTTGGCCAGGTTGACCAGCTGCAAGATCATGACCATATCGCCGATGCTGAAATGGCCATGGAGGGTGCGCCAGAACACGATGGCGTAGATGCCCAGGAAGATGAGGGACATGGCCACGCCGCGCAGGGTATCCATGGAGTGCCACCAACGCGACTGCGGCTTGGTGGTATCGACGATGCGGCGGTAGAGCTTGCCAAAGCTATCTAGCTCGCGCACCTCCGCCACGAAGGACTTGGTCACCTTAACCTGGCCGATGACCTCAGCAAAGCGGCCATTGGCCTGGTCCACATCGGCATTCTTTTTCCCCTCGTATTTTTGCCAACGCGTCGAGGTCATGGCGGTAAGCCACATGTACAGCGGAAACAGCAGCGCGAGCAGGATGGCCAGCGGCCAGTAGTAAATGCCCATGATGACCAACACCGCGATGGCCTGAATCAGCATGGTGAAGAAGTTGTTGGAGAAGGACTGCACGAACTGCGTGATATTGGAGATCGAGCGATCCAGCCGGGCGATGATGGTGCCGGTGACCTGATTGTCGTAGTAGGCCTGCGGCACGGAAAGCAGCTTGGCAAAGTAGCGAGTGGACAGGATCTGACGCAGGCGCGCCACCATGACGTCGCCGATATAGCCGCCGACGTTTTTAATCAGGTTGCCCAGGGCGTCGGCAGCAAACAATGCGATGACGAGCCACATGACGGTGCGCAGGGCGCTTTCGGCCGGGGTGTCGCCCTGCAAGGACTCAACGATGGCGTCGGTTGCCTCGCGGACCAAGAAGGGCGAGATGAGCGAGAGCACCGCGGTCACCGTGGCGGTGGCAAGCACTCCCAAATAAAAAGGCCACAGCGCAGAAGCACTGCGAGTAATGCGCAAGATGGAATTCATAAAGCTAGCTAGCGCCTCTCAATTCTGAGGTAGGGGTGAGAAGGATTCGAGAAGGGACAGTATGCCACCTGTACGGCAATAAACACTGACTAGGTTAAGGTATTAAAGAAAAGTTTTGATCCGTCCCAAAAAGCAAAAGGAATTCGCGGTGAATAGGTCTCTGAAGTTGATTGCTGCTGTGGCAGCAATCGGTACCCTTGCCTCCGGTTGTGCCATCCTGCAGCCAGAGGAAACCGGATTGGGCGAAGACATCGTGGTTTCTAGCTCGGAAGAGCCGCCTTATGAGCCCAAAGATGTAGACAACAAGGAGATCTCCTCCGACTTGGGCGCCAAGGTCAAAGACGATGGTCTGAACGTCGAGTGGGATCTGCAGGGCGTATACAGCGACTCCGTGCAGGGATCCGTGGTGACCGTCCGCGTGCACAACCTGAATGACACCGCATTGCCGCCTGATGCCATCGAAGAGCCCGTCCTAGAGCGCGCTGACGGCAATGGCGGTTGGTCCAAGATTGAGCTTTTGCCTTATGACCCAGAGGCCAACGCCGACGTAGCCGCGCCGGGCCTGGACCTGCCTCTGGGCGCGGGTGCTTCGACGAACCTGCAGTACCGTTTCAACGTCACCCCGGGCAACCTCTGGAATGCCCGCTTTAGCATCGGCAACGTCACCTACGTGGGAGACCTCAACCTATGACAGAACTCGTAGTCCTCGCCGGCCCCGACGGACTACCTGCCGGAACTGCTGATAAAGCGGCCGTTCACACCACGGATACCCCGCTGCACTTCGCGTTTTCCGCGTGGGTTATAGCAGGCAGCAAGGTGCTTGTGACCCGCCGCGCACTGGCAAAGCAGACCTGGCCTGGCGTATGGACCAATTCTTTTTGTGGCCATCCAGCGCCGGGGGAGGACAACGTCTCGGCGGTGTTGCGACGGGCGCACTTCGAGCTGGGCATCCACGCGGAGGCGGACCAGGTGCGCGAGGTTCTACCGGATTTTTCTTATCGGGCCGTTGATTCCTCCGGCATCGTCGAGCATGAGATCTGCCCGGTCTTCGTCGTGGAGCTCCCGGAGGATGTGCAGCTGCACCCGAATCCTGATGAGGTGGATTCCATCGCGTGGGCAGCACCCGCCGCGCTTATCGACGCCGCGGTTGCCACTCCGTTTGCTTTCAGCCCCTGGATGGTTGAGGAAATTGCAGAGGCCCCGCTGCGCAAGGCCATTTCTGCGCTATAGCAGCCCGCCGGGGCGGGTGTCCTCGCTGAAAGCGGCGGCCACGTAGTCGAGGCTGGCGTAAGCAACTCGCTGCTTGCCGCTATCCATCTCGTATTCCCAGATGGCGTGGTCGGGGCGATACTCCGGAAAACCGGTCTCGCCGGTGCAGGTAAATTTTTGCAGCCAGCGGTTGAGCCTTTTCGTGGAGTCGTTGTTGTGCACGCCGAAGAGATAGCGCAGCTCGGCGCAGTGGAGTGCCGGGCCATCGGCGCGGGTGAATTCGATCATCCAGGTAGGGCCAGGGGCGTCGGCGCCTGCTTGTGCCACCCAGCGGCGAATATTGCCATCGCCAATCATGCGGCCCAGCGGGCGGGTTTCGTCCAAATAGTTGGCCACCTGCATCCAGGTATCTACCGAGTTGCGTGGGAAGCCGAACTTGGGCGCGAGATAGCGCGCGATAAGCCTGCGGAACGGGCTGGCGTCGGCCTTCTGTGCGGAGGCTACGTCGTAGAACTCATCGCGGGTAGAGCCGAGCACCAGCGGGATGTCGGCGAGCTCGCGGGCGTCGAAAGGCGCGGGGCCCAATGCCATGCCGTACTTGTACTTCTTTGCAAACTTGCGGTAGCCCGCCTCGAGCTTTTCTTGTGGCAGGCTCTCTAGCGAGCCGCGGGTAATCGCGGTGCCCATGGCTTGGCGCAGCGTGGCCTTGCGTTCCTCGAAGGGCTGCAACGGGAAGGCCGGGGAAAGCGCGACAACGCGGCGGAAAGCGCCACGGTAGTGGTCGCGGCGCATCAGCCACAACGCGGTGGTGGCGCCGGCTGATTGGCCGATGAGCGTGACGTTAGTGGGGTCGCCGCCGAAGGACTCGATGTTGCGCTGGATCCATTCGAGCGCCAGCTGGCAATCATCGATGCCGCGGAAGCGGAAGGCCTCGTCGTCGCGGAAGCTCGCAAAGCCTGGCAGCCCCACTCGGTAGCCCACCTGCACCTGCACGATTCCGGCCTGCGCGTTGGCGGTTCCTTCGGCGCGTGGATCCTCGTGGGTGCCATGCTCGTAGCGCCCGCCGTGGATGTAGACCAACACTGGGGCATCCGTGGTCTCGGCAGGCGCGGTGATAGTCAGCGCAACCGCCTCCGGACGGGGAACACGTGCGTCCTGGTTGCGCGGTGTCTGAAGCGGCCGCGCATCGGCGAAGTCGCTGGGGATCTCCGAATAGTCCACGGAGTGGAAGTAATTGACCGTATCTGTGGTGTATCCGGTGATCGTGCCTGCCGGGCAAGTGACGTGAACTGGCGTGTTAGTCATACGGGCTAGAGTACTCGGCTAAAATCCCGCTTTATGGAATGGTGGACAAATTTGACCGGTGCTCTATCGCAGGCGATGGTGCAGGCGCCGGTATGGCTGCAAATGCCGGTGCTCATCGTGGTGGCGGTGCCGCTGCTTGCGCTCGCAGCCTGGGCATTGATGTTCGCCATCGACTTCACGGCCCGCCACCTGAAGGGGCCGAAGAAGACTTCCACTTCCGCCACCCGCTAAGCTTGGAAACCATGTCAACGCCCGAAGATCCGCGCGAAGGCCTCTGGGATCCCGAACGCAATCAAACTCCCGCACCCCGCAAGCGCGCCCTGCCAAAGTCACGCGTCAGCCTGACGCTGTGGACGATGATCGCGCTCGTCGTTGTGGTGGCAATCATCGGCCTGTTTATTTAATCGTCTTATTTAATCGCCGCGGCGGGCGCTAGCGCGTGCCATTTTCTGGAAGAACTCGTTGCTTTCCAAGTCCTCAATGAGCACGGGCGTGCCCGTTGAATCACACAACGGCACGCACCAGTTGGGGTAGAGATCCTTCGTGGTGCCGGGCTGGTTCTGCGCGCGAACGTCGCCCACCATGTCCACCAGGCTCGTACTTGTTAGCGCCGAAGGCGTGCCGGCGATGTAGCGGTGCAAAGCCAAGACAACCTCTTCCTCTGGCTCGCGCCGCGGCAGCAGCCCGGTGCGCTCCACCTCATTCAGAAGCCGTGCCTGCCACTTGCGGTCATCTGCTACTTCCTCGGCCACGGAGCGGGTGAGCACGCCCAGCCGTGCACGCAGCGCGATATGCTCGCCGCGCAGATAAGCCAGGGTCGGCGGAAGATCATGCGTGCCCACGGAGGCAAGCGCCAAGCGGCGATATGCGTGCTGCGGCAAGGGCGACTCGTTATCCTCGGCGCGCTCGAACCACACGATGGAAGTTCCCAGCACCCCGGTCTCTGCCAGCACATGCTGAATCCACGGCTCGAGAGTGCCCAAGTCCTCGCCCACGAGCACCGCTCCTGCCCGCTGGGCCTCCAGTGCGAGAATGCCGAGCATGGCCTCGTAGTCGTAATAGACATAGGTGCCGTTCTGCGGCGACGTCATGCGCGGAATCCAAAACAGGCGGAACAACCCCAAGATGTGGTCCACCCGCACGCCGCCCGAGTGACGCAGGATGGTCTGCAACATCTCTCGCCACGGCCTATAGCCCGACTCCGCCAGGCGCACCGGGTGCCACGGCGGCTGGGACCAGTCCTGGCCCTGCTGGTTGTAATCATCAGGCGGGGCACCCACGGAACTCTGCGGCGCGAGGTACTCGGCGAGGTTCACCGCGTCCGCGCCACCCGGGTGCACGCCCACGGCTAGGTCGGTGACCAACCCGATGCGCATGCCCGCCTCCTTGGCGCGACGCTGCGCGGCAGCCAACTGCTCGTCGCACAAGAACTGCAGCCAGGCATAAAAACGCGCGAGTTCGCCGGCCTCTTCCTCCACCGCGTGACGCTGGCCCGTGCGCAGCGAAAGCTCTTGCTCGGCACACCAGCGCGCGAAGTCCTGTAGGCCTTTTCCTTCTGCCTGCTGGAATTCCAAGAACTTATTTTGGCGCTCAGCAGAAAATTCCTGGTTATAGAGCTCTCTTAATACCTGGAGCTTGGCTTCGTAGATGCAATCGCGCTCAATTTCAGCGGCACTGCGGTTGCGCTCGCGGAACTCGGCAGCGAGCTCGTGGACGTCGTCAAGCAGCTCCGGGGAAAGCTGCTGCAGCTCCGGAATGGACTCGATGTTGAGGTAGAGCGGATTGATAAAACGCCGCGTGGTGGGAAGATACGGCGAATCCTCTACAGGCGGCACCGGCTCGGCGGCATGCAGGGGATTAATCAGCAGAAAATCGGCGAAAGGCGCCACGGTCTGTGCCAGGCGCCCCAAATCCTGGAAGTCGCCGATGCCCCAGGAATTTTCCGAGCGCACCGAATACAGCTGCGCCATCACGCCTGCGGCAGGGCGCTCTAAGTACGGGTCAGCAGTGTTAAGGCGTGCCGGGGTGATGATCAGCGGGCATGAATGCGCGCCTATGCCCGGCGAGGACATTTGGATTTCGTGAAAGCCCAGCGGCAGATCACCCGGAATGTGGAAGGTGGCCTCGCCCCAGTGGGTACCGGCGACGTCGGCAGGCGGGGCGTTGTTTTCGTCCTGATAGACCTGGCGGAGCTGCCCATCTTCGAGCTCTACCTGGATATCCACCGGCTGGCCCGCATGCACGTGCACTAGGAATTGCTTCTCGACGCCCTCTTTGGCCACCACGCACGGCGGCAACGGGCGCGATGCCCGCTCTAAGTAATCCTCGTAGAGCAGGTGTGTCAGGCGCTCCTCGCTCGCGCGGTCTTCCACCGCCACGCCCAATGCGCGCAGGGTATAGGCGATTGTTTCATCCGTTACATAAATGGGGTAGCCGGATTGGGAGGAGTACTTGGCGGCAACGCCATGGCGCTGGGCGAGTTCTTCGAGCAGTTCACGCGTAGTCACAGGCCACATTCTGCCACGGTTTTAGGCCACACGCCGGGGGATCGGTTGATAGAGTGGGCTGGAGTTATATAGATGTGCGAAAGGATATCCAGTGACTATGCAAGAAGCGCACACTCCTGCAAAGTTTGAAATCGAAGACGGTGAAACCTGTCTAACCCGCATGATGGCCACGGCGAAGGCGCGCCCACACGGCGTGATGTTTACCCGCCCGGCCAGCTATGAGTGGGTTAACGTCACTGCCAAGCAGTTCGTCGAAGAGGTCTATGCAGTTGCAAAGGGCCTTATTGCCGCTGGCGTGGAGCAGGGAGATCGCGTGGTCTTGCTGTCAAACACCCGCTACGAGTGGTCGCTTCTGGATTTCGCAATCTGGGCTGCCGGCGCAGCTTCGGTGCCCATCTACCCATCCTCCTCGCTGTCCCAGGTGCAGTGGATCGTGGAGGACTCCGGCGCGGTGCTGGCGATTACTGAATCGCGCGAGCACTCTGAGCTGGTGGCGCACCTGAAGCTGCAGGATGACGGCAAGCCGGCGCTGAAGAATTCGCCTTCACAGCTGCGCCGCATCCTGGAGATCAACTCCTCGGCCATCGATACCTTGATGTTTGAGGGCCGCGAGCTTTCCGACGACGTCGTTGACGCCCGCATCGCTGCCACCAAGACCGATGACCTTGCGTCTTTGGTCTATACCTCCGGTACCACCGGCCGCCCGAAGGGCTGCATCCTGACCCACCGTAACTGGCTGGCGGAGACTTTGGGCCTGCTGACCAACCCGATTGGCGGCATTGCCGTGCCGGGCAACCACGTGTTGACCTTCCTGCCGCTGGCCCATGTGCTGGCGCGTGCAGTATCCCTGGCCGTTGCCATGAGCGGTGCTTCGCAGAATCACTGGTCTGACTTCAGCACCATCACCATTGAGTTCCAGCGATCCCGCCCGAACCTGATTCTGGGCGTGCCGCGCGTATTCGAAAAGGTGCGCAACGGTGCGGCTTCCAAGGCCAAGGAGGGCGGCCCAATTAAGGCGGGTATCTTCCGCGAGGCCGAGAAAGTGGCCATCGAGTATTCCCGCGCGCTGGATACCCCGGAGGGTCCGGATCGTTTTCTGCGTGCAAAGCGCCAGCTCTTTGACCGTTTGGTCTATTCGACCATCCGCAATGCCATGGGCGGCGAGGTGCGCTACTGCATCACCGGTGGCTCCGCGATGAGCCATGACCTTCTGCACTGGTTCCGCGGCATCGGCGTGACCGTCTACGAAGGCTACGGGCTTACCGAGGTTGCGGCAGCTGCAGCCGTGAACTTTGAGGATCTGAAGATCGGCACCGTTGGCCCGCCACTGGAGGGCACCACCATCCGTGTCAACGAAGACGGCGAAATCTTGATCAAGGGCGACATCGTCTTCAAGGGCTACTGGAACAACCCGGAGGCCACCGCGGATGCGCTGGAAGATGGCTGGTACAACACCGGCGACTTGGGCGAAATCATGGATTCCGGCCACGTTGTCATCACCGGCCGCAAGAAGGACCTCATCGTTACCGCAGGCGGCAAGAACGTCTCTCCAGGGCCGATGGAGGACATGCTGCGTGCACACCCGCTTATTTCCCAGGCGATGGTCGTGGGTGACGGCAAGCCATTCATCGGTGTGCTGCTGACCCTGGATGAGGACCAGCTCAAGCGATGGAAGGCTGACCACAATATCCCGGCCAACCGTTCCATGCGCGAGGTGTCTACCGACGCCACGCTGCGTGCGGAAATCCAGGACGCTATCAACCAGGTCAACACCACTGTCTCCCATGCGGAGGCTATTAAGAAGTTCTACATTCTGGAATCTGACCTGACTGAGGAAGACAACGAGCTGACCCCAACGATGAAGGTCAAGCGCTATGTTGTGGCACAGCGCTACGCTAACGCGATTGACCACATCTACTCGAAGAAGCAGTAGGCATCTAGGGCCGGCGGGTGCTTCGCCGGCTCCCCGCAATTTTCAAGTCTGTGAGTTTGTTCGGAGTGTCGCGCAGATCGTTCACAGGATCTGGAATAAAGTCAGCACTCGTTACAGAGAAGTCTCAACCTCAACTAGAGGTTAGTTTGCGGAAAGGACCGGCATGCACAAAATCGCCGCCGAGCTACGTCACCGCGAGCTGACCCAGGAGATTTACAACATCGGCGACGAAGTTGTCGAGTATATCGAGCACCTCATCGAGGCGATTGAGGATTGGGACGATGAACTCGCACTGGACTGCCTGGCGGAACTCGGCGACATCGTCGAGGACGCCCGCATTGATTCCGGGCGCTGCGTAGGCGAACTGATTGGCCTGCGCCACGCGCTGGTCTCAGGGGTGCGCTCGGGCACTATCTCCGCCGCCGCATCTGGCAACAACGATATCGCCGAGCCAGAGCAGCTCACCGCGCGCAGCCTGGATGCCGCCTTTGCGATTGATTCCCCGACCATCGTGGTCTCCGAGCTCGCTGCCACGCTGCGCGGCCGCACTGGGGCGGTGGCGGATTACCTGCGCGAGCTGGTGGATTATGTGCTCGGCCAAACCGACGCCGTGGCCCGCAACTTGGACATGATTTCCCTGCCGCACCTGTACAAGCGTGCCGGTCAATCCGCGCTCATTGCGGTGCAGGCTTGGCGCCATACCGTCGTCGAAGCCCACCCGGCCTACGTGCGCACGATGCGTGGTCACAACCCGCCGCCGTTCTTAGAAGAGCGTGCCCGCGTTAACGCTGTGGTTGCCCGCGTCCGTGCCAAGCGCGAAGCCGCGCGACAGGCCGCGACTACCGCTTAAAAGCCAATAAATAGACTTCCTTGTTGCCAACACACAAGGAGACACCAACACCGCCGATTCCCTCGTTCGGCGGTGTTTGTCTTTTCTAGCTCGCCTTAACCGCGTGCGCCTGCGCCAGCATGTGCAGGGTCCTCCGGCAGGTATCCGGATCTTTGGCTAATTGCTCGGGCGTAAATTGAACTACTCGGTATCCCAAGGAGCGCAGGTATGCCGTGCGGCTCGAGCGCCGAGATAGGACCGCTTGCGGGCCAATCTCGACGATGATGGCCTCTTCGATGAGCAATGCCTCGATGCCAGGGGCCACGCGTTGCCGCGGCTTGGCGTCTAAGCCCAGCTCCACAGCCAGTGCGCGCACGAGTGACTCGAAAGGCGAGCGCGATAGGGAGCTGGCGCAGGCAATTGCCTTGCGGGCTGCTGCGGCATTATGTACGCGCCCTAAGTCATCGACCTCGGCTTGCAGCCGGGCAGGGCTAATACCCATGTTTAACGCCGAGTCTGCGGCGATGAGGCCGTGGCGGAAGCCGTGGTAACGCGCGACGTCGGCAACCGCGCGGGCAATGCTAACCACGCGCGCACCGTCGATGGTTTCTACGTCCCCGACCATGGTCTTGCGGTAGCGGCGTCCCGGCGCATGGCGGTTGTGGCGGGGCAGGCTGCCGCAGGGAAGCGCTAGCTCGACCGGGTCTTCGGGGCAGGGGAGCAGCCAAAGGTCATGCAGGAGTGCGGCGGACTTGCTAATCAGTACCGCGGTATAAGAGCTGCGGGCTATGGCTATGCATTCGAGGCGCTGGCGTTCGACGGCGGATAGCGCTAAGTATTCCTCGCGGTCTACGGCCATGCGCGGTGCTAGCTGTAAAAGTGTGCCGGATTTAAGGTCGTTGGACGTGGCGGGTTTGGCTGGGTGGATGGTCTCAAGAGTGGTCATGGCACTAGTTTCGCCCGCCGCGGGTGTGTAGCTCTAGAGACAATTTTGAAAGCTGTGGATAACTTGTTGGCGGCGTCAACAACTGGGTGTGAAATCTTGTGGCTGAACCCCCAGCCCTAGAAAACCAGCCCTGGAAACCCAGACGTCGTGGTCGCGAAAAAATATTTTTCAACTCTGAAAATCGCGACCACGGCGTCTGGGCTTCCAGGGCTGGGTATTTGCGGGGAAGGGGTAGGGGAAGCGGGAAAGGGGGCAGGAAGGAGGGCTGGGCGCTAGTTGGCCAAGTCCAACTGCTCCGTAATCTGCGGCCACAGCTGGCCCATGATGTCATCCCACGTCAGAATCCACATCGCTTTATCCTTGTCCGCCTTGCCTACGGCCACGAGCTGCTCGTTGCGAGCGCGCATGTGGTCCAAGGTCTTCTGGACAGTCAGCGAGGAGGAAACCGTCAGCGCGGGGCGGGAGAACTCGAGCACTGGCGTGTCCGGTTCGGCGAGGAGCGTATCGCGCACGTGCACGATGCGCGGCACGCGGGAATCCTTCGGGAAGACCAGCACGCGCATGATGGACTTGCGGGTGACCAAGTCATGGAGTTCAGCCACCGTAGCGTCGGGGGACAGCGGGACGACCTGGGAGCCGTGCTCGCGAGCCAGCGCGCCAACGGTAGAGGCCTCCAACTCAATTACGCCGGTGATCTGGTTCGCCGAATCATCGTCCAGAGTGCCCGTCTCGCGGGAATGCTCCACCAAGTGGCGCAGGGTATCTGCGTCGTAGCCGGCGGCACCGGCCCTGTCGACGGGCTCCTCGCCAGTCCAGCGCACCATCGCATTCGCCATGTGGTTAATCCACTTCAGAAGCGGGCGGAAGAGCCAGATGAAGCCGCGGGCAGGAACCGCGATGAGCTGCAGCGCGGTCTCCGGGTGGGTAATCGCCCAAGACTTCGGAGCCATCTCGCCGATGACCAGGTGCAGGAAGGTCACGATGAACAACGCCAAAATAAACGAGACCACGTCGGCCACGCCCAGCGGCAGGCCGAGTGCCTCCAGCGGGGTCATGAGCAGGTGGTGGACCCACGGCTTGGTCACTGCACCCAGCACGAAAGTCGCCGCCGTAATACCCAGCTGCGCGCCGGCGAGCATGATGGTCAGCTCGTTCAAAGAGCGCAAGCCCGAGCGCGAGGTGCGGGAGGTCTCAGCGGTTTCTTCCAAACGGTTGCGGCGCGCGCCCATCATCGAAAACTCGATGATGACGAAGAAGGCCGAGGCGGCGATGATGACAAGCGTGATGAGGAGGTTAAACCACCAAGTATCAGTCATTAGCTCTCCTCCTCCGTTTGATCGGCGTATTCCTCAACGAGCTCCAGTGCCAAGGTCGACGGTACGTGGCGGTCAATCTCCTCGACGCGCATGTGCAGCTTTCGCACTGGGGCGTCGTCGCGCTCTACCCAGTCATCCGGCTCCGCCTCGAGCTCGATCGTGTACTCCTCGCCCTCCTCAGGCAGCGCGCCGGAGTGGGAAATCAGCAGGCCAGCCACGGTCTCGAAGTCGCCTTCTGGCAGATCGTGGCCGATGGCGCGCTCGATTTCGTCAATCGGTGTATCGCCATCGACGAGCCAGTGGGACTCATCCTGCTCGGTGATTTCCTCGGTCTCTTCGATGTCGTGCTCGTCGCTGACATCGCCCAGGATCTCCTCGGCTAGGTCTTCCATGGTCACGATGCCGACGAAGCCGCCGTACTCGTCGATGACGCAGGCCAGCTTGTCGTTGGCGTCGCGCAACTCGGTCACGACGTCGGGAAGCGGCATGAGCTCTGGCACCACAACGGCGGGCTGCATGATCTCGGTGGCCGCGGTGGCGTCGGGAAGTTGCGTTCCCAGCACGTCGAACAAGTGCACCACACCGATGGGGTTGTGTTCATCGTCGATGATGGGGTAGCGCGTGTGATCCGTGGACATCATCTCGCGAACCTCGCCGATGGTGGTCTGCGGATCGATGACGTCGACGCGGGAACGCGGAATCATCGCGTGCTCGACGTCGTGTTCTGGGAAGTCCAACAGGCGGTCCAACACGAGGTAGGTTGCCTCGTCGATGTCGCCGGCCTCGTGGGAGGCATCCACGATGGACTCGAGATCATCGGTGGTGGCGGAAGAATCCACGTCTTCTACAGGCTCGATGCCGAAGACCTTCAAGATCGCATTCGAGGCGTACTCAAAGAAGTGAATAAGCCAGCCGAAAATGCGCAGGTACCACATGGTGGAGGTGGACAAGAACAACGCCGTCTTCATCGGAGCTGCGATGGTGTAGTTTTTGGGGAATAGCTCCGCAAAGAGCATCGTGGCGATGGTGGAGATGAAAAGTGCTGCCACCGTGCCAATGGTGATGGAAACGCCGGCGGGAATGCCCACGCCGCCCAGCAGCTCACCCAAGCCGCGGCCCACCAGGGGTTCGGCCACGTAACCGATGAGCAGGCCGGTGATGGTGATGCCCAGCTGGGCACCGGAGAGCATGAAGGAGGTGCGCTGGGTAATTTTCAGGGCACGCTCAGCTGTCTTATTGCCCTCGGAAGCCATGGAGCGCAGTTGTGCGCGGTCCACCGACATGAAAGAAAATTCTTGCGCAACGAAGTACGCGTTCGCGACGATAATCAGGCCAATGACCAGAAATCCCGCCAAAATCATAAGGATTGCTTGCACCATGGCCTACCCCGCCTGCCATTCGGTGAGGCGGGGACATCGACTCGGAGGTTCCACTGAAGCTGCCTTTCTATTTATGGGAAACTGCAGAATAGATTACATCCTTCAACGTACCGGTGGGTTATTTAGTTCCTGGCCCAAGCTAGCCTAGAGGGCATGTCTCAAGACTTTGGCCTCTATATCCACGTTCCCTTTTGCTCTTCGCGGTGCGGGTATTGCGATTTCAATACCTATACCCCAGGTGAGCTGGGTGGCGATCTGACCGCCGCATACCTGGACGCTCTCGAGTGCGAGCTGGGCATGGCGGCGCAGCAGGTGGGAAGGCCGGCGCAGACCGTATTCATTGGCGGCGGCACGCCTTCGATGTTGGGCGCCGAGGGCCTTAGCCGCATTCTGGCCCGTGTGAAAGAGACTTTTGGTTTGGCCCCAGGGGCGGAGGTGACCACGGAATCGAATCCGGAGTCGACGGACCCGCGCTATTTCGAGCAGCTGCGCGAGGCGGGGTTTACGCGCATTTCGCTGGGCATGCAGTCGGCGTCGGATAGCGTGCTGCGAGTGCTTGAGCGTGCGCATACCCCGGGCCGGGCTTTCGACGCCGCGCGTGAGGCCCGCGCCGCAGGTTTCGAGCACGTAAATCTGGACATGATCTATGGCACGCCCACTGAGACTGACGACGACGTGCGGCTTACCCTTGACCGCGTCCTCGAAACGGGAGTCGACCACGTCAGCGCGTATTCGCTCATCGTGGAAGACGGCACCCGGATGGCGCGCAAGGTGAAAAAGGGAATCTTGCCTGCACCCGACGAGGACGTGCTGGCGAGGCGCTATGAGGCCGTCTCTGCGACGCTCGAAGCGGAAGGCTTCGAGTGGTACGAGGTCTCCAACTGGGCCAAGCCCGGCGGCGAGTGCGAGCACAACCGCATCTACTGGGTCGACGGCAACTGGTGGGGCGCGGGCCCTGGCGCGCACTCGCATTTGAACGACGAGCGCTTTTATAACGTGAAGCTGCCGCGCCGCTACATCGAGATGCTAGGCCGCGGCGAGTTGCCGGTGAAGGAACGCGAGGTTTTAACCGAGGTCGAGCGGCACACCGAAAAGATCATGCTCGGTTTGCGCTTGCGCGAGGGCATTCCGGCCAACTGGCTGGCTCCGGGTGCGGAGCCGGTCATCGCGGACTACATCTCCCGTGGGTTGCTGCAGCGCGCCGGCGACCGGCTGTGCTTGACCAAGCCGGGGCGCCTTTTGACAGACGGCATCATCACCGACTTGTTGGTTGCCGAGGAAGCTTAAAGGCCACGGCGAAGGTAGGTAACATAGGGCGCATGTCCAATTCCACTGATGCTCGCCGCCGCGAGGTATTGCGCGCCATTGTGGCGGACTATATTGCCTCCCAGGAACCCGTGGGGTCCAAGACCCTGCTGGAGCGCTATCAGCTGGGCGTTTCCTCCGCCACCATCCGCAACGATATGGCGGTGTTGGAATCGGAGGGCCTGATTGCTCACGAGCACACCAGCTCCGGGCGCGTGCCCACGCAGAAGGGTTACCGCCAGTTCGTCGATTCGCTGCACGACGTAAAGCCTTTGTCTGCGCCGGAGCGCCGTGCCATGCTGACCTTCTTGGAAGGCGGCGTCGACTTGGAGGACGTCCTGCGCCGCAGCGTGCAGCTGCTTGCTCAGGTGACCAAGCAGGCGGCGGTGGTGCAGATGCCCAACCTCAAGGTTTCGCGCGTGAAGCACTGCGAGGTCGTGGCGCTTTCGCCAGTGCGCCTGTTGTTGGTGCTCATCACGGATAACGGGCGCGTCGATCAGCGCAACGTCGAGCTGGACAGCATCATCGACCCACTGCAGACCGCACGCTTACGCGACGTCCTCAACAACGCCTTGGAGGGCAAGACGCTAACCGACGCCTCGGTGGAACTTGCCAGCCTCGTCGAAACCTCCCCGCTGGACATCCGCCCGCACGTGCTCAATGCCGCCACGACTCTCATCGAGACGTTGGTGGAGCGCCCCTCCGACCGCCTGATCATGGCTGGTACCTCTAATCTCACGCGTATCGCGCGAGACTTCCCAGAAGGGCTGCCCTCGCTCATCGAGGCTCTCGAAGAGCAGGTCGTGGTGTTGAAGCTTTTGGCTCGCGTGCCGGATTTGGGCAACGTCTCCGTCGTCATCGGTGAGGAGAATGAGGAGGACAAGCTGCGGCAGGCATCCGTCGTCGCCACTGCGTACGGCGCCGGCAATGAAACGTTGGGCGGCCTTGGCGTTGTAGGCCCGACCTATATGGATTATTCGGGAACAATCTCGAAGGTTGGCGCTGTTGCACGCTATGTAAGCGAAGTTCTGGCCGGCGAGTAAGCTGGCACGGAAAACTTTTCCCAGTGACTCTAATTTTAGATAAGGACTTTCATTAAGTGGCTCGTGACTATTACGGCATCCTTGGTGTAGAAAAATCCGCAACCGACGCCGAAATTAAGAAGGCCTACCGCAAGCTCGCCCGCAAGTATCACCCGGACGTTAACCCGGGCGATGAAGAGGCGGCGGAGAAGTTCCGCGAGGCCTCCCTCGCGCAAGAGGTGCTCCTGGATCCGCAGAAGCGCCAAATCGTTGACATGGGCGGCGACCCAATGGAAGAGCGCGGCGCTGCTGGCGGCGGCTTCGGCGGTGGTTTCGGTGGCGGCGGCCTAGGCGACATCTTCGCTGAGTTCTTCGGCGGTGGAGCAGGTGGCTCCCGCGGCCCGCGTTCGCGCGTGCAGCCGGGCAACGACGCCCTGCTGCGCACCACCATTAGCCTAGAAGAGGCCTATTCCGGCCTGAAGAAGCAGGTCACCGTCGATACCGCTGTGCTCTGTGACCGCTGCGAGGGCACGGGTTCTGCCTCCAAGTCCAAGCCAGTTACCTGTGATGGTTGTGGCGGCATGGGCGAGGTTCAGGAGATGCAGCGCAGCTTCCTGGGCAACGTTATGACCTCCCGCCCGTGCCCGAAGTGCCAGGGCTTCGGTGAAGTCATTACTGATCCTTGTAACCACTGTGGTGGCGATGGCCGCGTGAAGAAGCGCCGCGATCTCACCGTAAATATCCCGGCCGGCATTGGTGATGGCATGCGCATCCGCATGGCTTCCCAGGGCGAGGTCGGCCACGGCGGCGGCCCGGCGGGCGATCTTTATGTGGAGGTTTCCACCAAGCCGCACGCCGTCTTTGAGCGCAACGCCGACGACCTACACCTGACCGTGCGCGTGCCGATGGTCGATGCCGCACTTGGCACCAACTTCACCATCGATCAGCTAGATGGCGAGGAGCTCAACATCGACATCGAGCCAGGCACCCAGCCGGGCGAGTCCATCAAGGTCGAGGGCAAGGGCATGCCGCGTCTGCGCACCGACGGCTTTGGCAACCTCTTCGCGCACGTCGACGTCGTGGTGCCGAAGGAGCTGGACAAGAAGACCCGCGAGCTGCTCGAGAAGGTCCGCGATTCCCGCGACGAGGGCGCCCGCGTCCGCGAGACCGGCGACGGCCAAGAGGAGTCCTTCTTCTCCCGTATCCGAGATAGGTTCCGCCGTTAATGTCTCTTCCCGTCTTTATCCATCCTGATCTCTCGCTGGCTAGCGTTGGCGAGCCGGTGGGGCTCGAAGGTCCCGAGGGCCGCCACGCGGTGACGGTCAAGCGCCTTAGCGTAGGGGAGCGGCTCAAACTCATCGACGGCACGGGCACCGCCGCCCTGGCCACCATCCAGTCCGTTTCGGGCAAGGATCATTTGGCCGCGCTTGTCGACGCAGTGACTTTTGCGCCCGAGCCCAACCCCCGCGTTGTGGTGGTTCAGGCCATTCCGAAGTCGGAGCGCTCGGAGCTCGCGGTGGACCTTGCCACCCAGGCAGGCGCCGATGAGATCATCGCTTGGCAGGCAGATCGCTGCGTGGCCAAGTGGGATGGAAAGAAGGCGCCGAAGGCGCTCGCGAAGTGGGAGGCGGCAGCGACTGCTGCTGCGAAGCAGTCCCGCCGCGATCGCGTCCCGCAGGTTACTGGCCCCCTGACCACCCCGCAGCTGGCCCAGCTGATTTCCGGGCAGACCGCCTACGTGCTGCACGAGGAAGCCACCGACTCTATTCGGGATGTTCCGCTGGAGGGCACCATTTATCTCCTTGTCGGACCCGAAGGCGGAATCGGTGCCGAGGAGCTGGAGCGCCTGCAAGCCCATCCGGTTAAGTTGGGGCCGGAGGTGTTACGCACGGCGTCGGCAGCCATGGTGGCCCTTGCCGCAATCGGCGTGCGCACCGCACGCTGGTAGCCTGTTGGGGTGCCTATTATCACCAAGAAGTTTGAGCTTGACTCCGTCTACGTCGCGACCGTACTCGGCAACGCTGACGATAACCTGCGGGTGCTCAACAACCTACTGGACGCAGACTTCTTCGCGCGCGGAACCACGGTCACAGTAACCGGACCTGACTATGAGGTGGCCCGCGCCGCGAAGGTGCTCGACGAGCTCGAGGCGATTGCCCGCCGCGGCCATCACGTCAGCACCGATACCGTGAAACACACCGTGGACATGATTGCGGTGGAAGCGCCGCAATCGGTCTCCGCGGCGATGGCGGCGGACATCGTGCGCCGCCGTGGCAAGTCCGTGCGCCCAAAGACGGTGGGCCAATCCGAGTACGTCCAGGCCATTGATGACAACACCGTGGTCTTCGGCATCGGCCCCGCAGGCTCTGGCAAGACCTACCTGGCGGTGGCCAAAGCCGTGCAGGCCCTGCAGGCCAAGCAGGTCTCGCGCATCATCTTGACCCGCCCGGCAGTTGAGGCCGGTGAGAAGCTGGGCTTTCTGCCCGGCACGCTAAATGACAAGATCGACCCGTACCTGCGCCCGCTTTACGACGCTCTGCGCGACATGATGGATCCAGAGATGATCCCGAAGCTCATGGAAGCCGGCATCATTGAGGTCGCCCCGCTGGCATACATGCGTGGCCGCACGCTCAACGACGCCTTCGTCATCCTCGACGAGGCCCAAAACACCACGCCGGCGCAGATGAAGATGTTTTTGACCCGCCTGGGCTTTGGATCGAAGATCGTGGTCACCGGCGATGTCTCGCAGGTGGACTTGCCGCGTGGCCAGGTCTCTGGCCTGCGCTTGGTGCGCCGCATCTTGGACGGCGTGCAGGATATTCACTTTGCGGACCTGGGCTCGAGCGACGTCGTCAGGCACCAGCTGGTCAGCCGTATCGTGAATGCTTATGATGCTGCTGAAGCCGCAGAAGCCTCGGTAGCCGCAGCACAAGCGGATAAGGAGAACTAAATGTCCATCGAATTCATCAATGAGTCCGGTTTCGACGGCGTCAACGAGGAGATGCTCATCGACGTCGCCTCTTATGCCTTCGGCGCCATGGACATCAACCCGGATGCCGAGTGCACGATCACCGCAGTGGACTTGGATACCATCGCGGACCTGCACGTGCGTTGGATGGACCTCGAGGGGCCAACCGATGTTATGAGCTTCCCGATGGATGAAATCACCCCAGGCGCACTGGGCGCGCGTCCCGACGCCCCCGAGATGGGACCGTCCATGCTGGGCGATATCGTGTTGTGCCCGGAGTTCGCGCTGCGCCAGGCCGATGCCGCCGGCCACTCTCTGGGCCACGAGCTTGCGCTGTTGACGGTGCATGGCTGCCTGCACCTTTTGGGCTATGACCACGCCACCCCGGCAGAGGAAAAGGAAATGTTCAGCCTGCAGAACGAGCTGCTGGCGGACTGGTACGACAACCTCGCCGCCCGCGGGGTGAGCTACCAGCCCAAGCCCTCGGGCCCCAAGGCCTTCCCCGACGCGGCTGAGCGCGCCAACCTTGACAAAGAGGTCCCCGGCGGTGGAATCCCGGCGGTGGGCGAGCCACAGGAAAATTAATTTCCCCGTTTCGTTGGTGACGTGTTGCGTTACGTTGCACAATAGACGGCATGAATATTCTGTCGATCCAGTCTCACGTCACCTTCGGCCACGTTGGCAACTCCGCCGCAGTATTCCCGCTCCAGCGCGCGGGCCACGAGGTATGGCCGGTGCACACGGTGAACTTCTCCAACCACACCGGCTACGGTGATTGGGGCGGGCCGATGCTTCCGGCATCGGATGTCACCAGCATTATCGACGGCATCGAGAAGCGCGGCGCCTTTGAGAAGATCGACGCAATCCTCTCTGGCTACCAGGGCGGGCCAGACATCGCCGGCGCAATTATCGATGCCGTTAACCGCATCAAGGCCGTCAACCCCAAGGCTTTGTACGCGTGCGACCCAGTCATGGGCAACGCGAAGTCGGGCTGCTTTGTCTCAGATGAGATTCCGCCGCTGCTGCGCGATAAGGTCGTGCCGGTGGCTGACATCATCACCCCGAACCAGTTTGAATTGGGCTACTTGACTGGCCACGAGGTTGGCACCTTGGAACAGACCCTGGAGGCGGTGAAGGCGGCGCAGGAGATTGGTCCGAAGACCGTGCTGGTCACCTCGGTAAAGCGCCCGGAGACCCCTGAGGACACTATCGAGATGCTCGCCGTGGACGGTGACCGCGCCTACATCGTTGCCACCCCGCACCTGCCGTTCAAGCGCAACGGCTCCGGCGACGTGACTGCCGCGCTGTTTACCGGCCACTACGTCGAAACCCACGATGCGAAGCTCGCGCTCAAGCGCACCGCGTCTTCGGTGTACGACTTGCTACACAACACTTATGAGGCAGACTCGCAGGAGCTGCAGCTCATTGAGTCCCAGGACGTGTTTGCGAATCCGCAGCTGCAGTTCCAGGTCGAGGAGCTTTAGCGCACCCGCCCCACGCCTTTGGGCAAATACCCAGACCTGGAAATACAGCTTTCTGGTGGATTGCGGGGCGTCGGCAAGCGCGGCGAAAAGCGAACAGGAGGTCTGGGTGCCCAGCCCTGGGAATTTGACCATCTTGGCCGCAGTTGCCGCGCGCCAGCACCTACCGCCGGTTAAAAGTAAGGCATGGACAACGCATTACTTTTTGACACAATCGACGCCCACCTTATTGACCTTCGCCAACTATCCAACGAAGACCCGCGCTGGCTGCAGCTGCACCACGGCAAAATCGTGCGCGCGGCCTGGTGCTTCGCGCTGCCGAAGCAATTCTGGAACCGGCTCAAACCCTGGGAACGCGACATAGCGCGGGTGTATATCCACGCACGGACCGTGCATAAAGCCGTGTTGATCGGAAAGCCCGCCGCTCTGATACACGGCGTTCCCACCATTAGTCGCCCCACCGAATACCCAGCAGTGCTGCCCTCGGGCTCGGTGCCGCAGAAATCCAAGGGGCATTTCTTCGCTTATAAAGCCGCCCGCCTGCACGGGCAAACCACTACGGTCCACGGCATTAAGCTCACCTCGCTGGAGCGTACCGCGATTGACATGGCCCGCCTGCACGGCTTCGAAGAAGGGCTGGTCGCCGCGGATTATGTGCGTGCACAGGTGGGCCGCCGTCGCATGCAGGATACGTTGGGCGCGCTGGGCCGCGTCAAGGGCGTGGCGACGGCGCGCGCCGTGGTGGCCGCGGCCGTGGTTGATTCTGAGTCGCCGTGGGAGTCCTACGCCCGCGCGTTGTTGCTGCGTGCGGGCATAAACGTGCGCCCGCAGTACATAGTGGGCAAGTACCGCGCTGACTTGGCAATTGACGGCTGGTTGCTCATTGAAATTGACGGCGATGTCAAATACCAAGACAGGCCTGTGGAGGCGATTCGCGCGGAGCACCGCCGCCAGAAGGAGCTGCTCAACATGGGTTATGTGGTCCTGCGCTTTAGCCCTGAGGAGTTGCGCGCCCGGCCGGAGGAGTTTGTCGCGACGGTGCGCCGAATGTTGGCGATGGGCCCGAGGCGCGCGGCATAGATACCCAGCCCTGGAAACCCAGAGGTCCTGTTCGCGTTTCGCCACGCGTGCCGACGTCGCGCAATCCACCAGAAAGCTGCATTTCCAGCCCTGGGTATTTGCGAGACGAGAACGCCGGTGAAGAGGCCCACGGGCAGCCTCAAACGCGTATGTACTACTGTGACGCGGCTGGGCTATGATGACTAGCAATGAGTACCGATTTTGACGCCGCCTTTGAGAACCTTCCCGCCGATGGGGAGGCGCTGGACTATACAGAATTCACCGACACGCCACAGGGCTTCCGCTCTGGCTTCGTGTCCTTCGTAGGCCGCCCAAACACGGGCAAGTCGACTCTCACCAACGCGCTGGTGGGGCAGAAGATCGCCATCACCGCGAACCAGCCCGAGACCACCCGCCACCCCATCCGTGGCTTGGTACACCGCGAAGACGCCCAAGTTATCGTCGTGGATACGCCGGGCCTGCACCGCCCGCGCACGCTGCTGGGCGAGCGTCTCAACGAGGTAGTCAAGGACACTTATGCCGATGTGGATGTTATCGGCCTGACTATCCCTGCCGATGAAAAGATTGGCCCGGGTGACCGCTGGATTCTGGAAAACGTCCGCAAGGTAGCGCCGAAGACCCCAATCATCGGAATCGTGACCAAGCTGGATAAGGCCAGCAAGGATCAGGTCGGCGCGCAGCTTTTGGCGCTGCACCAGCTGCTCAGCGAGGAGAACCCCGACGCCGTGGTCATCCCGGTTTCGGCCACCCAGCGCGTACAACTGGATGAGCTGACCCAGGTGATCATCGATCACCTGCCAGAAGGTCCGAAGTTCTACCCCGATGATCACATCACCGACGAAGAGCAGGAAAAGCGCATCGCTGAGCTCATCCGCGAGGCCGCACTGTCTGGTTTGAAAGACGAGCTGCCGCACAGCGTGGCCGTCGAGGTTGATGAGATGCTGCCCGATGAGACTCGCCCCGACGTTATGAACGTCCACGCGGTGCTTTACCTGGAGCGCCCAGGCCAAAAGCGCATCATCGAGGGCAAGGACGGCCGCCGCTTTACCCGCATCGTGGGCACCGCCCGCAAGGAGATCATCCAGCTGCTGGGCCAGAACGTCTACCTTGACCTGCGCATCAAGGTACTCAAGAACTGGCAGTCTGACCCGAAGATGCTGGGCCGTCTCGGCTTCTAAAACCCAAGGCTTAAAAATCTAGGTATGCCAAGGGAGAATTTTCGCGACCGCGCCTTGGTCATCCGCAGCTATGACTTCGGCGAGGCCGACCGCGTTATCGTGCTGCTTACCCGCAGCCATGGCTTGGTGCGCGCGGTTGCCAAGGGCGTACGCAGGGCGAAGTCGCGTTTTGGTTCGCGCCTCCAGCCCTTTGTAAACCTGGATGTGCAGCTGTATCCCGGCCGGAATCTATACACGATTTCGCAGGCCGACACCGTGGACTTTTTTGGCGCCGCCATCATCGGAGATTATGAGCGCTATACCGCCGCCTGCGCCGCACTTGAATCCGCCGAACGCCTGGCTTTTGCGGATTCTGACCAAGACCCATACCTTTATAACGCCTTGGTCGCCACGTTGCAGCGCCTGCAGCACGACGATCCGCTCCTGACGCTGGACCAATTCCTACTTCAGGCAATGGCGCATGCCGGCTGGGCGCCGGGGCTTTTCGATTGCGCGCAGTGCCAGAAGCCCGGCCCGCATCATGCTTTCCACCCGGCCGTTGGCGGCGCGATGTGCCACGAGTGCCGCCCGCCAGGCGCCGCCGAGGTGGACCCGGAGACGTTGCATCACATGTGGTTGCTTGCGCATGGACACCCCACGAGCCCTACCTTTGAGCAGCGCGGGGAGGCGCATCAACTCATCCGCGCGCATCTGCAGTGGCATTTGGAACGCAAGGTTACCGCGTTAGGGGTCATGGACCAGTAAGATAAGGCGCGTGATTACGCCAGATCCGAACCGAGTTTTAAACCCGCCTGCCATCCCTCAGGAGTTTCTGCCCCAGCACATTGCGCTGGTCATGGACGGAAACGGCCGTTGGGCCGAGGAGCGTGGCATGAAGCGCACCGAGGGGCACCGCCGTGGTGAGGCAGTGCTTCTCGACGTCGTCGATGCCTGCCTTTCCATGAACATCCCGTACCTTTCGGCTTATGCCTTTTCCACGGAAAATTGGCGCCGCAGCCCCGAAGAAGTGCGCTTTTTGATGGCGTTTAACCGCGATGTGCTGCGTCGCCAGCGCGAGTGGCTTAACGAGAAGGGCGTGCGTGTGGTCTGGGTGGGCCGCCGCCCGCGCCTGTGGCGCTCCGTCATCAAGGAGCTCGAGACCGCACAGGAGCTGACCAAGGACAATACGCGCATGACGCTGGCGATGTGCGTGAACTACGGTGGGCGCGCCGAGCTTGTCGACGGCGTTCGCAAGCTCGCCGATCAGGTGGCCAAGGGTGAGTTGAAGCCGAGCGCGATTAACGAGGCGTCGCTAAGCGCTGCGCTTTATGATCCCACCATGCCGGATGTGGATCTATTCCTGCGCCCGTCGGGGGAGAAGCGCACGTCGAACTTCCTGCTGTGGCAGTCGGCATACGCGGAGATGATCTACCAAGACAAGCTCTTCCCAGATTTCACTCCGGAGGACTTGTACGCCGCGGTAGAAGAATACGCGCGGCGGGATCGTCGTTTCGGCGGTACAAAATAGCTAAAGCTATTTGTTACGTGGTGCTGCCTAGTTCGCGCGGCAATTGGAGCAGATGCCGAAGATTTCGGCATCGTGGCCGGTTAGCTCAAAGTCGTGCTCGGCAGCCACGTTGGATGCCCACTGCTCGATGGGGCCGCCGTCGATTTCCTCGGTGCGGCCGCACTTGGTGCATACCAAGTGATGGTGGTGGTTAGCGGATTCGCAGTGGCGGTAGAGCGTTTCGCCCGAAGGCATGTGAAGCGCGTCCACTGCATCAATATCGGAGAGGGATTGCAGGGTGCGGTAGACCGTGGTCAGGCCTACTTTGTGCTCGCGGTCTTGCAACGCCCGGTGAATGTCTTTTGCCGAGGCGAACTTATCTAGTTCACGCAGAACCTCGACGACAGCGGTGCGCTGCTTGGTGTTGCGAGCCCCAAGCTTAGGGATGCTTTCATGGAGAGCCATGACCGCTAGTTTATCAATTAGTTTCCAATAAAGTTAACGGTTAAACAGTGCTGCAGCCTGCTCCAACAAGGAAAGCACCTCGGGAGAGGCCAGCGAGTAGCGCACCTCGCGGCCTGAACGCTTGGAATCGACGATTCCGGCATCTTTTAGTACGCGCAGGTGTTGGCTGATTAGCGGCTGGGATTTGCCGGTGGCGGCCACCAGCTCGTGAACGTAGTGATCGTGGCGGTTAAGGGCCAATATCAGGGTGATGCGCAGGGGTGAATCTAAAGCGCCAATGATGCGGGTAGCGGCGTCGATGTCGAGTGTGTGAAGCGCCGTGGAGGGCTGCGTCATGCAGATCACCTTCAATCCAATTTCTGTTAATCGCTTGAAACAGTACGATACCCCACATCTTGCACAGTGTTGTATAAAATACAAAATTTATTTTCACCCCTCCGCCCACGCGTGGAAGGAGGCAGGATAGACTAGGAACATTGTTCACGGCTGTCCCTTAACAGAGGAGTCTTTTTAACCATGGCAAGCGTCATCGATACCGTTGTAAGCCTGTGCAAGCGCCGCGGATTGGTCTACCAGGCAGGTGAGATCTATGGCGGTTCGCGCTCTGCGTGGGACTACGGCCCCCTCGGTGTGGAACTAAAGGAAAACATCAAGCGCCAGTGGTGGCGCCACATGGTGCAGTCCCGCGAGGACGTCGTGGGTGTTGATACCTCCGTCATTCAGCCGCGTCAGGTCTGGGTTTCCTCCGGCCACGTCGAGGTCTTCACCGATCCACTGGTGGAGTCCCGCCACACCGGTAAGCGTTACCGCGCTGACCACCTGCTCGAGGCATACGAGGAAAAGCACGGCCACGAGCCTGCAAACGGCCTGGCAGACATCAACGATCCTGAGACCGGCCAGCCGGGTGACTGGACCGAGCCGAAGGCATTCTCCGGCCTGCTCAAGACCTACCTCGGACCGGTTGATGATGAGCAGGGTCTGCACTACCTGCGCCCAGAGACTGCACAGGGCATCTTCGTTAACTTCAAGAACGTCATGACTTCCGCGCGCATGAAGCCACCTTTCGGCATCGCGAACATTGGTAAGTCCTTCCGTAATGAGATCACCCCGGGCAACTTCATCTTCCGCACCCGCGAGTTCGAGCAGATGGAGATGGAGTTCTTTGTCAAGCCGGGCGAGGACGAGCAGTGGCACCAGTACTGGATTGATGACCGCTACAACTGGTACGTGGACCTTGGCATCAAGGAAGAGAATCTGCGCCTGTACGAGCACCCGAAGGAGAAGCTGTCCCACTACTCCAAGCGCACTGTCGACGTCGAGTATGCATTCGGCTTCACCGGCTCCAAGTGGGGCGAGCTCGAGGGCGTTGCTAACCGCACCGACTATGACCTTTCCGTTCACGCGAAGGGCTCCGGCGAGGACCTGTCCTACTACGACCAGACCACCGAGGAGCGCTGGGTTCCTTACGTCATCGAGCCGGCAGCCGGCCTGGGCCGTTCCATGATGGCCTTCTTGGTCGATGCTTATGATGAGGAAGAGGTGCCAAACGCCAAGGGCGGCACCGATAAGCGCGTGGTCCTGCGCCTGGACCGCCGCCTTTCCCCGGTCAAGGTTGCAGTTCTGCCGTTGTCCAAGAAGGAAGAGCTGTCCACCCCAGCCCGCGAGCTGGCTGCCAAGCTGCGCCAACACTGGAACGTTGACTTTGACCTCTCCGGTGCCATCGGCCGCCGCTACCGTCGTCAGGATGAAATCGGCACGCCTTTCTGCGTGACCTACGATTTCGATTCCCTGGAAGACGGCGCAGTTACCGTCCGCGAGCGCGACACCATGGAGCAAGAGCGCGTCAAGCTCGACGAGCTCGAGGCATACCTGGCCGCCCGCCTCATCGGCTGCTAAAGGCTAAGTAAAGAAGAAAGTAGCGATGCAATACACCAGCTGGGACCGCACTGACAGCCAAAAGCCTGTCCTGCTGAAGGAGGATGGGCCCCTGGCCTTCGGCGTCTTTTCTGCAGATCAGGCAGAAATTGACGGCGAGGTTTGGCAGCTAGCGGCGGACCCGAAAGAAGGCGCCACGGCCCGCGTGGATGGCCGCGTCTATACGCTGCAGGGCCCGCTGGGCCGCGCCAAGCGCCTAGAGGCGGATGCGGCTGGCCGCGAGTTTTCCTTCATCAATGAAAACGGCGGCGATTGGATTATTGAAGACGCCGCCGGCTACAAGGTAGCGCAGTTTTCGGCAAAGAATTCCGGCGTGCGCAAGGCCATCTTGGAGTTCGACGCGGAGCCCGAGGCGGCCGCGCTAAACGACGCCGAGATCATCGCCTTGAGCTGGTTTACCCGTCTCATTCTGGAGGCCAAGACCCGCGGCATGGCGGTACCCGTCATTGCCACGCTGGGGCTTGCCTCCTTGGTGGCGCTGCTTTCCCTTTTCGTGTTCTAGGCATTAAGCGATACTCGTGAGTACAGAACACCGGCATTGGACGTGGGCGGAAGATTGTCTGCGCGATGAAGAAGGAACCGTATGGGCCACGGTGCGCGCGGACGTGCTGAACGTCAATGAATCCCAGCTGGCTTCGGCGCAGGAGCGCATTTTGTTGGAGCACTCCATCGACAGCGGCAGCAGGCGTTTCTGGGTGCGCGGCACGGCCACCACGGGTGAGACTCTGCACGTGGGGCAGCAGGGCGTATCAATCAGCCATATGCAGGCCAAGTGCATGGGCCGTGAGTACACGCTGGATAGGCCTAACCCTTTCCGCAGGGAGCGCCGCATTTATGACGCTTCCGGAAACGAGATTATCCGCACTCGCCCCACTTTCAAGGGCGTGCTGGAGATTACGGATATGCGGCCGCAGCAGGTGCCGGACGTCGACGCCGCGTTTTTAACCTATTGCTGCGCGCTTGTCGACGCCCCGAAGCGCCGGCGGATCTAAGCGCCGGCGGATCTAGAAGGAACCGCCGCGGAAGCCACCGCCTCCGCCGCCGGAGTTTCCGCCGAAACCGCCGCCAAATCCGCCGCCGAAACCACCGCCAAAGCCACCATGGCTGTGGCCGCCGCCGAGCATCTGGCCGATGACCATGCCGGTGATGATGTCTCCCGCGGTGGAGCCGGCAGACTGGACCTGCTGGCGGCGCTGATAAGAGTTGATGTCCTGCTGCGCGGTTCGCGCCGCATTTTGTGCGGCGTTAGCGGCTTGGCGGGAGGCGTCGATGGCGTTGCGCAGATCGGAGTTTTTCAGCTGCATGGCTTGGGCGTGCAGGCGTTTGGCGTCGGCAAGCTGGGTGCGGGCGGTGGCACCCACCACGCGGCCGCGGGTGGAGATGACGTCCTCGGCGGCCTGGATTGCGGCCTGCGCGGAGTGCATCTGCTGGTTGTATAAGTCGAGCTGGCGGGCACGGGTGGCGGTGGCCTCACGCACGGCGTCGAGGCGCTCGTCGAGCTCCGAGTCGATGGTGGTTAGCGCGGTGTAGTGGACGAGTGGGTCGCTGGCCTGGCTGGCCTCCGCCTCCGTAACGGCCGCCTCGGCGCGGGTGGCTACGTCTGCAAGTGCCTGCCAATCGGCCTCAGTGCCAAGCTTTTTTCCTTGCTGCTCCAACTGGCGGGCCTCGTCCGCCTCGCCGCGGACTTCAGCGATGAGCGCGGCGAGATTTGTCTTGGCGGCCGCGAGGTTGGACTCGGCGTGCTCGACGCCGGAAAGGAGGCGGTCTGCCACCTCGATGGCGTGCTCGGCCTCGCGGATGAGGCCCACCAGGCCGCCTTGCTGGCCGGCAGGTGCCGCGGCGAGTTCGCGGCCTCGGTCGAGCTGCTTTTCCGCCTCGCCCACGGAGATTTCTGCCATGTGCGGGTTATCGGCGATGGAGTCCAGCGCGCCCGGGTGGTCTTGCTGCAGTTGTGCCAGAATCTGCTGGGCCTGCGGGATGCGGGCGCGCACGTCCACGCTGCGGCGCGTGAGTTCGTCCAGTTTGGAATCGGCGTTGATCAGCAGATCGCGCATGGCGGCGAAATCCGCGGCTTGGGCATCCAAGGCATCATCGGCCTGGCCACACGAGGAGACGATCTCGATGAGCATCTGGCGGCGCTCGGCCTCGGATTCTGGCGCGGCGTCGTCAAGCCGGCGCTGCATAGCAAAGGCCTTCTGCAAGGTGGAGGTGGAGTGGTTCATCGCGCGGGTGAAAGGACGCGTGCGCTCGGGGCCGAACTCGGCGGTGGCGATGTCGAGCTCCTCCTTGCCGCGGCGAATAGACTCATCGGTAGAGACCAGCTCCTCGCGCGCCAAGGATTCGAGCGTCGCGGTATCGAGCTTATTCAGCGAGTTCGTATCGCCCGGCTCGATGGCGCGCGCTGACTTGAGCGTCTCCGCGGAATCTTTCTTGGTCTTGCGGCGGCCTGCCAACCATATGCCGCCGCCGGCCAGCGCCAGGGCACCGGCACCGCCGGCTAGCCAGCCGGCACCTGAACCAGAATCAGCGGAGCTAGAACTTGAAGAACCCTTCCCGCGGCCCGAGGCAGCTGCGACTAACTCCAAAGCAGAACCGCCGAAGTCATCGTCTGCCAGGCGTGCTGAAGCGGCTTCATACATGGCATTCAGCCGACTTTTTGGCCAGGCCCCACCCGTTTGCACGCCGACCTTGCGGTCTTCGACGGAGACAACATAAATGGCGGAGTTCGGGCCCTTGGAGGTGACGAATTGCTGCGCGAAGTCTTCCGCGGAGCCAGACAGAGTCTTTTCAAAGACTACGTAGAGCACTAGGCCCTCGTTCTTCTGCAGCGTCTTGATTTCATCTTCCAGCTGGTCTTTTTCCTCAGCGGAGAGCACCCCAGAGTTGTCAGTGACCTTAGAAGTAATGCTTGAGGGGGCAGCCTGCGCTAGCACCGCCGGCGCGTTGCTGTGGGGTGGTGTTGCTGCAAAAGCAGTAGGCTGCGATAGCCCTACGATGAGTGCCGCTAGGGCGGCTGAACCGATACGCGCAGAAGAAGTCATGCCCACCAGAATACCGTTAGGCTAGTGCAAATGAGACGCGTTAGCTGCTGCAGGAAAGCACGGAAATTCCGGGAAAAGATTGCCCAGAAATTTAATCTGATGGAGTCTGAAGCGCAGGCAATCATCGTGCTCGGTGCGGCTCAATACGATGGCAGGCCCTCGCGCATCCTGCAGGCGCGCCTCGACGAGGCCCGCCGCATTGCGGTTGCTATACCGGGCGTGCCCATCGTTACCGTCGGCGGCAAGTTGCCCGGGGATCGCTTCACCGAGGCAGAAGTCGGCGCCAAGTACCTTAGTGGCCACGCCACTGTGTTGCCCGTGCCGGAGGGCAACGACACCGTGGAATCCCTGCGCGCTATCCGCCGCAGGCATGGCTTCGAGCGCGTCATCATCGTGACCGACCCGCTACACCGCTTGCGTGCCTGGCTAATCGCCCGCGACGAGGGGTTTGCGGCACGGGTGGTCGGTGCAGCCGGCTATCCCACGCCCACCTTCGCGCCGCCGTGGTGGCGCTATTTGGCCCACGAGTTGGGCGGCCTGGTGGTCTTCGGCGCGCGGAAGGTACTAGGGGAGGAGCTAGCTGAGCATCTGCGCAGCGGTCTACACCGCATCGAGGCGCTCATCCGCCCGACGCGACGCGCCCGACACGAAGAAATTCGCAATAAAACCGGGAGATAAAGCGCCTTGTCAGCGGCTATTTTTGAGTGTTTTGCCAGCTATCGCAGGAAATTCTCAGTTGATTTTGGTGGCAAAACCACTTCTTGCTCGCTAGCGTGGTTAGTGAAAGCTCCCCCTATCGAAAGGAAAATCTATGTTTGACATCATCAACAACGTCTTCAACCTCGTAGCAGACACCCTGCAGGCACTGGTTAACCTGCCTTTCTCCTTCGCTGACAAGCTTTCCAGCGCTTTGTCCAGCAAGTAAGCTCGGACATAGTTAGAGCTCCTGCCCAAGGTTTCCCGTAAAAGGGAGGCTGGGGCAGGAGCTTTTGCATTGCAATGGCAGCCAGACACCCCTACCAGAATCAGAAAAGTACAAGCTCGTTGCGCCTACACTGCACTATGTGAGCTATTCCTATACCCCGCACGACGCCGCCCGCCTCTTCGACGAGAGCCCCAAGGGCTCGGTTTTTAAAAGCAAGTCTGGCCCGGCTGACGCGGATCACCGTGGCGCCTTCGCCCGCGACCGCGCCCGCGTCCTGCACTCTGCTGCTTTGCGACGCCTCGCTGACAAGACGCAGGTGGTTGGCCCCCACGACGGCGATACGCCCCGCACGCGGTTGACCCACTCGCTCGAGGTGGGCCAGATTGCCCGCGGTATCGGCTCTGGGCTGGGGCTTGACCCAGACCTGTGCGACATGGCCGGCCTGACCCATGACATCGGGCACCCGCCGTATGGCCACAACGGTGAGAACGCACTCAACGAGGTAGCGGATATCTGCGGCGGCTTCGAAGGTAACGCGCAGACCCTGCGCATCCTTACCCGCCTGGAGCCGAAGGTGGTCGATGCGGAGGACAATTCTTTTGGGCTGAACCTCACGCGCGCCGCATTGGACGCGGCATGCAAGTACCCGCGGACCAAAACCAATCCGGATGGCAGCGTGAACCGCAAGTATGGTTGCTACGACGAGGACGCCCACATCTTGGCCTGGCTGCGCGAAAGACACGAAGACTCCCGCCCCTCGATGGAGGCACAGGCGATGGATTGGTCCGATGACATTGCCTACTCCGTCCACGACGTCGAGGATGGCATCGTTTCTGGTCGCGTTTCCCTCGCCGTGCTCTGGGACTTGGTGGAGCTGGCTGCCCTCGCGGAGAAAGGCGCCAAAGCTTTCGGTGGCAGTGCGGACGAGCTTCTCGACGCCGCGGATTCCCTGCGTGCCCTGCCCGTCATCCAGCAAGTCAGCGAGTTTGATTCCTCGCTGCGCGCCTATACCACGCTGAAAAAGATGACTTCGGAGCTAGTGGGCCGCTACGTTGGTGCCACGGTGCAAGCCACCCGCGAGGCCAATGGCCCGGAGCTGGTTTTGGGGCGCCAGCAGGGCAACCTTGCCGTGCCAGCGCGCGCGGCAAATGAGGTCAAGCTTTTGAAGACCATCGCGGTGCTCTACGTGATGGATGAGCCGGTGCACTTGGCGCGTCAGGATCGCCAGCGAGAGCGCATCTACCGCGTTTTTGATTATCTTTCCGCCGGCGCACCGGGCGCCCTCGACCCGATGTTCCGCCTGTGGTACAACCGCGCTGAATCGGATGCCGAGCGCCAGCGGGTCATTGTGGATCAGATCGCCTCGATGACCGAGTCCCGTTTGGAGCGGCTAGCGCGCCAGACCGCGGAGTTTTCTGGGTTTATGGGGTAATAGTGCGTGGCCGATACCTCAATCCATAATCCAATCTCTATGCAGCTTCTTAGACGGATTCAGCGTTAAGAGAGGGACTCCCCAAACCTCGTTTTGTTCCGACATTATGGGAACGCCCGGTTCGTGGAAAGCAACCCAGCGCAATGGAAAGTCATTGAATCTGTAAGCGATCCAGCTCGTCGCTGAGAGATACCAGGAATCGGGGTGGAGCGTATGGTTGGCTTTTATCTGTTCCTTGGCTTCCATGAGTTCTATGGAGTGGGAGCCAGACCGCAGCGCCATGCCGACATCGATTCCGAAAATCGAATTGTCAAGTTTCGCGCACCATTCAGGTTGCTAAATAGTGCGCGAAAGTCCCGCAGCTGAAGACTTTTCTTGTCCTTACACGGAGAGATTGTGGACGAGGCGAAGAGAAACCGCCAACGGCGTAGAACGAGGAGCTGACAAATTGACTATCATGCTCATCGTTACAGTTACCAGCTGGAATGTCTCCGTGGCGCTGGGCACCCTGACTCTGGAGGAGACACCTTAAATCCAAGCTCTTGAAGGGCCTTCATCGCCACTGCAGGGTTATCTCGAACGGCAGCTTGTAGCTGAATATCAAACCATGAATTGCGCGAAAGTTTCAGAGCCTTCTCCCAACCTTCATTTCTCTGAAAGCCGCACTCTTCAATCGTGAAATACAAGAAGTCTTCGAGTGAAGGCCGAAACCGATGACCGCCGACAGGAATGTGGAGAGCCTTCAGATTTCCGTCTTTGCGAGGGTCATTTTTCTTTGTCTTGCCGTTTTTCATTAGCGCAGGGCTCAACAAGCCGCCGATCCCAGAAAAATGGATATGTGCTGCTGGTGCGCGCTCTTTCTCACGTTCGTATTCAAATTTAATTGCAGATTGAGTGTGAACACGAATCTCGAATGCGCTGTTCCTGACGGTTAAGAACTTCGAATCGCGATCCTGCGTGAGTTTGTATTCCACAACTAGGGCATAAAGATCGCTGCGTTCTGATTCGACTCGCTTTTCTGCTGAGGTTGTTTTCCGTCCGTAGTAGAGCGGTGCTAATACCGACAAAACGAAGATGCCGTTGCTTTCATTGAGTATGAAATCGGCATCTAAATCGTTGTCTGAAACAGGTAGTGCAGCTTTGATCGTTGAATGTACTTCGTCCGCAAAATCTCGTGCTGCGTCCTCCCCGAAGATTCTCGGGTGTGGGTATTCACTCATCGAGGTCGAGCATCATTTCGACACGGCGAAGCTCATCATAAAGCTCACGCTCTTCAAGAGTGAGACATCCCATGGAGGCTAGGTCTCGCAGATCGCGTCGAGTGATTGGTTGTCCCTCTATAGAAGAGTACTTATCCACGAGCTGATGAGTGAGCATTTTTCTACGAGTTTGCAATTCTGAATTGTTTGTTCGACTGATGGTCAATGACATGGTGTACCTCCTCTAATTTGATTATCTCGCAATCTACATGTGGGGGTAGACATTGTGAGTTGATGAATTCGAACAAATCTAAGTCCATTCGAAAATCCGAGCTGCGATTCCAGATAAAACTACATTTTAACCGCGTATTCTGGGCCATCGCATTTTCTTTTTATTTGCAGAAATGAGACGTAGACACGGCACCCCTGTTGACTGAAGAGTGAGGTTAGAGTTTTGGTTGGAAGTCTTACTACTTACTGCGCTTTGACTGGTATGGGCAGGTGAACTTGGAGCTCCCAGTGCAAGAAGATCAGCGGAAGAGACGAACGCCGTTGTCCCCGAGCACCTCGAGAACCGCCGCGGTGTCAGTGGTGGACAGCTTCCATGCTGAGGACACGATGGTTTCCACTTTGTGCTCGCGCAGGAAGTCCGCCAAGTCGTCGAGGTTGTGCGGGGCAGTGCAGGTATTGCAGCCACGGATGGTGCCGAGTGCGGAATACAGATCTGCGCGGCTTTCAAGCGGCTGAGTGATTAGAACTTTGGAGAGATTATTCAGCATCGGGGATCTCGCAGAAGGATTCGTAGTGATCGTCGGTGTAGTACCAGACATCGGGGTCGGTTTCGCTGCCGCCGCCGGTGACGATGCGCTTGGCGCCGCGGTGGTTTAGGCCGGGCGAATCCACGGTGTATTCGCGGTAGTAGTTCTTGGACTCTTTGGGCAGTACGCCCTCGTAGTTTCCAAAACGCTTGTTGTCATTATCCGGATGGTCGTAGGGGCCGCCCGCCAAGATATCCTCGGCCGTTTCTTCTGCTTCCTCGGGCAGGGTATCCATCGCGCACGAGGCGTAGTGCCCGGAGAAATTTGCGGCGTTGGATGATGAAGCGGAGCTTGCAGTTGAACTCGTGGACTGCGAGCTACCAGAATCACCGCCAAGGTCGATTCCGAAGTAGCCAGCGGCTGCGACTAAGAGCAAGCTGCCGAGGACGGCTAAGGGCTTCTTCTTGGAGGAGGGGGGATTGGCCATACCCCCATCTTTGCAGGGATTTTCCTGCAATGAAAATCTAGCTAGCACTGGGAAAACACTCGGACCTTCTGCATTTTCCAGGTTTGGCTTTTGCCGCTTTTTGTCTACCCCAAGGGTGGGTAAATTTCTGTCCTTTCCAGCGGCTTTTCCATCTGTAGTTGTTGGGCAACTGTATCTGCACCCCAAGGCAAGCCAGCAACCCATAAGCGGGGTAGTCTTTAGCGCATGGCACAAGGCAGAATTCCGGAGAGCGACATCCAAGCAATCCGTGAACGCGCGCCTTTGGAAGAAATCGTGGGCGAGTATGTACAGCTCAAACCTGCGGGTTATGACTCTTTGAAGGGGCTGTCGCCCTTCAAGGAAGAGAAAACGCCTTCCTTCCACGTGCGCCCGCAACGCGGTTATTATCACTGCTTTTCCACGGGCAAGGGTGGCGATGTTTTTAGCTTCCTGATGGAAATGGAGCAGGTCTCTTTCCCCGAAGCAGTCGAGGCGGTGGCTCAAAAGATTGGCTACCACATCAATTACCAAGGCGGCAGCACCGGCAATCGCAACGAAAAACCTGGCACTCGGCAGCGCCTTATCGCGGCGAACAAGGCAGCCCACCAGTTCTACCGAGAGCAGCTAGAGACCCCGCAAGCAGCCAAGGCGCGCGAGTTCCTACTCGACCGTGGCTTTGGCCGCGAGATCATCTATGACTTCGAGTGCGGTTATGCCCCGGAGGGGTGGGACACTGCCACCAAGCACCTTCTTCGCATGGGCTTTTCCTTTGAGGAGCTAGAGGCTGCCGGCATTTCCAAGATGGGCAAGCGCGGGCCTATTGACCGCTTTCATCGGCGCCTGCTGTGGCCCATCAAGGACCTTTCGGGCAACGTCATCGGCTTTGGCGCGCGCAAGCTTTTTGAGGATGACAACCTGGGCAAGTACATGAACACGCCTGAGACCATGCTCTACCACAAGTCCAAGGTGCTCTTCGGCCTGGATTTGGCCAAGCGCAACATCGCGGAAGCACACCAGGCGGTGGTGGTGGAGGGCTACACCGACGTCATGGCGATGTATGCCGCGGGCGTGAAGACCGCCGTGGCCAGCTGTGGCACCGCGTTCGGCGGCGATCACCTGCAGGTCCTGCGCAGGTTGATGCTGGATGATTCCTACTTCAACGGCGAGCTCATCTACACCTTCGACGGTGATGAGGCGGGGCAGAAAGCCGCGATGCGCGCCTTCCAGGGCGAGCAATCTTTTACTGGTCAGTCCTTCGTTTCCGTGGCCCCTGAGGGCATGGACCCTTGCGATCTGCGCCTGGCCAAGGGCGACGCCGCGGTGCGTGAGCTCATCGCGGACCGCATCCCGATGTTCGAGTTCGTCATCCAGTCGGTGCTTAGCGAATACCGCATCGATACCGCAGAGGGGCGTCTGCAAGCATTGCGTCGTGCGGTGCCCGTGGTGGCACAGATTCGCGACGCCCCGCTGCAGCGTGAGTACGCCCGCCGCCTAGCTGGCTGGGTGGGTTGGCCCAACCCGGAGGAAGTCCTGCAGCAGGTCCAGCAGGAGGCTCGCCGGCCTAAGAAAAAGGACAAGAAGGCACGGCTTGCCGACGCCCCGATCAAAGCCGGCACGCCCGCTCCCGCACAACAGAACACTCCGGTCTTCCACGTGCCAAGCCCCCGTGAGACCCACCTGTGGCCGCAGCGGGAGGCCCTAAAGCTGGCCTTGCAGTACCCGGGCCTTGCCGGTTCTTACTTCGACGGGATTACCGCCGATGCGTACTCGAACGAGTCTTACCGCATCATCCGCGAGGCAATCTCTACTGTCGGTGGCGTTGCTGCCGGCGCCAACCTGCCCAGCGTGGAATGGATCGCCGCTGTGGCAGGGGAGATGCTCGATCTCACTGCGCGCAACTTTGTCAGTGAGCTTGCCGTGGAACCCATCAAGGTGGGCGATGAGTCCGATCCCAAGGCTTGGGAGGTTTATGCTGACAGCGTGCTTTCCCGCCTCCAGGAAGCCCGCGTGGGCGACCAAGTAGCCCAAATCAAGGCCCAACTAGGTCGCATGCGCCCCTCCGACGACGAGCAAGCCTATAACTCGCTCTTCGCCGATCTCGTCGCCCTTGAGCAGGCCCGCCGCGAGCTCAATGACAGGGCATTCCGTGGGCCGCAGCCTAATTAGTCTTCGTCGGGCTCGTAGATACGGTCGTGGCCGTCTAGCTGGTTTCCTTTGATGCGGCGGCCGCGGCTTAGATCCTTTACCTCTTTCATGCGGGGTTCTGGATCGAGCTTGTTTGCCACTGCCTTGCGGGTGGCGTTTACTGCGTTCTTGGTGACGGGGGAGTTGATCGCTTTTTCGTACGCGCCCTTGATCTGGTGATAACGCTTGCGGCCGGCCTTGGTACCAAAGACATAACCTGCGGCGGCGCCTACTACGAACTGGATCATGGTTGGAGTATCTCACCCTTCAGGTAGTGATTTAACGCTAATAACCTCACCCAGCCTACCTGTATCGGTGGTGTAGTGGTGGGTACCCTCATTGATGAAATTTATTGTGACCGCTTCCCAACGCGGGTAAAGCACGATAGCTTAAAGACGTGACCGCTCGATCCTGTCTCCCGCAAGCGGCATCAGCCGCAATAGCCATCGCCGCCCTGACCACGGCCGCCATCGGTGTTGTTCCTGTCAGCTCGGATTCGAACGAAGATAAAGTAAGCAGCGTCCGGAGCTAAGCCCAACTCGGCTAAGGTCCTCACTTTGCCGCAAAAGATCATCTTTTAGCCGGAAAAATTTAACTTTCTCGCCACCTTATGCAGCTAGCGTTCTGTGCGTTCTTGTTGCTAATTCAATGGAGAAAGTAAATATGGTTCGTCATCGTTATTCGATAGTTGCTACTTCCCGCCGTTCTGTAGCGGCCGCAATTCTGGCAGTGGGTGTAGCGGGTGCAGGCGCACATGTGAATCCTGCGCCAGCTAGTGCACAGTTATCGTCTTCGATGCCAGCGCTTACGGGGGCTGTTACCGGCTCGAGCAGTGGTGCCCCAGCAGTCCAGCATGACGGCGCACCAACCCCAACTCCATTCACCACCGACTACTTGGTTGGCTTTCCTTCCGATGTCTCTTCCTACCAATACGGCGTCTACTGGGAAGTAGTCCGCATGTTTGACCATGTGAAGACCCAGCAGCCAATCATGGATGAGAACCTCGAAAAGGCCATTGCCATCAACAACGCTGCTGCCGATGATCCAGCGCTGATTAAGCGCGCTCAGCAAGATGCGGCTGCCGACACTGACGGCGTGATGCTTGCGGTTTCTGACGCACTGGGTGAGGAGTTTGGCGGCGCTTTCCGCGATGCTCTTGCCGAGCACCGCCTGCCAAAGACGGAGTACCTGTTGGGAAATGGCTACCTAGCTCGTGCGGGCGGACTAGCTAGCTCTACCTTCGCGGAAAAGTACCACTTCAACGTGCGGCGTCCTTTCCAGGTAGCACCCGATGCTATTCACAAGTACAACGACGGTAAGAAGGACTATTACGGCACCACGCCGGCTTTCCCGTCTGGCCATACAAACCAGGCAACGTGGATCACCACGTTGATGGCCCACATGCTTCCGGAGGTCGCACCGCAGCTCGTGCTGCGCGGCGCGGAAGCCGGCAACCACCGCGTGGTCATGGGCGTGCACTATCCGCTCGACGTTATCGGTGGCCGTATGACGGGTCAGGCGGCAGCGGCCGACCGTCTCAACGATCCACGTATGCACGATGCGCTTGACCAAGCAGCAGCCGAAATCCGTGCCGAGATGAAGTGGCGCACTGGCAAGGACATCTCCGAGCTCGTAGCCCAGCAGGCTGATGCGGGTAAGAATTACGCTACCGACGAGCAGGCGGTTGAGCGTTATGCTCCGATGCTGGACTACGGCTTTAAGCCTGCTTATGCCACCGATGCTCCAATGATTGTCCCGAAGGCCGCGCCGGTCCTGCTCGAATCAACCCATCCCGAGCTCACTTGGGAGCAGCGCGCCGAGGTGCTTCGCCAAACCGCAAACCCCGCTGGCCACCCTCTCGACTGGCAGGGCGAAGCAGGCTCCTGGCAGCGCCTAAATCTGGCAAAGGCCATGGCTGCGACGGTAACTGTCAATCCAGATGGAGTAGTTCAAGTCTCTAATTAAACAGATCGCAGGGGGAACCTCCCCCAGTCTTGGTCATACCTGCGCGCGAAGAGACAGAAACGTGTAATCATTGGCGAGACAGCAAATGTTGGTATGACACCTAAAACGCTTTCAAGGAGCACAATGGCTAAGCCGAAAATTATGACTGTGTACGGTACTCGACCTGAAGCAATCAAGGTCGCACCGGTCATCAAAGCTCTAGAGGCTGATGATCGCTTCGAGTCCGTTGCAGTCTCTACTGGCCAGCACAAGGAAATGCTGGAGCAGGTAAACACCATGTTTGGAATTACCCCCAAGCATGACTTGGGATTGATGAAGCCGGGACAGACCCTCAATGAGATTGTTTCCCGTGCCATTGCCGGCCTCGATGAGATCATCGTTGCTGAGGAGCCGGACGTCATCATTTCCCAGGGTGATACATCAACGGCCATGGCAGCGGCTCTTGCTGGCTTCCACCGCGGTGTGCAGATCGTTCACCTGGAGGCAGGACTGCGTACCGGCAACATCTTGTCCCCGTTCCCGGAGGAAGCAAACCGTAAGATCATCGGTCAGGTTGCAGCCCTGCACCTTGCGCCGACTGAAGGCGCAATGGAGAACCTGCGCCGCGAGGACGTTCGTTCTAAGGACATCGTTATAACCGGCAATACGGTTATTGATGCTCTCCTTGAAGCAGCAACTTGGGACATCGAATTCTCGGATCCAACTCTTGCTGAGGCCGCTAACTCGGACAAGCGTTTCGTTGTTGTCACCACACACCGCCGCGAGAACCTTGACGCGATGAAGGAGATCGGTGGTGCTGTACAGGATCTAGCAAAGGCATATCCGGATACTATTTTTGCGCTGCCGCTGCACCTGAACCCAAAGGTCCGCGAAGCAGTTCTTCCGGAGGTTGAGGCGCTGGAGAACGTCATCATCACGGATCCTCTTCCGTATGATCAGTTCACTAAGCTCCAGAACCGTGCGGCCATTATCCTGACCGACTCTGGCGGAGTCCAGGAGGAAGCACCTTCCTTGGGCAAGCCAGTTTTGGTCATGCGCCAAAACACTGAGCGCCCAGAAGCAGTGGTGGCTGGCACCGTTAAGCTCGTCGGTACCGACCGCAATCTGATCGTGGCGGAAGCGAAGCTTCTGCTTGATGACAATGCCGCTTATTCTGCAATGGCTAATGCCGTTAACCCATATGGCGATGGCAAGGGCGCTCAGCGCGCAGTAGCGGCCATCGCAGAGTTGACCGGGGTAGGCGAGCGCGTAGAAGATTTTTTGCCGGAGGCAGGTTCCTCTAAGGACTCCCAAGGCAAGGAATAACTCGCGCGCCTGCCGGAGAAAGCTGATATATTAAAGGTGTGAAACCTCTGGATATCCGCTGTAACCACCGAGAACGCATGAAAGCTGCAGATTTCTTAGGAGATGCGCTTTCGGCAGGGCAGATTGACCTCGATGATTTTGAGAAGCGTTCGGCCGCCTGCGTAGATGCAACAACCCGCGCTGAGCTTATCGAGCCGCTAGCCGACCTTGTAGAGAACCCAGAAGTTCTCCTTTTTGGGCAGGAACGAAAAAGCGCAAAGGCCTATGCGGGCCAGCAAGAATCTAAAGCCATCGCCAAGGTAGAGCAGGCCATCCGCCAGGTGCAGCCGAGCGTGCAGGAGACCCGCTCTCTTGCGGTGGGGATTTTCGGCGGGTCCACTGTCAGCGGTGGGGCAGTAGCTCATTCCCTGACAGCCCTCGGCTTTTTCGGCGGCGTGGACATTGATCTCACGGGTGTTGCCTTGCATAGTCGTACTACCACCATCGAAGCGGTGGGGGTCTTTGGTGGCGTGGATGTCTATATTCCCGAAGGCTTCCGCGTCCACGTCAGCGGCGTAGACCTTTTTGGTGGGCATGACCTTAAGGTAGAGAACGGCGCCATCCATCCGAATGACCTGCCAGTGGACGCACCAGAAATCAACGTCAACTGCTATAGCCTCTTCGGCGGCGTAGACGTTCACGTGGGGCGCCGCTACAAAGGCTAGAGCGGGGCGTTTAAGTCAAGAACGTGGTTATACACGCTTTTACGGTGCCCCACCCGCTTTGAGCAAGTCCACGCCTTCATTACAGAAATCTCGTCGGCCGCAACCTCAAGAAGGCCCTGCTGGAGCTCGGCGGCACCGATCCGTACATAAGTCTCGATGCCGCCGATGTCACCAAGGCGACTGAGTAAGCCTAGGTCAAGCGCATCATCGTCATGGAGGATATTTGCGATGAGTTTGTTGATGAAATGGTGTGCATCGCCGAGGGAAGGGAACAAGATGTTCCTTCCAACCCAACGAGCACTACCCCTTGCCCTCGCACAACGTCGCAGTGAACCTAGACAAGCAAGTCCAGCTTGCCGTGCACGATGGCGCCACCATCTGTACCGGTAGCGAGCTGCATGGGACTGCGAACTACAACACACTAATCGTGCTTACCGACGCCCGTAGGCTCCGACTCCTACCATGAGGAGTTTTGGCCCCGTGGCCGACTTTGGGCGGCATCAAGAGCGACGGCTATGGCTGCCATCTTTCTGGCTTTGCCCTAGATGAGTTCGTAAACAAGCAGTGCCTGTACACCAACGAGTAAGGCAAAATCCGTTCTAGACCGGAGGCAATCGGGATACATACAAAAGTTCCCGCTTAGGAAAGCGGGATTTTTGCTCCTCCAACTGGGCTCGAACCAGTGACCCTTCGATTAACAGTCGAATGCTCTGCCAACTGAGCTATGGAGGAATAAGTTTGTCGTTTTAGAGGTGCTATGTGCTAACCGCTCTGTGCGACGTTTAGTAACTATATTAGTGGGGGTGCGTTCAAGGCAAATCGCCAGGTGATCGCCTATTTATCTTCGTTTTAAAGCCTTCGAAATGTCATGCACGGAAAACAGAGAAATCTAGCTAATCTAGGGTTATGCCTAGTGAAATTTGCTTCGAGCCGTTGCGTTGGGATTCAAAAGCCATCGTGCTGCGGACGAACCTGACGTATCGCAAGCCTCTACCAGGGCGATTGCTGCGGGCGGTCCAGTCGCGCCTGCCGGAGCGACGTCTGGATGTGCATTTTCGCTTTAGCAGGCCATTAGAAGTCAGTGGGGATGCACTCGCATTGGCAGCCTCCACTTTGTGCGGAGCGGCGTTTGATCGGATTAAGTTTGCATTTCCGGTTGCGTCGGGAACTCAACAAGCAATCGAAGCCTGGACTAAATCGGAGGTTGAGGCTCAATCGCACGTGGGGGCCAGCGAACCCTTCCTGAGGGATGTTGACGAGTCAGAGTTGCGTAACAAGGTGCTCCTGAATTTTTCAGGTGGTTTCGATTCACTGGCCTCCCGCTATCTTTTGCCCGAAAACCACCAGCTGGTCTCCCTTGATTTCGGGGGACGGTTTGCGCGGGAACGACAGTTCTTCAAGAAGTTTGACCCATTGGTCATCGAAACGAACATTACCGAGACCCCGCTACGTAAAAACTCCTGGTCCTTTTTGGGCTTGGGAAGCATTTTGGCCGCCGACTCTTTGAACGCGGCCTACTGCTCGTTTGGTGCCATTTTGGAATCGACACGACTGCAACGAAACACTCCCTATGAACGCAATTCCACCTTCCCTCCGTTTGCGGCAGCTGGTCTGAGAAATGCGCCAGTGGCGCAGGGGCTATCGGAAGTTGGAACAGTCAGGGTCATGGAACACTTCGCGCCAGAACTTATCGCGGAATCTTTTAGTTCTTTGGCGGGGCCGAGAGAAGAAAAACAGGTGCGAAAGTGGGCTCTTGTGGAGGCGTTTCGTACTTTCGAAGGTCTAGAAAGAGAGCCATTACCGACGCCGGTTCATCCCGAAGAGCCTCAGTACAAGGTAGGCCAAAGGTTTGTTGTTGACTTAAGTGCGCTCACCGTTGCCTGGCTTGGGCGACCAGATCTTGCAACCTGCATGGTGAGAGGCGCTGAAAACGAGCTACTGCCAGCAGCGCGTGAACTGGACTTGGGGTTCATGCTTCGCGCCGATAAGCGCCTTTATCGCAACTATCCAGCTCCGCTCATGGCGCGACTTGAGGAACAACTACGTGCGGCGGGCATTGAATGGTATTCGCCGAAAGACGAAGAAGCCTGTGAAGACGTTCGTCAGTTTGTTTCCGGTCTTGCTCAAAGCGAGTAAGTAGTCGAGAACCCATCGTCGGCGAAGAATTCCTCCCATTCACCGTTTACAGCGATAGCAAAGTCGATTACGCCTTTGAGGACGTACAGTGGTGGAGAAGCGTGTCCATCGCCCCAATCGCCAACGAGGAATCGTCGACGTTTGGCGGAATCTTCCGTGGCTTGAGCCCAGGGGGCTAGGTGGTGGCTGTTATGGAACTCATCCTTCTCGTTGGTGAGATAAGCGACGTAGTTAGGAAAGGACTTTGCGTAGAGGGGCACCAAGTCAGTTGTAGCTGAGGCGGCAGAAATATCGTCACTCTTCCAGACTCTTTGTGCGTATTGCTTAACAGCGGCTTCGTGATATTCGGCGATGTTTGTTTGCGGGTTCGATACCACTGCCAAAGAATTAGGGAATTGGTGCGAATAATACAAAGCTGCAAAGCCACCGGCCGAGGAGCCGTAAAAGATTAGGTTTGATGCGGCGAGAGCCTTTTGCACTTTTTGAAGGATTGTCACTAGCTCTGCTTGGAATTTACAGTCGTTATCTCCTGTAAACCAGCCGATTCCGCAGCCGCGTTCGAGCATGGGATCGGAAACAAACACGATGTTTGCCTCCGATCCTTCAGTAAGGCGCTCGCCAGTAAACAGCGGGAGGGATGTCTGTGAGAGGTCTGCTGCCGCATGAAATACGACCAGAGTAGTAGCGGCGTTGCGATCCTGAATATGCAGCTCTAATAGTGTTTGGCCACAATCGATCACATTAATTCCGCTGCGGACGGGCTCGTCGAGGAATGCGTCGAAATTTCGATGCAATACGACGTCGGCTGAGTAGCGTGAATAATTCCTTACGAAAGCCATGCCACGAATCTTAGTGCACACCTCTTTGCAGAAGGGCTATCGTTAACAGGGCCTATCTTGACGAGAATTGAGGTAACACAGTCACCATGAACGTGAAGCAGCTGCGTACCGCCTTTTGGCACTTTCGGCACGGTGGCTTAGGCCAACTGAATCGATACCTCGAGCTTGAAGAGCGTAAGCGATTGGAGTCCTCAGAGAACGAGGAGGACCGCGTGGCACTTCAGAATGTTGTGCGCAGCGAGCGTCGGGGACTTGATCCGCTCGCTTTTCCCGAATACACGGTAGATGCCCGCCGAGAGAAGCCCTTCGAGGTTGTGACCGTGGGAGTTATTCTTGATGATTTCTCTCATTTGGCGTGGGGAAATGAATTCAGCACCGTAGATTTGCAGCCCCAGAAGTGGCGCGAGCAAGTCGAAGCTGGAATCGATCTTTTGCTTGTCGAGTCAGCTTGGCAGGGAAATAGTGGTGCTTGGCGGTATCAAGTTGTCGGCAGCCAAGCTCCCTCGGATGAGCTTCAGGAACTAGTTGTAGAATGCCGTAGGCGCGGAATCCCGACGGTGTTCTGGAATAAGGAAGATCCTGTTCATTTTGATGACTTTATTGCGTCAGCGAGGCTGTTTGATTTCGTCTTCACCACAGATGCAGACAGCGTAGAAAAATATCGAGAAGAAATTCCAGATTCTTATGTCGATGTCATTCCTTTTGCAGTACAGCCCGCTATTCATAGTCCTATCCGCGACGGTGATCGTACGAAATATGGGCGCGGTTCCGTATGTTTTGCTGGCACCTATTTCCGCGAAAAGTTTCCTGAGCGCGGAGAGGCACAACGGCTTATCCTGAGCGCTGGAGCCGAGGCATGCGAAAACCTCAATAGCTCCCTGACTATCTACTCCCGCAACGAAGACGTCGATGAGAAATATCAGTTTCCGGCGCCCTTGACGGATTGGGTGGTCGGTGCATTGCCTTATTCCAAGATGCTGTCGGCATATCGCGCTTTCAAGGTATTTCTAAACGTCAATACCGTTACTGACAGCCCAACGATGTTTTCGCGTCGTGTTTTAGAGATCGCAGCCTGTGGTGGTCAGGTGATTAGTACTCCCGCGCAGGGCATCGATTCTTTCTTCCCACATCAGGAAATTACCACCGTCAATGATACCCAGCATGCTGCAGCCGTCATCGAAAGCGCTGTGCGTTCTGACCTAGCTCGTGCTAAGCAAATTCATCGAGCACAGCGAGTCATTTGGGATGCACACACATATACGCATCGAGCCGCCAAGATTCTCAAGGCAGTGGGAATTACTGCGGATACTCGTGTAGTTGGTTCCGTTTCTGCAAGTGTCATCATCTCAACTAACCGGCCTGAACGACTTGCCGGAGCATTAGAGCAAGCGCTTGGGCAAAGCGAGGTGGATTACGAAGTATTGGTACTCACCCATGGTTTCCACGCGGAGGACGTAGTGGATGTAGATGGCTATGGCGCCGTGCGCTTCTTTTATGCGCCTGCGACTGAGTCTTTGGGATCATGTCTAAACCAGCTTGTCTCGCATGCGCACGGCGACATTGTCGCGAAGATGGACGACGATGATATTTACGGGCCTTACTACCTGCACGATCAGATTAACGCACTGCGGTTTTCCGGAGCGGATATCGTTGGCAAACAAGCCGCTTATCTCTACCTCGAGTCGACGAACGAATTGGTCCTGCGCAAGGAATGGAATGAACACTCCTGGGTAGAACTTGTCCTTGGAGCTACGCTGACCGGATGGAAATCGGTATTTGAAGCTCACCCGTTTGCGGAGTTGGGTAAGGGTGAAGATACGCAGTTCTTGCGGGATGTCCAGGAGTCTGGTGGTCGGATTTTTTCAGCCGATCGCTTCAATTACATCCAATACCGAGGTAAAAGCGCTCATACTTGGGACATTAACGACGACGCGTTGAAGCGCAGCGGGCGTGTCGTTAGCTACGGCTGTCACGCGGACCATGTGTTGGTGGGAAAGGAATAAAACGTGTTTTTTATCGGCCGCACTCGGTTCAGCCAATGTTTGCCAGAAACTAACTCGTGGCATCTTTCGGCAGGTGAAGACAGCATTAATGCCTATAAGAAGAAGCTCTACGATCCTGAACGTCTGCGTACGCGTGAGAAACTCTTTACTGAGTTAACATTGGCATCTCTTAATGATGCTCGTGTCCAAGCTGGGATCGATTTGATTCACGTGGTGTCCTATTCGGAATCGCTACCTGAACGTTTTAAGAAGGGACTACACGAAGCAGCTGAGCGTTTCCCCTTCGTTTATTTGGATGAGCAGCCTGACGGTAATTGGGGGTGCAGGTTAGATGAGATTGCACAGCAGCATGTGGCTGTAGGGGAGACGTACGGGCGCTATCGAATTGATGATGACGACGTTGTGGCCCGAGACTATTTCAATAACGTGGCGCCTTATATCGCTGAGCCATTTGCCGGAATGGTAGTCAGCTTTCCACTCGGAATTGAAGCAATTTATGATTCCGAGGAGATCTCGTTTTTACGCGTTTCCCATTGGCCGATGTACTCGCTCGGATTGCTCGACGTTTGCCGTCGCAGCGAAGATGGTCGGTTGATTGAGCCTCGAAGCGGGGCACATAACATGGCGGACCGGCGAGGGCCGGTCATTCTGGATTCGCGTGCTCTGAGCTATGTGCGTTTGAATCACGTCGGGCAAGATAGCGGATTGCGTACCGGCGGAGAACAATCCATGTCGGAAATTATGAACTCTTTGGCCCGGTTGCCGGAGGTTAGCGATTTAGACTTTGTGGAGCAGCAATTCCCGCATGTGGCGGCGATAATGCAGCAAGGAGAAAGGCAGGTCATCCAAGGGGAATCTCGGCGCGTTGTTTTGCCATATAGTCTGGAAATTCCCGTTCCTTTACGCAAAGTTCGATTGGTAGTGGGACATGAATTTTCCGCTCGATCGGCCTCACGGGCTGCTGTCGTGTCCTTAGATTTGCGGGATGAAAATGGAAACGCGATTCCACGTGACCTACGCATTAAAGGCATTGGTAATTCTCGCTGGAAAATCATTGGCCACTATTGCTATCTGGAGTCGGTTCCTGGACTTTCGACCACGAATATTGATTTCTTCTTGCCTGAAGGAGTACGGCTTCACGGGCTGAAATTTCTGCCATTTGGTGCGCACAGCATCCCTTTTAAGGTCCACAGTGTCGCCCTCATCAAAGAAAGATAGAAGAGCGCTCCGTGAGTTTAGGAAAGTTAGTAGACCGTCGTAATCGCGTACCGTCAGCAGCGGCTCTGATATACTCGAGCGAGTTTCGAGTGCCGCAAATATAACAATGGAGCGAGGTGGGAATCATTAAGATCCTAGTTCTCTCCCAGTATTGGTTACCTGAAAATGGTGTACCTCAGCGGCGATGGGCGTGGTTGACTCGAATCTTGCAACGCAATGGTCATGAAGTGGTGGTTGTCTGCCCGCCAGCTCATTATGAGCGTTCAGTTTCCATACGCGAATGGTTGCAATCGGCGCGACCGTGGAACCGCTTTAAACTCGAAAAAGGACCCAACGAGGAGACGATTGTTCGAACTGGGTACTTCCCAGTTGGGCGTTCTTTGAGCAGTCGTATTCTCAACCAGGCCGCAGTTGCATTGTCGATGATGGTGTTTCCGGTTCGTATTCCTAAAAAACTAGAACACTATTCTCCTGATTTGGTGATCGGCACAGTCCCAGCTTTGCCTACCTCGGTGGTGACTCGCGCAATTGCGAAGAAGTACCGAAAGCCTTATGTCATCGATCTTCGTGATGCTTGGCCTGCACTCTTAAATGTCAGCGATGATTGGAATTCGGCCACTGGCGCACCTTCACTGCGAGAACGAATCGCCCGCCACGGATTCTTACAGTCGTTGTCCTGGCTTACTGAAAAAGCGATGAACCGTGTGTTGAAGAAGGCCGACGGAATCATCACGACCTCAGAAAAGCTCGAAGAATGGCTCCGCATCGAGCACGAGTCTTCGACGCAGTCGATGACAACGATCCGCAATGTGTTTCCTCCGCGCACGACCTATAGAAAACTAGGCGTACAGGAGGACACCCAACCGCTGCGTGTCCTTTACGCGGGGACGCTCGGCCGCGCCCAAAAACTCGGAAATGCTCTTGAAGCTGCCCGTTTGGCACAAGATACTGGCGTGCCAGTAAAGCTCAGGTTTGTCGGCGATGGAGCTGCATGGAACGAGCTGCACGATCTAGCCGAGAATCTCGACGTGGACGTGGAATTTAGGCACCGCGCTGCAGCAGAGGATCTTGAGGAACATTATGAATGGGCGGATACGGCACTTGTTCATTTAGCAAGGTGGGAGCCGCTTACTCGTACCATTCCTTCGAAGACCTATGAACTTATGAGCATAGGATTGCACATCTCTGCTGCAGTGGAGGGCGAGTGCGCGGACCTAATTGAGGGCTTGGACGCCGGCCACGTTGTTACTCCTGAAGCGCCGGAGGAGCTTGCTGAACTGTGGGCTCACTTATCGGCCGAGCGCTCCCTGCTAGATACAAACAAGGCAGGGAAGAACTGGGTAAAAAATGAGCGCGATGAAGTCGTTCCACAACGGCTACTTGACTTTATCGCTGGCATCGCAAGCGAGGACTAATGCGCATTTGCTCAATGAGAGAAACCGAGGTTATTCCTACGGAACAACACGTATGGCTCCTCAAATTCGATGATTCACCCGCAGTCCACTTAGGGGCAATCGGAAGCGAGGTGAGTGTACTTTCTTCCCCAAATGATGTTCCACATTCACCCAAACAGGGAGACCGACTTCTCGTCCTAGGTTCTGGCCCTTCGAGCATTGACGGGCATCCCAATGATGAGGCCACGAAGACGGTCGAAAGATGGCTAAACGCTAGCGGCGTGGATGCGTATTGGCTCTTGCCCGCCGCAGGGCCCGCAACTGCTGGCATCTTAAATGCTGCCCTCGCACGAGAAGATTCCCTCGTCATTTATGGGGCGTCTCGAGCAGGAGACTGCGTATGGCTCAAACTGGAAAAACACACTACATGCTCTGAAGACTTGGCAGATACACGCGAAGAAATTCTCTCTCAGTCGCTACAGTTGTTCCACACTCCTTTCGGAGAGCAGCAAACTAGTACCTGCCAGGGCAGGGGCACTGCGAACCAAGCAGATGCGCTCCCGAGCATTAGAAGTCAGCTCATCTTGAAGATTGCCCCTCTGGCCAAGCCACTAAAGCAACGTCTGCCAAAGCAGGTCGTGGTTACGCTGTACAAGATTCTGGAGAAAATTCGATGACCCGTACACCAGGGATCAGTCTGATTCTTCCTTCCTATAATAATTCCGAAACCCTTGCTCGGAGCCTCGAATCCGTTGCGGCGCAGACCTTGTCTGATTCGCTCATTGAGCTTATCGTCGTGCTAAATGGCGCAGCCGATCGTTCGCGCACCATCGTGGAGAGCTTTCGGGCAGCGCATCCTGGAATTGAAGTTGTGTGCGTAGTTTCCAAGCGCAGTGGGGCAGGTTGGGCCCGCAACCTCGGTCTTACACTCGCGTCCCGTACGTATGTAACTTTCCTCGACGATGATGATGCGCTGGAGTTGCAGTATTTAGAGCGAGCTTGGTCTGCGTGTGGACCTGCGGCCATTGCGGTTGTAGGAATTCAAGACATCGATTCGGACGGTACCGCTCTTGCTTCAAATTCTTTGGATGCTCGAACCATGGGGCTGCGAGGCAAGACTGTCCCTCTACACGCTGCTCCGTGGTTGCTGGGGTTTAATGCTTCGAAAGTGTTTCCCATCGAGGTTGCTACTCGTTTGCGTTTTGCAGAAGATCTTCGGTCGGGGGAAGATGTCGTCTTCTTTTCCCAGTTCCTTGACTTTCCTGCACTCACATTCCGGATTCCTTCGGACCTTAATGGTGCTCGCTATCTCCGCACGATGACTCCGAATTCGGTGTCTCGCCAAAAAATCGACTTTGACTTTGCGGTGCGGCAAAGGCTCGAATGTATTTCTAGGATTCGTGCGGCGGTGCATCCTTATGACCAAGCTCCCACGACTGTAGCGCGCAATGCGCTTGTCGACGCCCAGTTTTCGTTTGTCCGAGACTATCTGACGCGCTTTCCGGAGCGCACTGGCGATGCGATCAAGCTGGCGACTGAGCTTGGAGTATCTGGACTTCCTTGGGCTGGGTTGCGCGCGGAAGCTGCATCCCGTGTCGTGTTCTCTTATTGTTTCCCGCCGTTTGCAGATACTGCCGGCAATGTTGCTTCAAAGCGAATTCGTGAGCAAGGCGAGCTCGTTGATGTCTTCTCTGCCAACATGTCCAAGGTAAGAAGCATTGACTCCAGCTCGTTGTTGATGGTGGAGCAATTCATTGGGCATCGCGAAGTCCTAGACGTCACGCCGTCGTTTAGCAATTGGTTTTTGATTTGCTCGTTCGCCACTCACGCAGCTCGTCGTGCTTCTAAGCTTTCGCGAAAGCAGGGTGGCTATCAATCAATGTATTCCCGGTCGATGTGGTCGGGCTCCCATGTCGCAGGCGTTTTGTTTAAGCTTCGGCATCCGTCCGTTACTTGGGAAGCAGAGTTTTCAGATCCCATGCGCCTTGACGCACAAGGGCAGCAGCGCAAGGGAAAGATCTCTCCGCATCCCGTAACCCTGAGGCTGCGACGACTGGTCTCGCGCGCTGGAATTGATACGCAATCGCTAGATTCGCATTTTGCTTTGACTGAAGCTGCAACGTTCATCGCCGCCGATACCCTGGTCTTTACCAATGAAGTACAGCGAGAACTGATGTTGGCACCGTATCCACAACACTTGAGAGAGCGATTCCTCTCTAAGTCGACGGTCCTGGCTCAATCGCAGCCCGATTCCGGCTTGTACGAACTTGTGCAGTCGGAATATGAGCTGGAGGAGCACTGCGTACATGTGGGATACTTCGGATCCTTCTATGAAAATCGCGGTGTTGGTGACGTTGTGAAGGCGATCGCAGCTCTGCCTGAAGACCTTCGTCAGGTTGTTCGTCTGCATATCTTCTGTCCGAATCCAGAGAAAGCGCAGGCACAGCTCTGGGCATTAGGAGCACCAGAGCAAGTAATAGTCAATGCGGCTCTGCCGTACTTGGAATTCCTGAACCTTGCACAGAAATTCGACGCTCTACTTGTTAACGACACTGATGTATCAGGCACTGATTTTGCAGTAAATCCGTTCTTGCCTTCGAAGTTTGCAGATTATTCGGGCGCCGGAGTTCCAATTTGGGGAATTCTTACTAAGGACTCGCCGCTTTCGAAGCAACAGATGCGTTATCGCTCAGGAGCCGATGGCTTTTCTTCGGTCGTTAGTGCTCTGCGATCCATCATCGAAACGGGGATGGATCATTAATGCTTGCGGTTAGGCCTAAGCTAACGCTTCGCGGGTATCATCTTAAGAGTTCTATCAAGCGCGAGCACGGATCGTGCATAGTCGACCCCTACAACGAACGAAAGGATTGGTGACGAATGAAGCTCAACCTATCCAATTCGCAGCGTTCGCGTCAGGCCGAAACCCAGCAGCGGATTAAAGATATCGAGAATCACGACGGTCCAGTAATCATCGTTGATAAGGGGCGACTGACACCACTTCAGACGCGTCCATCGCTGAAGGACTATGTGCTCCAGCTATGGGAGCGCCGACATTTTATCTGGGCAGATGCTCGTTCAAAGGCGCTTCGTACGACGCGTGATTATCGTTTGTGGAAGCTCTGGCTAGTTATCAACCCATTGCTTAACGTTGTCTTTTACGGCTTTTTGTTTGGTGTCCTCTTCAAGACATCACGCGGTGTGCCTAACTTTGTTGGTTACTTGTTTATTGGCACTACTTTTATGCCAATGATGTCGGGCCTGCTGTCTCAAGGCACAAGTTTGCTTCCCTCAAATCGGGCTATGATCCGTGCATTCAACTTTCCAACAGCTTCGTTGGCGTTTTCGCAAACGCTTCGTTCAGCGATAGATAACCTGATTCCTGCTGCTGTTTCGATTTTCGTCGCATTGCTACTCCAATGGCATACGGTGCCTTCTTGGAAAGTGATTTTCGTTGTTCCGTTGTTCTTAATGATCCACATTTTCGGCTGTGGTCTTTTGATGATCGGAGCTCGTGTGTGCGCTCAGATACCCGATGTTAAAGCAGTAGTGCCATTGGTTACGCAGGCTTGGTTCTTCTTGTCAGGCGTCATGTTTACGCTTGACCGTTTTGATCATGCGCCTACGGTGAAACAGATCATGAGTCACAATCCGGCGTATGAGTTCCTAAGCGCAGTACGTAACGTCGCCATCTACGACACCATTCCGTCCCTTAGCGAGTGGGGTTCGCTGTGTGCTTGGACCTTTGGACTATTTGCAGTTGGGTTCCTGTTCTTCTGGCAGGCCGAAGATCGATACGTCCGATTGACCTAGGAAGGCACCTCGTGGATATCAGTTACATTGAAGACGCCAACGTAGTTGTTAATCGGGTAAGCAAGCGATACGTGATTTCACAATCGCGTTCGGATGATGCCTCTGTTGTGCGTACACGCAAACAAGACCAAGTTGTCGATGCTCTGGTCGATGCTTCCTTGGTGGTAAAACCGGGCGAATCTGTTGGCATTATTGGCCTGAACGGTTCGGGTAAATCTACGCTCCTTTCAATCATCGCGGGTGGCCAAGCCCCGACTTCAGGACAGGTGCTTACTTCGTCTACGCCAACGCTGATGGGCGTGGCTCCTGCACTGCAGGGTGGCCTTACCGGTGCACAGAATATTTACGTGGGGTGTCTGGCTCTGGGAATGACCCCGGAGGAGGCTAAAGCGCAGATTCCCCTCATTGCCGAATGGACGGAGCTCGGGGACGCAATCAATCGTCCAAAGTCAACCTATTCGTCGGGTATGGGCGCGCGCCTTGCTTTTGCGATTTCTACGGCGATTAAGCCTGAGATTCTTCTCATCGACGAAGCACTCTCGACCGGTGATGCTGCGTTTGCCGCGAAGGCCTCCAAACGCATGAATGATCTCCTTGATCGCGCCGGTAACCTTTTCCTCGTGTCTCACACAATCGCCGAGATTGAAAAGAACTGCCAACGTTGTGTGTGGATTAGCAATGGCCACATCATCGCTGACGGTCCGACGACCGAAGTTGCTCCTCAGTACCATGAATGGGCCCGTCTTATGGGCAAGCCCGATAAGACTCCTGGCATTGAATACTTGCGTGAGGTAACAGACGCTTATGTTCCGCCGGTCATCTGCGTTGAGGAGGATAAACAACCGGGGAATGCGGCTCTGAGCGGTCCTTCCAAGAAAACCGGGAAACGCCGGGCGCCTGCGCATCGCCGAGCACGGCAACCGTTCTTCAAATTTTTTGGGTAGCTAGATGCGCTCTGATAGCACCCCGGTTTTCTACGAATAGATTGTGGCTGATGCGAACTAGGAAACGTCTAGAACTGAAGTGTCCCAGGTTTTGTTCCGTTTGAGTA
>NZ_KV827723.1:0-663 GCF_001836185.1 Corynebacterium sp. HMSC036D03
CCAGGTTTTGTTCCGTTTGAGTAGATGGGAAAATCTGGAATATGCCGAGAAAATTTGACCAGGATGCGAAGGACCGAGTGGTTCGTCTTGTTGAGGACCGCATCTTGGCGGAAAATATGTCGATGCAAGCCGCGTGCCAGGCAGTGGCTCCAAAGTTGGGGGTTTCATGGCACACAGCTCGCCAATGGACCCAGCAGGCCCGCCGTTCGGGAAACTCCCCAGAACCTGTGCCTGAAGATTTGGCCGCTGAAAACGCGAGGTTGCGTCGTGAAAATCAAGAGCTACGCGATACTAATGAGCTGCTGAAGGCTGCCTCGGCTTTTTTCGCGTCGGAACTCGACCCAAAACGTCGGAAATGATCCGGTTCATCGATGAATACCGGAATCGTTTCTCTGTCGAGTTCATGTGTAAGACGTTGAAGAATAACCGGGCTGGTGGGTTTATCACCTCGCGTGGTTATCGCCAGTCCAAGGCCCGTGGATTAAGTGCTCGTCGTCTTCGTGATGCTGTGCTGGTTGAACGCATTAGTGCTATTCATCGGGATAATTACGGTGTTTACGGTGTGCGGAAAATGTGGCATGCACTCCGCCGTGACGGAATCGATATCGGGCGTGAACAAACTGCCCGGCTGATGCGCCTGGCCGGTGTTTCTGGCAAAGGCAA
>NZ_KV827724.1:0-1531 GCF_001836185.1 Corynebacterium sp. HMSC036D03
CCCATTACGTTGTTAGCAGTTCCACCCCAGGGCGCCGAAGATTCATAGCCTGTCCACCCGAGTGGGAGGGGCTATGTTTATGTCCGTTCCCGCCGTCCGAAAGGACAGTGGAACTAGTCGCTGGCTTCGGTATGGCTTATTCCTGTCCCTGTTAAGAAAATGATCCGGGGGGTGATGCCACCGGAGACAGTGACATACTCAAACAGCTCAATAGGAACCTGACCCGGCCCAGGCGGCACGAGGTCTCACAGTAATGTGGATGCCAGCGCCAGTATGTCCGACCACCCCAGCGATGAAGCGTAAATAATCCAACTCCCTACTCATCGCTAGGAGGCACAGACTCATGGCCTATGACTTCGTCATTGGAATGGACGTCGGCAAATACTTCCACCACGCCTGCGTCCTCGATCCCCAGGGCAGACAAGTCCTATCCAAACGCATCAACCAGCACGAAGGCTCGCTACGCAAGCTCTTCGGCAAATTCCTGGCCAATGACGCCGAAGTCCTTGTCGTCGTCGATCAGCCCAACAACATCGGCAGGCTAACCGTCGCAGTCGCCCAAGCAATGGGAGCCGACGTTCGCTACCTCCCCGGGCTTGCCATGCGACAGCTTTCACGTATCCACGTCGGCAACTCCAAGACCGATGTACGCGACGCTTATGTCATCGCCCATGCCGGCCTCAACCTGCCAGATGCCCTGCGTAGCGTCGACCGCGTTGAGGAAGTCTTCCTCCAGCTGAAAGTCCTCAACGGTATCGACGAAGACCTCGCCCGCGCCTACACACGCCTGATCAACCAGATGCGATCCGCGCTCGTGGGCACCTACCCCGCATTCGAACATGTCCTACGTGGGCAGATGATTCACCGCAAGTGGATTCTCCACCTTCTGGCGAAATACGGTGGCCCCACCAAGATTCGACGCGTCGGCAAAGCACGGCTGACAGCTTTCGCACGTGGTCACAGGGCACGTAATCCTGAACCAGTTATCGATGCCATGCTTGCTGCGATCCACGGCCAGACGGTATCCATCGCCGGCGCAGAATACGCGGAACTTGGCGTAGCAATGTCCGCCAAAGATGCACTAGCCAAGCTGGAGCACCGCAAAGAGATTGAAGCCCAGGTACTCGAGCTGATCCAGGACATTCCTCAGACCGAGATTCTCTTGTCCATGCCCGGCATCGGCCCACGTAGCGCCGCGCAAATCCTTATGACCGTCGGCGATATGTCCGACTTTCCCAATGCAGCGCACCTGGCTTCCTATGCAGGCCTGACGCCGCAGACGAATCAGTCGGGAACGTCGATCATGTCGAATTCGCCCAACCGGGCCGGCAACAAGAAATTGAAGAACGCCCTATGGCAATCGTCCTTTGCATCGATCAGATTCCACGAGCGTTCCCGGCAATTCTATGAGCGAAAACGCAAAGAAGGCAAGAGACATAACGCCGCAGTCGTCGCGCTCGCACGCCGACGCCTCAACGTCCTCTTCGCCATGATGCGCAGCGGAGAGCTCTACAGAGACATCCCCACAGCC
>NZ_KV827725.1:0-15182 GCF_001836185.1 Corynebacterium sp. HMSC036D03
CACGGAGTTGACAACCTATATAGGAACACCCCCTTAAAGCGTGCTCTTTATCCCCAGAGCTCTCTCCTTAAAGACTGAATGGATTGCTTCCTATATATAAAGAGTAGAAAACGGCAAGCAACACAGGCGCCTAGCGGGCCGATGTGGGGATCGCTAAAGCCCCCGCCTCTCCTACTAGCAGTAGGAAAGACGAGGGCTTGTGAGCGAGTTTCAGGCTCTTATATAGAAGCCTTAGATGCGGCCGTGCTCTTCGTCTTCGCGACGGTTTGCCTCGTTGAGGCGGCGGAACATTTCTGCCTCCTCAGCGTGGTTCTCCTCGTGAATTTCGTGGACACGGTGCATGAGTGCAGAGTCATCCGGGGAGAAAATACCCTGGGTCTCAGAGTCAGCGAAGCCAAGCTGGTTGAGCTGCTTCGGAACCTGAGCGCCAGCGTACTCCAGCGGAACCGGGTGGCCGTGCTCGTCGACCGGGCCAAGCGGCTGGTGGACCTCGATGAAGGCACCATTCGGCAGCTGCTTGATAACACCGGTCTCGATGCCATGCTCCAAGACCTCGCGGTCGGAACGCTGCAGACCAACGCAGATGCGGTAGGTCATGAAGTAAGCGATTGGAGGCAAGACGATGAGGCCGATACGACCAACCCAGGTCATTGCGTTCAGCGAGATCTGGAAGAAGTGTGCGACGTGGTCGTTACCACCGGACAGGGTCACCAGCAGGAAGAAGGTGATTGCCATTGCGCCGATAGCGGAGCGAACCGGAACGTCGCGCGGACGCTGCAGCAGGTTGTGGTGAGCGTCGTCGCCAGTGAACTTCTTCTCCAGGAATGGGTAAGCGAACAGCAGGACGACCATCGCACCACAAAGCAGTGCAACCCAGAATGCGGAAGGAATGGTGTAGTTGCCGAGGTACAGCTCCCATGCCGGCATGACACGAGCAACACCGTCAGTCCACAGCATGTAGATATCCGGCTGGGAACCAGCGGAGACCTGAGACGGGTTGTACGGGCCAAGCAGCCAGATGGCGTTGATGGTCAGCAGACCAGACATCAAAGCCAGAACGCCAGCAACCATCATTCCCATGCCGATTGCCTTCGTAGCGAAGACCGGCATAATGCGGACGCCGACAACGTTGTTTTCTGCGCGGCCTGGTCCAGGGAACTGGGTGTGCTTCTGGAACCAAACCATGATGAGGTGAGCGGCAACCAGACCCAGGATAATGCCCGGGATAACCAGAACGTGCAGGATGTAGAAACGGTCCAGCATGAGGTCGGACGGGAAGTCGCCGCCGAAGATTGCCCAGTGCAGCCAGGTGCCGATAATAGGCAGGCCCAGGATGATAGCGGACATGATTCGCAGACCAACGCCGGAGAGCAGATCGTCCGGGAGGGAGTAGCCGAGGAAGCCCTCGACCATGCCCAGGAGAATCAGTGCACAACCGATGATCCAGTTGGCCTCACGCGGGCGACGGAACGCACCGGTGAAGAAGATGCGGAGCATGTGAGCAACCATGGACATCATGAACATCAGTGCTGCCCAGTGGTGCATCTGGCGGATAAACAGGCCGCCGCGAACCTCGAAGGAAAGATCCAGCGCAGTTGCGTAAGCGCGGGACATCTCAACGCCGTTCAGCGGGGTGTATGCACCGTCGTAGATGACCTTCGTGATGGAAGGGTCGAAGAACAGTGCCAGGTAGATACCGGTCAGCAGCAGGATGATGAAGCTGTAAAGAGCCATCTCACCGAGCATGAAGGACCAGTGGGTCGGAAAGACCTTGTTCAGCTGGGTTCGCAGTACTCCGGCTGCGGAGTAGCGCGAATCCATGTTGTTGCCCATCTTGGCAAGTTTGTTACTCATTATGACTTACGCTCCCAGAATGCAGGTCCGACAGGCTCGATAAAGTTGCCCTTGGCAACGAGGTAGCCCTCTTCGTCCACGCCGATCGGCAGCTGCGGCAGTGCACGGGCTGCAGGTCCGAAGACCGGCTTGCCGTAGTGCAAAGCGTCGAACTGCGACTGGTGGCACGGGCACAGAATGCGGTTGGTCTGAGCCTCGTACAGAGAGGTCGGGCAACCAATGTGGGTACAGATCTTGGAGTAGGCGTAGTAGTCGCCGTAGTGGAAGTCTTCCTGACCAGCACGCTCAATTGCCTTCTGTGCGTCGGAGTGACGCAGGCGGATGAGCATCACGGCGTTGCGGTTGCCGTGAATGGAGTGCATGTGGTTTTCGTAGACGTCCTTATCCTCAGACCACAGGTCACCATCGTTGACGTCTTCCGCAGCAAGCGGGAAGACAGTCTCCATGCCGCCGGCAGCGAGGTCCTCAGGACGCACGCGAACCAGACGAGCGAGGCCACGGGTGGTGTAGTGGGTACCGGACTCACCCTCGTGCTTTTCTGCAATAGTAGAAGTATCGCGAGCCAGATAGAGCTTCACGCCCTTCTCGTGCATGGTCCAACCGGAGGTCCACAGAGTGCCGTCGCCAGCGTAGTTAAGCTCGTGGCGCTTCTTCCATGGGTTGTTGATTGCGCCGCCCAGCGGAGCAATAACGGACAGACCAAACAGAACGCCTGCGCCGCCGAGCAGACCCATGATGGTTTTGCGACGACCCAGAGTGGAGGTCTTCCAAGAATCGTTCAGAAGAGCGGTCAGGGTGCGGCGGTCAACTTCCTCGGAAGGGCCGTCGTGACGACGCTGAACGGAAATCTCTTCAGGCAGAATCTTCTTAACGTACTGAACGATGGCAAAGCCCAGGGCCAAAATAGCCAGGCCAGCGGTAACACCCAGCAACGGGGTGTAAAGGGTATGCCACCAAATGCCGTCCTCTCCCAGCATCTTGTACTGCCATGGCCAGAACAGGTACACGCCCAAGAAGGCAAGGCCTGCGATGACCGAAATCAGCAACCAGATGGTTACGTTGGTGGCGGCACGCTTTTCAGCTGGGTCGCCATCAACCGGGAAACGCTCCTTGCGGAACGCAACGGTTACGTCATCGAGCTCGGTGCCGAGAGCGGCGAGCTCATCGTTGCTCATCTTGTCGAGCTCTGCGTTGGTGTAGTTCTTCTTTACATTGCTCATGAGCGCGATCCAATCCACATAGCGGCAACGCACAAAGCGCTGATGCCGATGATCCACATTGCGAGACCCTCAGCAACCGGGCCCAATCCACCAAGGTCCCAGCCTGCTGGAGACGGGGTTTCCTTTGCAGACTTGAGGTAGGCGATGATGTCCTTCTTTTCGTCTGCGGAAAGCTGACGGTCGGAGAACTTAGGCATGTTTTGCGGGCCGGTCAGCATTGCCTGGTAGATCTCCTGCTCGTTGGCCGGAGCCAGCGGCGGAGCGTACTTACCGGAGGACAGCGCACCGCCCTGGCCGGTGAAGTTGTGGCAGGATGCACAGTTCATGCGGAACAGCTCGGAACCCTTAGCTACGTCCTCGGCCTGAATCTGGCCGTTGTAGTTAGCGCCACGAAGAGATTCCTGAGCAATGGTGCCGTCTTCGTTGTAGACGATGTCAGCGCCGCCACCATTTGCTGCAACATAAGCTGCAAGCGCCTGGGTCTGCTGCTCGGTGTAACGCGGGGTCTTGCGCTCAGCCTGTGCGTCGTTGGACATCATCGGCATGCGGCCGGAGTGCACCTGGAAGTACACGGAGCCAGCACCGATGCCAACGAGGGACGGGCCGCGGCCCTCAATGCCCTGCAGGTTGGCACCGTGGCAGGTGATACAAGCAACGTCGTAGATGTCCTTGCCCTCTTGAACGAGAGCCTGATCATCCTTTTGAGCGGTTGCGATCTGCGCGTCTGGGGTCAAGGCAGAAGCCAGGACACCAGCACCAGTCAGACCGATGCTCAGAGCGAAGGCGCCGGCAAGAGTGCGCTTCGCCTTGCGGCGACGGCGGGTCTTCTTAGCCGCGGCAGTGGTCTCTTCCACTGCGGCGGTTTGCTGAATGTTATCCATCATTTTCCTTTAGATAACTCGTACACGGAAATGGATGGCTGTAGGCCGAGAGCCTGCTCCCGGGCTCCTACGGCCTACTGGACTAGGTAGATGACTACGAACACGCCAATCCAGACAACGTCGACAAAGTGCCAGTAGTAGGACACTGCCATCGCTGCGGTTGCCTGTGCTGGCGTGAACTTGGACTTAGCAATACGCGCCAGAATGATCGCGAAGGAGATAAGGCCTGCAGTCACGTGTGCAGCGTGGAAGCCGGTCAGGATGTAAAAGACCGAACCGAAGACGCTGGACTGAACAGTCACACCGTGCGTGATCAACTCTGTCCACTCAAATGCCATGATGCCCAAGAAGACAACACCCAACAGCAAGGTCACTGAGTACCAGAGTCGGAGCTTGTATACGTCACCCCTTTCTGCTGCGAATACGCCGAACTGGGAGGTCACGGAAGACGAAATCAGCACTGCCGTGATAATGAATCCCATCGGCACGTTGATATGGGCGGTATGCTCCGCCCAGTCGCCTTCCTGGCCGTTTGCACGCGAGGTGAACCACATCGCGAACAGTCCGGCAAAGAACATCAATTCCTGAGACAGGAACACGATGGTGCCAACGCTGACCATGTTGGGTCGGTTCAGCGCGGCAACACGTGGTGCTGCCATACCTTGGTTTGAAACTACGCTCGTCACGCATAACAGTATGGCCGGTCAGAGACGTGAAGTCACTTCAATTCCCCCCGAATTTTTGAAGCTACTTTTCGCCATGCCACAGCGCTTTGCCAGCAAAGGTTAATTTTGGAGAAAAATCGGCTGCTAGCGGGAACTTTTACCACTGCTTTACGACGCCCCATCCGTGCAGGTAAACGGCTTATTAGTCGGTTGACCGCCAAAAGGGCCGCGAAATCGCCGGAAAACTTGAACACTTAAGATGCGCTTTGCAACCGAATTGAGCGATTAGCTCGATGATATAAATCACAAAATGGTCGCTGCTGAAACTAGCAGGTTTCCAACTTTCGGTTGACCCCCGCGAAAATAGCCCCTAACGTGCCATTACTCGGTGATATAGCGCGCGTTGAGTGCAGCTTTCACTACCGTCCCCTCCCCCGCTACATCCGCTTTAGAAAATCTTTTAGATTTTGTGGGAACTTTTGGAACCTTCCATCCGACGCGGAGATCGCCAAAGTCCCCCACCACGGAAAGTGATGGGGGACGCGAGAAGTTTTAGGCGGGCGTTAGTGACCGCCGGGATAGGCCGCCACTAACGCGCAAGGAAAACTAGTGCTTTTCCTTCGGCAGACCGTACTGCAGGGACAGACCGGTAACGGAAGCCACCAAGCAAGCAGCGCCGAGAACGATGAGCCAGAAGTACAGGAAGATGATGCCCAGACCAAGCAGCGCGATGGAGCCGGTCATAGCCAGCGGCCAGATGGAACCCGGGGAGAAGAAGCCGAGGATGCCAGCGCCGTCCTCAGTCTCTGCCTCTTCCCAGTCCTCAGGAGCGACGTCGACGCGGGAATCGGTGAAGCTGATGTACACGCCGAGCATGATGCACAGCAGGAACGCCAGGGTAAGGCCGACGATGCCTGCCCACTCCGGACCGTACAGGTAGCCGTCATCCTTCACGAAGTTCACGCCGAGGACGTAAACAATCAGGGAAACAAACAGGTAGGTCGCAATCGAGTAGAAGACCTTAGATGTTGCACGCATTGTGAAATTCAGTCCTTTTCTACTTATGCCTTCGGGGTGTCAACGAAGTTGTCACCGGTGCGGGTATCGCGCTGAGAGTTGAACGGAGAGGTGGTCACTGCGTAAGGATCCTGGCCGATGTGCTCAAGAGCCTCAGCGTTGGTTGCCTCCGGGTTCTGCTCACGGAACTTCAGGTACTTATTGAAGTCATCGCGGTTAACAACACGGATCTCGAAGTTCATCATGGAGTGGTAGGTACCGCACATCTCGGCACAGCGGCCAACGAATGCGCCTTCCTCATCAATCTTCTCAATCTGGAAGCGACGCTCCTGAGCGTTAGCCTCTGGGTGCGCGTAAACGTCGCGCTTGAAGAGGAATTCCGGAACCCAGAATGCGTGGGAGACGTCACCGGAAGCGAGACGGAACTCAATCGGGGTCTCGGAAGGAAGAACCAGAACCGGAACTTCCTCGGTGGAGCCAACAGTCTCGATCTTGTTGAAGTTCAGGTAGGAGATGTCCCCCATGGACTTGCCGTGAATTGGGTTCGGGTTCTCCACGCCCTCCGGGTCAACGGAGGATTCTTCAGCAATCTTCTTACGCTCGGTGTCCTCGCCGTTGTAGTTCTCGCCGTCTACCTTGTTCTCGGCGTAACCGAACTTCCAGTTCCACTGGTAAGCGGTGACATCGACGGTAACCTCTGGGTTCTTATCCAGTGCGGTGACCTTCTGCTGCGCCTGAACGGTAAAGAAGAACAGGCCCATGATGATAAGAATTGGCACGATGGTCAGAGTCATCTCCAGCGGCACGTTGTACTGCAGCTGCTTAGGGAACTCGCCCTTGCCATCCTTTTCAGCCTTCTTCGCGTTCCACTTGAAGATGGCGGTGAGGAAGAGCCCCCACATGATGAAACCAACAATCCATGCTGCAACCCAGACCCAAATCCAGAAGTTGTACATAGACTCCGCCTCAGGGGTAATACCCTTTGGCCAACCAAAGCCCAAGAGGTTCTCAACGGCGGTTGGAGCTTCTACGTCACAACCAGCCAATGCGAAGCCGCCAAGAGCGATTGCGCCAGCTAGGCCCGCCTTACGGGCAAAGTTGCGCTGCTTACGCTGTCCCACGTGTGTTCTGCCTTTCTGTCCACACAAACTTCTCGAATACTCACAGAGCATTCCTATCCAATCAGGATAGTGGATGGAGCCTGCGTTTCTTAAGCATTTGATAGCTTCACAGGCCTTCCGAAACACTCTGCAAACTGCGAACGCACTGCATGTTACCGGCCCACCTGCACAAGGGCAGAACCAACCCCTCGAATGGCGGGTTTAGCCTATGACCCAATTCACAAAGGCCATGCGGCTACATCATCCGAAAGTTCGCACCCTAACGGGTAAGCTGCGCCAACCCCTCCCCGATTGCTGAACAAAGACTGCCACGAAGCTTGTAACTCGGCGCGCGTAACTCCATTTAGGATTTAAGCCCCGTAAAGTATTCGGAAGAAAAAGACCCTTGATTAATAAGGAGCAACCACCCTATGTGCGGACTTTGCGGACTACTGACCGCTAACCACGACGCGGCCAAGTACGTAGATGCCCTCGAACAGTCCTTGCAGTGCATGCACCACCGCGGCCCGGATGCAGCGGGCACCTGGCATGACGACGACGTCGTCTTTGGCTTCAACCGCCTGTCCATCATTGACCTTGAGCACTCCCACCAGCCACTGCGCTGGGGCCCAGAAGATAATCCAGAGCGCTATGCCCTGACCTTCAACGGCGAGATCTACAACTACATCGAGCTGCGCGAGGAGCTTAAGGCGGCCGGCCTGAAGTTCAACACCGAAGGCGACGGCGAGCCCATCGTCGTGGGCTACCACCACTGGGGCGAGGATGTAGTCAATCACCTGCGTGGCATGTTCGGCTTTGTCATCTGGGACACCGAAACCAAGACGATGTTTGCCGCCCGCGACCAGTTCGGCATCAAGCCGCTGTATTACGCCACCACCGAGGCAGGCACCATCTTCGCCTCCGAGATGAAGTGCATCCTCGATATGGCCGAGCCGCTGGGTCTAGACCTCAGCCTAGACAAGCGCGCAATTGAGCATTACGTCGATCTGCAGTACGTTCCGGAACCGGAATCCCTGCACGCTAACATTCGCCGCGTCGAATCCGGCTCTACCGTCACGCTGCGCCCGGGCCAGAAGGTCACAAACGATCGCTACTTCAAGCCGCGCTTCTCGGTCCAGAAGGTGGCAGAGGGCAGCGAACAGCAGCTCTTCGACAAGATTACTAAGGCGCTGGAGGACTCCGTCGAAAAGCACATGCGTGCAGACGTCACGGTTGGCTCTTTCCTGTCCGGAGGCATCGACTCCACCGCGATTGCAACCCTGGCAAAGCGCCACAATCCGGATCTTTTGACTTTCACCACCGGCTTCGAGCGCGAAGGCTACTCCGAAGTCGACGTCGCCGCAGAATCTGCTGAAGCAATCGGCGTTGAGCATATCGTCAAGATTGTCTCCCCAGAGGAATACGCCACCGCGGTTCCGAAAATCATGTGGTACCTGGACAACCCGGTGGCCGATCCGTCCCTGGTTCCGCTGTACTTCGTGGCCCAGGAGGCCCGCAAACACGTCAAGGTCGTTCTCTCCGGCGAGGGCGCGGACGAGCTGTTCGGCGGCTACACCATTTATAAGGAGCCGCTTTCGCTGGCACCATTTGAGAAAATCCCTTCCCCGCTGCGCCGTGGCTTAGGCCAGCTGTCGAAGGTTCTCCCAGAAGGCATGAAGGGTAAGTCCCTTCTCAACCGTGGCTCCATGACCATGGAAGAGCGTTACTACGGCAACGCCCGCTCCTTCAACTTCGAGCAAATGCAGCGCGTTATTCCGTGGGCCAAGGAGGAATGGGACCACCGTGAGGTCACGGCGCCTATTTATGCGCAGTCCCGTGACTTCGACCCAGTTGCCCGCATGCAGCACCTCGACCTGTTTACGTGGATGCGCGGCGACATCTTGGTCAAGGCCGACAAGATGAATATGGCTAACTCCCTGGAGCTGCGCGTGCCGTTCCTGGACAAGGAAGTTTTCAAGGTGGCAGAAACCATTCCGCACGATCTGAAGATTTCCCACGGCACCACCAAGTACGCTCTGCGCAAGGCAATGGAGCAGATCGTTCCGCCACACGTTCTGCACCGTAAGAAGCTCGGCTTCCCAGTTCCAATGCGCCACTGGCTGGCTGGCGACGAGCTCTACGGCTGGGCACAGGACCAGATCAACGAGTCCCAGACCGAGGACATCTTCAACAAGAAGGAAGTTCTGGAGATGCTCAAGGAGCACCGCGACGGCGTGAGCGATCACTCGCGCCGCCTGTGGACGGTCCTCTCGTTCATGATCTGGCACGGCATCTTCGTAGAAAATCGCATCGATCCGCAGATCGAACAGCGCGACTATCCGGTAAAGCTATAAGCCAGGTTTCGTCACTTTGACGTTTATCCAAAAAGTGCCCGCCGCTTGACCTGTCTCCCTTATCTTTCAAAAGGAGGAACAGAGGAAAGCGGCGGGCACTTTTCGTGCTTGCAGCCACGAAGGGCTTTAAGCCAAGACGCTTTAAGCTGAAACGCTTAAAAGCGCGCTATTTAGTTAAAGGAGTCACCACAAGCGCAGGAGCCACCGGCATTCGGGTTGTCAATGGTAAAGCCCTGAGACTCAATGGTGTCAGCGAAGTCGATCTTTGCGCCAGTGAGGTAAGGAACGGACATCTTGTCAACGACGAGGTTTACGCCATCAACGTTGTCGACCTTGTCACCATCGAGGCTGCGGTCGTCGAAGTACAGCTGGTAACGCAGGCCAGCGCAACCACCTGGCTGGACGGCAATACGCAGAGACAGGTCATCACGGCCTTCCTGCTCGAGCAGTGCCTTTGCCTTTGCGGCTGCTGCCTCAGTCAGGATGACGCCGGTAGCGGAAGCTGGAGCGGTCATGTCTTCTCCTCTATTAAGTACGGGTTTTTCTGGCCTCTACCCTACCCTCAATGTTTCGAAGGTGGAAAGGTTGACCTCGCTTACGTCTTTCACAACACCGGGCAGGGCGGGCCTATTCCCATTTAACGGCCACAACCTTGTAGTCTGATCAACGTGAAACTTCCGTGGCAAAAAGATGAAAAGGCGGACGGTAGCGCCGCCCTCCCCGCTTCTCAGATGAGCGAAACCCCGGCTGCTAAAAAGCCGGAGGAACACCGCAAGGGTTACACCCCGCCGAAGGGTCGTCCCACGCCGAAGCGCGATCAGCAAGAGATCGCCCGCGGCGTCAAGCGCGATCCGCACGGCATGTCCGAAGCCCAGCGCTACCAGCACCGCAAGGAGATGAAGGCTTCCATGTCCAAGGAGGAATGGAAGGCCTATAAGCGCAAGGAGCGCGAGGAATCTCGTGCGGCTAACCGCCTTGCCCAGGAGCGCATGGCGAGCGGCGACGAGCGCTACCTGCTGCCCCGCGATAAGGGCGAAGTCCGCCGCTACGTGCGTGACTGGGTAGATTCCCGCAAATTCATCAACGAGTGGATGATGCCTATGATGCTGCTTCTGCTTGTGGTTATGATGCTGGCCAACTTCAGCCCCAACGTTGCCAACTGGGTCAATATCTTCGCCATGGTGGTTATCGCGGTAATCGCCATCGAGGGTTTCTGGCTGGCTCGTCAGTGCAACAACGCAGTGCGCCTGAAGTTCCCGGGAACCACCGAGGCTGGCTTCGGCTTGGGCTTCTACGCATATACGCGCGCTTCCCAGCCGCGCAAGTGGCGTACCCCAAAGCCACGCGTCGAGCGCGGCGCTACCGTCTAAGGCAGTCTTACTTAATCTAGGTAGTTATTTCTAGGTAGTTATTAAGGAGTAGCGATGTCTGAGCTCACGCCGGTTCCGCAGCCTGATCAGCAAGCAGGCCGCGCCGTCGCCGACGCGTTGGCTTCCTCTGTACGCGGAGATTCTTTCGGTAGGTTGAGCGGCGTCGCGAGCTGGCTTGCTGCTTGTCAGGGTGTCGTACCAGCGGCGGCTTTGCGCCGCCCACGCGTTGTCGTCTTCGCTGGTTCGCATGGCATCGCTACCCGCACTTTCGAAGGTGTCGGCCTTTCTGCTTTCGCGCCCGAATCCGACGCGCAGCAGATTGCTGAATTAAAGGAAGGCACCGGACCGAGCCACAGCTTGGCACGCCGCGCAAGCGCCAGCATCACGGTCGTCGATTGTGCGCCCTCCGCCCCTATCGACGCCGAGCCGGCGATGGGCAACGAGGAGTTCGAGGCGGCGTTTTCTTTGGGCCAAGCCACTGCCGACGCCGAGATTGATTCCGGCGCCGATCTGCTCATTCCCGCCGAGGTGGGCGTTGGTGCTACCACCGTTGCCGCAGCGCTCATGGGTCATTTCACCAGCACTGAGCCGGTCGCCATCGTGGGTCCTGGCTCGGGCACCACGGATGCAATGTGGAAGACCAAGGTCACCGTGATCCGCGACGCCATGTTCCGCATCCGCAACTTGGAGGGCGCGGAGGTTATTCAAGCCGCATCCTCGCCTAGCTTTGCGGCGTTGGTGGGCTTTATCTGTCAGGCCACTGCCCGCCGCACGCCGCTGCTTATCGACGGCCCGCTGTGCGCCGCCGCCGCAGTCTTCGCCGAGTCTCTCGCCCCAGGCGTAAAGCAGTGGCTGCTCGCGGCGAATGTCACCACGGAGCCGGCACACATTAAGGCCTTGCAGCTGCTGGAGCTGCGCCCACTGCTTCAGCTCGAGATGCGCGCCGGACAAAGCCTGGGCGCACTGGCCGCGTTGCCGCTCATTCAGTCCGCCCTCGAACTTGCCGCGGACGAACTCAATGTTCTCGCAGCAGCTCAAGAGCCGACTCTAGAATCGGCTCAAGAATAGGCCCAAGCAGGCGCCGCAGGATTAGTCGGCCTTCTCAACCAGCGTGTGCAGCCAGCCGTGGTTATCTTCTACGCAACCACGCTGGATGCCAGTGAGCCGCTCGCGCAGCGCCATCGTGGTCTTGCCGGCTTCGTTGCCGTTGACCTTGAAGTCAACGTCGTCGCCCATGACATGGCCCACTGGAGTGATAACGGCGGCGGTGCCGCAAGCAAAGGCTTCCGTCATCGCACCCGATGCAACATCATCGCGCCACTGTTGCGCAGTGATGCGGCGCTCCTCAACTTTAAGCCCCATATCCTGTGCTACCTGCAGCAAGGACTTACGGGTAATGCCCGGCAGCAAGGAGCCGGATAGCTCTGGGGTAACCAGGGCCTGGTTTCCTTCCTCGCCGTAGATAAACGCTAGGTTCATCCCGCCCATTTCTTCGATGTACTTTTGTTCGATGGCATCGAGCCAGACCACCTGGTCGCATCCCTTCTCCGCAGCCTGTGCCTGCGCAAGCAGGGAGCCTGCATAATTGCCAGCGAACTTCGCCGCACCAGTGCCACCTGGAGCCGCACGCACATAGTCGGTGCACAGCCAAACCGATACCGGTTTGATGCCACCGGAAAAATATGCGCCTGCCGGTGAAGCAATCAGCACGTAGCGATAAGAATTCGCCGGGTGAACGCCCAAGGAGACCTCAGTGGAAATCATAAAGGGGCGCAGGTACAGCGCCTCCTCGCCGCCCGCGGCTGGAACCCACGCCTGATCGACGTCGACTAGCTGGCGCAGCGACTCGATGAACTCTTCCTGCGGCAGCTCCGGCATGGCCAAACGCGCCGCAGAATCGATGAAACGCTGCGCGTTTTCTTCCGGGCGGAAAGTGGCGATGGAGCCATCCAGCTGGCGGTAGGCCTTAATACCTTCGAAGATGGCCTGGCCGTAGTGGAAGATGTTGGAGGCTGGGTCCATGCTAAACGGCGCATGTGGACGCACCTGCGCGTCATGCCAGCCCTTTTCTTCGTTCCAATCAATGGTCACCATGTGGTCGGTGAACTTTTTTCCAAAGCCAGGATCCTGGAGAATCTCGGCCAGTTTTTCAGCGGAAGTGGGGTGCTCAGTACGCGTTACGGTGTAATTCAACATGTCCCACACGCTACTCCCTTTTTCTATAGGAGGGCAGGCAAAATTCGCCTAAAGATGTGAGCTAGACGGGTAGGGTGTGTGAGGTAAAACCATTTTCAATCCCGAATGCAAGGAGGAAATCGTGGCAAAGTCCGCGTTTACCCTGCCCGCCCGCGGCAGCTTCCCATCTGTTGAACTGGCAAAGAAGGCCCCAAAGAAGGCCGACGCATTGCTCATCGCAGCCTTCAGCGGCGAGGATGGCCTTGAGGTTCCGGGAAGCGACGCTCTGGATTCCGCTGCGCTGCGCGCTACCTACGAGGCGCTTGCTGCGGTAGGCGCAACTGGCCGCGCGGGCGAAATCACCCGCATCCCCGCACCGCAGGATTCCATCGCGCCGCTCATCGTCGCTGTCGGCTTGGGTGACGCTGAGCTTCTCGACGCCGAGATGCTGCGCCGCCACGCCGGCACCGCCGCGCGTGCGCTCACCGGCGTCGGCACCGTGGTCACCACCCTTGCGGACTTTGGCCTGACCGCCACCGTCGAGGGCCTCATCCTTGGCGGCTACGCTTACCGCGGCATCCGTTCCGGCGAGACCAACGACTCCGAGTCGCCGGCTTCCTTCAGCGTTATCGCAAACAAGAAGGCAGCCGAAGAGTTCGAGGCCGCGCGCGTTGCCGCTGAGGCTGTGAACCTCGCCCGCGATCTGGTAAATACCCCGGCTAACGAGCTCTACCCCGAGTCTTATGCCGAATTCATCTCCAACGAGGCTGCCGCGGCAGGCCTGGAGGTAGAGGTACTAGATGAAAAGCAGCTGAAGAAGGAAGGCTACGGCGGCATCATCTCCGTGGGCAAAGGCTCCAAGCGCCCACCACGCCTAGTGCGACTTACCTGGGCGCCGAAGGATGCCACCAGCACCGTTGCTCTGGTGGGCAAGGGCATCACCTTCGATACCGGTGGCATCTCCTTGAAGCCGGGCGCCGGCATGTGGGACATGATCTCCGACATGGGTGGTTCCGCAGCCATGGCCGCTGCCATCATTGCGGCCGCCAAGCTGGAGATCCCGGTCAAGGTCACCGCTACCCTGCCATTTGCTGAAAACATGCCAGGACCGGGTGCTACCCGCCCAGGCGATGTGATTACTCACTACGGCGGAATCACCTCTGAGGTGCTCAACACCGACGCCGAAGGCCGCCTCGTTTTGGCAGATGCCATTGCTCGCGCCAGCGCGGATAAGCCGGAGTACCTCATCGAGACCGCTACGCTTACCGGCGCGCAGATTGTCGCGCTGGGTACCCGTACCGCTGGCGTCATGGGCTCCGATCTCTTCCGCGACCGCATTGCTGAGATTGGCCGCGAGGTCGGTGAGAACGCATGGGCAATGCCACTGCTCGAGGAGCACGACGAAGAGGTCAAGTCCCAGGCTGCCGATATCCGCAATATCAACGCTAAGCGCGAGGGCGGCATGGAATTTGCCGGTACCTACCTGCAGAAGTTCGTCGGCGAAGGCATCGAGTGGGCGCACATCGACGTCGCCGGCCCGTCCTGGAACAACGGCGCACCGCACGGCTACACCCCGAAGCGCGCCACCGGCGTTCCAGTTCGCACCGTGGTTGCAGCACTGCGCGAAATCGCAGAGTCCTAAACCGCAGCCCTAGCTTGGGCTTCTACTCAGCGCCGTGCTCACGCTCAAAGCGGGCGCGGCGCTGTCTTTGTTCTTCTCGCTTGCGCAAGATGCGTTCGCGCTCCATACGCTCGCGCATGCGCTGAGGATAGCCGGTTTCTTCTACGTCGTAGACATCGCATTGCAGCAGTTTCGCCACGGCATCAATACCCTTCGGCCCGCCGATCCGGCGGCGGATGAACTGGCCAGTCTCATCCACGACAACCACGGACATCTCGTTGACCACCGTTTCGGGTTCTACAAATGCTTCGATATAGGCGCGTCCGCGCGCCCACTCAGAAAGGGCTGCTGCGTCTTCCTTCCGGATCGTCTCGCCAGGCCCACGTGGGGGCCGCAGCTGGGACCTAGATCTGTTTCGACGGAAGGGATTAAACATAGGCCATGAGTCTACTCCCCCGTGTACTTACGCACTTAAAACGGACTGGTGGACCCAGATGTGCACGCTAGTCGCACACACGCGGTAGGATTGAGCATCAGCGTTAAACAATTCCGACTTCCGAGGAGTCTTATTACTTATGGCACACTCTGTTGTGATGCCCGAACTGGGCGAATCCGTAACCGAAGGCACGATTACCCAGTGGCTGAAGTCCGTGGGTGACACGGTCGAGGTCGACGAACCATTGCTCGAGGTCTCCACCGATAAGGTCGACACCGAAATCCCTTCCCCCGTTGCGGGCACCATCCTCGAAATCAAGGCTGACGAAGATGACGACGTAGAGGTCGGCTCCGTCATCGCCATCATTGGTGACGAGGGCGAGTCTGCTTCCGATTCTTCCGCTGAAAAGCCAGCCGAGGAAAAGGAAGAAGCCAAAGAAGAGCCGAAGGCTGAAGAGAAGGAAGAGGCTTCTGCACCGGCTGCTTCCGG
>NZ_KV827726.1:0-38119 GCF_001836185.1 Corynebacterium sp. HMSC036D03
TAAAAGAAGCGGAACTAAACCCAGGACGCTTCAGGTGGAAGCCACCGAAGACTTCTATGCCGGACGTATTGATGAGGCCACCTACAACCAGCGGATCAACGAGCGCCGCGCCTTTGCCATGCGGAGAAAAGGCAAGAAGCTCTCCGGTGAGAGCCAGATGTTTATGTGTCCGGGACGAGGTAAAGGAAAGACACTGGCATGTCCCTTGGTGGAAAAGAGTCAGCGCCAGGACGCGAGAGACAGAGGACTACCCTCCATCTCCGGGCCAAATCTATCTACCGCGCGCAAGGCAAAAGGAAAGTGCTGTACCAATAAGGTCTCGGTAACCATCCCGAATAAGGAGGGAATGCGCTACCGCCAAACTGGCCCTGCTTTTAAGACACCGGAATGGAAGAAGGTGTATGGCACGTGGCGCAATGTGATTGAAACCCGCAACGACTATGTAAAGAACAATCGTGGTGGTGCTGCTATTGGTGACCATACGAGAAGACCTGTACGCGGTTTTGCTGCGGCCTTCTTCTATACAGCTCTTGGTGTGGTCGCGGCCAATGTATCTATGATTCGGCGTTTTCTTGGCCGGGTGGATCGGGATGAAAAGACTCCGCCTCCTGACTCTGGTAAACCTGTACCGCCGCGCGATCCGGTGCTCGCTGGCGCGCACCCGAACGCGCCGCCTGCGCAGCATGTTGCCTAAGACCAACTGAATACTTATCACACAGTTAGCTCGGAAAACCGATATAGGGTTCCGGGCTATTAGTCGTTTTAGAGGGGACGAACCATGTTGTGTTTCTTATTGGTTACCGCCTGGATCACAGCGAAAACGACTAAACCCACCGCATAGAAGCGGTGGGTTTATCTATCGGAGGCAGTTTCGCAAACGATTTAAGCTAGATTCGCAAAACCGTCGATTGTATTGGTCGGGATAACAGGATTTGAACCTGCGACCTCTTCGTCCCGAACGAAGCGCGCTACCAAGCTGCGCCATATCCCGGAAACCGTCTTAAGCGGTACCCGAATACTTTAACGCAGCCTGAGGGTGAACAACAAAACGCCAGATGAGCGGGGACTCTAGCCTGTGGCCAGGATGCGGCGCTAGTTGGCTTCGGTGATGCGCAGCAGCGTCGCGGAAGGTCGGCAGAAGATGCGCACAGGGGCAAACTTCGAGGTGCCGAGGCCGTTGGAAACGTGCATCTTCATCGGGCCGAAGTCATGCAGACCCTGGACACGAGCGCGGTCGATTCCGCAGTTAGTGACCAGTGCGCGGGAGCCCGGCAGACAGATCTGGCCGCCATGGGTGTGGCCGGATAGGGAAAGCTGGTAGCCGTCGGCAGCGAATTGCTCAAGTACGCGCGGCTCAGGGGCGTGGAGCAGTGCCAATGCCAGGTCCGCATCCGGGTTGGGGGCGCCGGCGATCTCTGAATAGTCATCAAGGTCGTGGTGCGGATCATCCACGCCAGCAACGGCGAGCTTGACGTCGCCCACCTTGAATTCCACGCGAGCCTGGTTGGCGTCGTGCCAGCCACGCTCAATGAATGCCGCACGCATGCCCTTCCATGGCAGGTCAACGTAGGAAGGCTCACGCTTGCGGCCCAACAGGTACTTGAATGGGTTGACCGGACGCGGCGCCCAATAGTCGTTGGTGCCGAAGACGAACAGGCCTGGTCGGTTCAGCAGCGGGCCGAGGGCGCGCAGCGTATCGGGCACGCCGCCCTGGTCCGACAGGTTGTCGCCGGTGTTGACCACCAAATCGGGATTCAGCTTATCCAGCGCCGCAACCCACTCAATTTTTGCTTCTTGCCCCGGAATCATGTGCAGATCCGAGACATGGAGGATGCGGAACTCTTCCTCACCGCGCAAAGTGCCCGCAGGCAGCAGCGGCAGCGTGTACTCTTTCAGCTCAAACTTGGTCAGTTCGGTGTAACCCCACGCCAGGGTGCCAAGGCCAGCGGCGGCAATGCCGCCCATAATCGGGAGAATCTTCACCTAATCAAGCCTACCTGGCGTAGATTGAAGTACATGAGCCAGCTTAAAGAAACCATTCGTGGAGATCTGAAGACCGCAATGAAGGCCCGCGAGAAGGAGCGCACCAGCGCTATCCGCGCCCTGCTCGCTGCAATTCAGGCAGAAGAAACCAATGGCGCACGCCATGAACTAACCGATGAAGACGTACTCAAGGTCATCGCACGCGAAATCAAGAAGCGCCGCGAGTCCGCTGAGGTATACGCAGAAAATGGCCGCCAGGAGCTGGCCGACGCCGAGCTTGCCGACGTCCCTTACTTCGAGGCCTACCAGCCAGAGCAGCTTGACGACGCCGAGCTGGACACCCTCGTCGGCGAGGCCATCGCTGAGGTAGAAGCAGAAACCGGTGAGACCGTAACCATCAAGCAGATGGGCAATGTGATGAAGGTTGCCACCGCGAAGGCCGCTGGCCGCGCTGATGGCAAGCGCCTTTCCGCAGCTGTAAAGGCAAAGCTGTCTTAAGCCCTAAAAACGCGTACCGCTCTATGCAAATAAGGCGTTCAATCTCCGCGATCGGAGTGCCTTAAATACATAGAGCGGTATTTTTTATGCCCTCTAGCTTCTCTAGAAGCTAGAGGCCGAAGAAGCTGCGGATGTCGTTAGCGACGGCGTCGATGTCTTCCTGGCGGATGAGCGGCTCCGGCGCGGGTTGCTGCTGTTGCTGATCGCCGGAAGGGGCCGAGTTGGCACCGCCGGTGCCGGTCCGTGCTGCTTCGGCGCCTTGGCCGCTACCGTTGGAGGAAGGCGGAGGTGCGGCAGAAGTGCCGTCGGAAAGCTGCAAAGTGACCTCCGCACCCTTCTTGAGGCCCCTTGGCCCAGTAATCGCGCGGACCACGCGGCCATAAGGCACGCCGTTGCCCTGTACTTGCGAGACCTTTACCTCATAGCCCTCGGCCTCTAGCTTGGAGCGAGCCTCGCTTTCGGACTTGCCGCGGAGGCTGTCGAAGAGCGAATTGACCTTGCCCTCGTCATAAGCCTTGTTGTAATTCGGAACCGTGCCCTGTGCTGCGGCCGGAATGCTAGAGGCCATTGAGTAGAAGGAACGCGCGGGCTCAAGGCCGCCGAAGAGATCGCCGTAACCACACTGGCGCACCGGGCTGGTACACAGTGAGGAGGTGTTGGTACCGTCGTTGTAGATATAAGGAGCGGCAGATATAGCGGAGTTAAAGCCCAGGAATGCGGAGGACTGATTGGACTCTGTAGTACCAGTCTTTGCCGCAGCCTTGCCGTTAAAGCCCATCATCTGTGCGGAGGCAGAGGCAGTGCCCTTTTCGGTATCGGCCGTCATGTTGTTGGTCAGCGTATTGGCGATGTCCTTGTTGACGGCGCGCTCGCAATTCGGAACCTTGAGGTAGACCTCGTTGCCGTCCTTGTCCGTGATCTTGCTGATCGGGTTAGGCTCACACCACATGCCCTCCGAGGCCAAGGTGGCGCCGACGTTAGCCAGCTCCAGCGGATCTACGGCAGTCGGTCCAAGCGTGTAAGAACCCAGGTTGGATTCCTTGATGTGTTGGGCGATCGAGGTGTCCTTGTCGTAGCTGCCTTTTTCGCCATAGGAACGCAGGCCCAGTTTTACGGACATATCTACTACGTGCTCCACACCGACCTGCTCGATGAGCTTGATGAAGGTCGTATTCGGCGAGAACGCCAAGGCATCCTGCATCGTCATGGTCGCGGCGTAGTTGCCGGCGTTTTCCACGCAATAGCGGTTAGGTGGGCAGCCCGCGGCACCGCCGGAGCCCAAGCCCTCTGCTTCGTAGCGAGTTGGGACATCGAGCTGATTTTTGATGCCATAACCAGACTCCAGAGCGGCAGCGGCGGTAAAGACCTTGAAGACCGAGCCGGCGCCGTTGCCCACTAGGGAGTGCGGCTGCGGGAGCATGGTTTCGTTCTTGTCGAGGTCCAGACCATAGGTGCGGGAGGAGACCATGGCGAGCACTGGGCGGTTGGACTTGCTGGGCTCGACCACGTTCATTACCTCGGCGACACCGGGTGTATTGGGGTCTGTCTGAGAGCGCACCGCATTGAGTGCTTGGTCTTGTACGTCCGGGTTCAGCGTGGTGCGGATGGTGTAGCCGCCGCGGGCGAGCTGCTCGCGGGAGATGCCCTTTTCTTCTAGGTATTCGATGACGTAATCGCAGAAGAAGCCACGATCCTTGGCGCTGATGCAACCGTTAGGAAGCAGGGAAGGCTTATCGAGTACGCCGAGATCTTGCTGGGCGTACTTATCGGCCTCTGCCTGGGTGATGGAACCGCTATCTGCCATGGACTGCAGCACGAGGTTGCGGCGCGAGAGCACCTCGTCCTTATTGGTAAAGGGGTTGAGGTACTCAGAGGATTGGACCATGCCGGCCAGCATCGCTGCCTGTGGCACAGTGAGTTCAGAAGCATGGGTGCCAAAATAGGTGCGCGCAGCGGCCTCGACGCCGTAGGCGTGATTGCCGAAGGGGACGAGGTTCAGGTAATTGCTGAGGATTTCTTCCTTGTCCAGCTTCTTATCGAGGTCCGTTGCCATGCGCATCTCACGCAGCTTGCGCGGTACCGATTGCTCGATGGCGGCGGCGCGTTCTTCCTCCGTTTTGGCATTGACCAGCAGCAGGTAGTTCTTTACATATTGCTGGTTCAAAGTTGAAGCGCCCTGGGAGACGCCGCCGGAAGCCAAGTTGCTCCAAAGGGCACGGAAATTGCCTTGGAAGTCAACGCCCTCGTGCTCGTAGAACCGGCGGTCCTCGATTGCGACGATTGCCTGCTTCATCGGCTTGGAAATCTTCTCGGCGCTAACAGGGTGGCGACGCTGCTCATATATATAGGCCAGGCTGTTGCCTTTGGCGTCCAAAATCGTGGATACGCCCGGGGCGTCGCCAGCAGTGAGATCTTGCAGATCGGACTGCATGGTGTCGTTGGTACGGGCAATTGCCACACCAGAAAGACCCGCAAAGGGGGCAATTACTACGGCGATGAGCGCCCCCACTAGAACCGTGGAGAGGGCAATTTTTCCCAGGGATTTGATGACAGTCACGAGAAACACCCTACGTGGTGAAACTGTGAGCGGGGAAGAATGAACTCCCCCCTAAAGTGTGACGTGTTAGACAAGTGCTTACGCGTGTGAATACACTTACCGTTGTTACATAATATTCCGCAATCTGAAACATCTTACAAGCGGCTGCGCTGCTTGCATGGGGTTTCATAAAAATTATTCCCAAAGCCGCGGAATAGGTAGTAGAGGAAGGAGCTACCCAGTCATGACCGTAAGCCTGAAGGTAACGGGAGCGTCTAAGTCTGCAAGTGCGACCGAGCGCGGTGAATGGGTAACTCAAGCAAAGTGCCGTAACGGTGACCCAGACGCATTGTTTGTCCGTGGAGCCGAGCAGCGTAAGGCTGCTGTAATTTGCCGCCACTGCCCGGTGCTCAATGAATGCCGTGCCGATGCCCTCGATAACCGCGTGGAATTTGGCGTATGGGGTGGCCTGACTGAGCGCCAGCGCCGTGCGCTGCTGCGCAAGAACCCGCACATCACCAGCTGGGCACACTACCTAGCTGAGGGCGGCGAACTCATCGGTATTTAACCAAATCGCAGGGTTGGTTAACGCGCCATTTTTGCCCTTAGGCCGGTAGAATATGGCCTATGACTAAATGGGAATACGCTACCGCGCCAGTACTGACTCACGCGACCAAGCAGATCCTCGATTCCTGGGGTGAAGATGGTTGGGAGCTGGTTACCATCACTCCCGGCATGAATCCGGAAAATGTCGTGGCTTACTTCAAGCGTGAGGTGGAGCAGTAATGAGCTATCTCACGCGCCTAGCCGATCTTGGATATTCACTGCCTGAGGTGGCAAAGCCGCTTGCTTCCTACGTGCCTGCAGTTCGCGTAGGAGATCAGGTGTGGACCTCCGGTCAGTTGCCTGTAATTGACGGCAATCTGCCTGCCACCGGCAAGGTCGGCGCAGAGGTATCTGTTGAAGATGCGCAAGAATACGCCCGGGTGGCAGCGCTGAATGCTCTCGCAGCTATCGATTCTGTTGTTGGCTTAGACAACGTCTCGCGCGTGGTCAAGGTTGTAGGTTTCGTGGCTTCGGCACCTGACTTTGTGGAGCAGGCTGCTGTTATCAACGGTGCTTCTGACTTCATCGGAGAGCTATTCGGAGAGGCTGGCACTCACGCTCGCTCGGCTGTGGGCGTGGCCGTTTTGCCGAAAAACTCGCCCGTCGAGGTTGAAGTTATCGTAGAAATTTCTAAGTGATCGGATAGGCTTAGTAATCATGGAGCATCCTGCATACAGCCAATTGCGTCCCGTGACTCAATCCGTGGGCGTTGTTCTTTGTGACAACCCAAGCTACACGGCACTTGAGGGAACCAACACGTGGATCATTCGCGCTAACGAAGATTCCAGGGCCATCGTTGTTGATCCGGGCCCAGAAGATGAAGGTCACCTCAACGTTGTCAGCGCTAACGCTGGCGAGGTGGCGCTGATTTTGGTTACCCACCGTCACGATGATCACGCATCGGGTGCGCAGCGTCTTCGCCAGCTCACCGGTGCGCCGATCCGCGCTTTCGACCCGAACTACTGCAATGGAGCAGAGGCGCTTGTCGACGGCGAAATTATCACCGTCGACGGAATCACCCCGCAGCTAGAGGTGGTCCACACCCCAGGGCACACTGCGGATTCCACCTCTTTCTTTGTGTGGTCTGGAGTTGCCAAGGATTCTCAGCTCGAGGGAATCATGACCGGCGACACCATTGCCGGCCGCCACACCGTCTTGCTGTCTGAGACCGACGGTGACTTGGGCGAATACTTGAAGACCTTGGACATGCTGGAAGAGCGCGGCAAGGATATCCCGCTGCTGCCTGGCCACGGCCCAGATTTGGATGATGTTTCCCAGGTTGCGCGCAAGTACATTGACCGTCGCTACCACCGTCTTGAGCAGATCAAGGAAATCCACGGCCGCTTGGGCGAGGACATTGATCTCAAGACTTTGGTCGATGAGATGTATGACGACGTTGACCCAGTTCTGCGGCATGCAGCTGAGCAGTCCACTCGTACTACTTTGAAGTACTTAGCTGCGCGCAAGTAGGCGGGGCAAATAAACTGCCTGAACAAAACCGCTAAAACTAAAAATAATCTCCCGGCCTCCTGAATAGGGAAGCTGGGAGATTACTTTTAGTTTTAAGGCTATTAGCGAGCGCGCTTTGCCAGGTGCTCGGTATCCACGATGAGGACGGACTTGCCTTCGAGGCGGATCCAACCGCGGTGCGCGAAGGTAGCTAGAGCCTTGTTGACGGTCTCGCGGGAAGCGCCGACCAGCTGGGCGATCTCTTCCTGGGTGAGGTCGTGGTTGACGCGCAGTGCGCCACCTTCCTGCACGCCGAAGCGGTTAGCCAGCTGCAGCAGGGTCTTAGCAACGCGGCCCGGAACGTCGGTGAAGATGAGGTCCGCGAGGTTCGCGTTGGTGCGGCGCAGGCGGCGAGCCAGAACGCGCAGCAACTGCTGGGCGATGGCAGGGTGATCAGCGACCCACTGCTTGAGCATCTCGGAGTTCATGGTGGCTGCCTGCACCTCGGTGACGCAGACTGCGGAGGAGGTGCGTGGGCCTGGATCGAAGATGGAGAGCTCGCCGAACATATCGGAAGGGCCCATGACGGTCAGCAGGTTCTCGCGGCCATCCGGAGCGTGGCGGGCCAGCTTAATCTTGCCCGAGGTGATGATGTAGAGACGGTCACCGGGCTCGCCTTCATCAAAAATGGTGGTTCCGCGCGGGAATCGGACGGTTTCCATCTGCTCAATGAGGTTCTGTACCGCGACGGGATCAACGCCCTGGAAAATGCCAGCGCGAGAAAGAATGTCCTGTACGCCTTCCACGATTTACTCCTTGAAGTCAATGGGGGGTAGTGGTGTTGAAATGCTCAGAACTCTTCCAAGCATTTGACGCGTGTGTAACGAAAACCTAGATGTGTTCTAGCGATACAGGCGCGCGCCCCTATGTAACTCATCTCATCCTACAGTGTAATTTGTCACTTTATCTAACCTCGTGAAAAATTGTCACAGCTTAGAGGAGGTCAGGGGCGTATGCGAAGAAATTTCTTAGTTTCCGAGGACCTTCGCCTCAAGCTTTTCCATGAGGATTGCAAACAGTGCGAGGGCGACGGGCACGATGATAACCAGTGAGACCATGCCCGCCATTCTACTAAGGTAAGAAAGATGTCTGACTCATCGCCCGCTAGCCGTGCATCGCGCATCAATGAGCTGCTAGCAACGGAGTACCCCGACGCCGAATGCGAACTAGATTTTCGCAATCCCCTAGAGCTGCTCGTAGCCACGGTGCTCTCGGCACAATGCACCGATGCCAGGGTCAACCAGGTTACCCCGGAGCTTTTTGAAGAGTATCCCTCTGCCGCGCATTATGCCGCGGCCCGAAGGGCCGACCTGGAGGCTATTTTGCGCCCGCTGGGCTTTCAGCGCGCGAAGGCGGGGCACTTGCTGGGCATCGGCGAGAAAATCATGGCCGATTTCGATGGGCAGGTCCCCACCGGAATTAAGGAGCTGACCTCTTTGCCCGGCGTGGGCCGCAAGACTGCGCTGGTGGTACGTGGCAACGCCTTTGGGCTGCCGGGGATTACTGTAGATACCCACTTCGGAAGGCTCATGCAGCGCATGGCTTTGAGCGAATCCAAGACGCCGCTGCAGATTGAAAAGGACATAGCCCAGCTGCTGCATGAGGAAGAATGGACGATGTTTTCGCATCGCATCATCTTCCATGGCCGCCGTGTTTGCCATGCGCGTTCCCCGCAATGCGGTGCCTGTGTAGTGCGTCATTTGTGTTCTACGGGCGCCGCACCTCCTGATGTCCGGTAGGGGCAGTAAGGTATTGCGCATGAACAGGCCCAACGTTTATGTCATCGGTTCGCTCATCGCAGCAGTGCTTGTTGCCTTGGTGGCCTTTGTCGGAGCACGCAGCCTTTTGGGCACAGGCCAGGATTCCGCAAACAGTGCCTCAAACAGTTCCCAGAATGCGGCCCAAGGCGCGGACCAGAGCGCTACTGCGGGTGTTGGCGCGAACGCGGACGTCGCCAAGCGCCCAGCGTGTCCGGAAGGGCCGGTCGCCGGAGTAGAACTTGAGTGCTTGGGCGCGCAGGCCAAGGGGAAGGCAAAGGATGTGCAGGTCATCAACGTCTGGGCCTGGTGGTGCGAGCCTTGCCGAGCTGAGCTGCCGTATGTGCGCCAGATTGCGGATGAGCATCCCGAATGGTCCGTCGTGGGAGTGCATGCGGATAAGAATGCAGCAAATGGCGCGGCCTTTTTGGAAGACCTCGGCGTGAATCTCGCAAGCTACCAAGACTCCGATAATTCCTTCGCCGGCACCCTGGGTCTTCCCGGCGTCATCCCGGTCACCGTCGTGGCCTATAAGGGCGAGGTGAAAAAGCAGTACGTCAAGCCTTTTAAGTCGGAGGAAGAGCTGGAGAAGGCCGTGGAGGAGGCCCTGCGATGAGCACGCGGGAACGCACGGTCTTTCCAGAACGAGCGCCGGGGTGGCTGCGTCCTGCCTTAGGCGTGGATGCGCGGGCGGTGCAGGAGCGAATCGGCAACCGGGATGCGGATCGCTTTACCCAAACCACACCACCGGTGCGGCGTGAGTCTGCCGTTTTGGTCCTGTTCAAAGGCTCTAGTTTTAAGGATGGGGAAGTGCTGCTCACACACCGTTCGCCCACCATGCGCTCTCATTCAGGCCAAATTGCTTTCCCTGGCGGACGGCGGGACCCAGAAGACGCCACGCTTGTCGACGTTGCACTACGCGAGGCCTGGGAAGAAACCGGGCTGGAGCGCGCGAGTGTGACTGCCCTGGAAGTGTGGGAGCAGTTGCATATTCGTGCAACGGGTAACCCTGTAAGCCCGGTCTTGGCCTACTGGCACTCCCCGGGCGAGGTCTGGGCTGCCAGCCCGGAAGAGACCGATGACGTGTTTTGGTATCCATTGCGTGAGCTCGCGGAGCCGAAGAATCGTTTGTTGGTGGGCTTCGGTCCGTGGCATGGCCCGGCCTTTTATACGAATGACTACCTCGTGTGGGGGTTTACTGCCGGAATTCTGGCAACAATATTGGAGCACGCTGGGTGGGAGCGCACATGGGATAACAATTCCGTGCATGATCTGCACGGCGCACTAAGCCGCTCCCGGAATAATGAGAAGATGTTTTAGCTTTCGCAGGCTACTTACGGCTCTTCTTAGACAATAGAAAAAGAAAGATTTTCCTCCCGTGACCCTGACCCTCGCCCTAGACCTCCTGATCATGGTCGCCGTATTGCTCGCCTTGGTGGCGGGCTGGCGCCAAGGAGCTATCTCTGCCGTGCTTTCCTTCGTGGGCATCGTGGCAGGCGTTGTGTTGGGCACGGTGCTGGCCCCCGTTGCCATGCAGCTTACGGACCAAGCGGCTTTGCGCTTCCTGCTGGCCATCGGCGTGCTTATTCTGCTCGTGGGCGTCGGCCAGCTCATCGGCGCAAGCATCGGTGCGCGCTTGCGCGATAGAATGCGGACCCGGCAAAAGCAGCGCGTGGATTCTTTCATCGGTGCCGGCTTCCAGGCAGTGGCTGCGATCTTTGTGATTTGGTTGGTTTCGCTGCCCTTGGCCTCCAATGTGGGCGGTACCCCAGGCAAGGCCTTGCGCGAATCACGCATTCTGACGGCGCTTAATGGGGTGGCGCCTACGCAGCTGGCTGCGTTGCCGAATGGTGTCGCGGCGATGCTGAATGAATCCGGCCTGCCGCCGCTGGTCTCGCCGTGGCAGACTTCCGACTCAGCCGTCGAGGTGGCCGCGCCGCCACAGGACGTGAACGATCCTGCGCTGGTAGAGCAGCTGCGTCCATCAATTATTCACGTGCTTGGCGACGCAGAGGTTTGCTCCCGCCGCTTGATGGGTTCCGGCTTCGTCGCGGCCGATGATTACGTGATCACTAACGCCCACGTGGTAGCCGGCACTGAGAAGGTGCACCTCGATACCGTGTTGGGGCTGCGCGAAGCGCAGGTGGTTTATTACAACCCGGACGTCGATATTGCTGTGCTGCACAGCAAGAACCTGGGAATTGCTCCGCTTGAGTGGGCTGAACAACCGGCAGATACCGGCGATGACGTAATGGTCATGGGCTTCCCGCACTCCGGGCCGTTCGACGCCGGCATGGCGCGGGTGCGCGAGCGCATCACCATTGCTGGGCCGGATATCTATTCCAAGGGCCGCGTCGAGCGTGATGCTTATACGGTGCGCGGCACCATTCGCCAGGGAAATTCAGGTGGCCCGATAGTCAATGACATGGGCCAGGTGTTGGGCGTGGTCTTCGGCGCTTCCGTGGATGATGCGGAGACCGGCTACGCTCTTACCGCCGACGAGGTAAAAAACCACATCGGCGATATCACGCAGCTGCGGAGCCCGGCAGACACCGGCAGCTGCGTTGCTAGCTAGCTTTTGGTCAGCCCCAAGTTGCTGCCCGTGCCAATCTCCAAGTGCATGCCTGGAACCGAGTTGATGAGGTTGCGGGTGTATTCCTCTTGCGGGTTGTTGAAGATGGCCTCGGAGGTGCCAGCCTCCATGACCTTGCCTTTGCGCATAACCACGACGTCGTCGGCAGTCTGACGCACCACGGCTAGGTCGTGGGTGATGAACAGGTAAGACAGCTTGAGCTCGGACTGCAGCTGCGCCAAGAGCTTGATGATCTGGTCTTGGACCAGCACGTCGAGTGCGGAGACCGCCTCGTCGAGAACAATGACCTCTGGGTGCAGGGCCAAGGCACGAGCGATCGCGATACGCTGACGCTGACCACCGGAAAGCTCGTTCGGGTAGCGGCGCATCGCAGAACGCGGCATTGCCACCATGTCGAGCAACTCTGCAACGCGGGCCTCGCGCTCTTTGCGGTTACCCACCTTGTGCAGCGCGAGTGGTTCCTCGATGCACTTGTAGATGGAATACATCGGATCCAAGGAACCATATGGGTTCTGGAAGACCACCTGCATCTTGCGGCGCAGCTGGAAAAGCTCCTTCTTGGACAGCTTCGAGGTGTCCTTGCCCTCGAACTCGATGGTGCCGGAGGTCGGGGAGAGCAGGCCCAGCACCATGTTTGCCACGGTGGACTTGCCCGAACCAGACTCGCCCACGAGTGCCATGGTGGTGCCGCGACGGATATCAAAAGAGACGTCGTCGACTGCCTTGAGCAGTTTCTTCTCGCCGCGCTGACCGCGGATATCGAATTCCTTGTTCAGGTTGCGCACGGAGATGACGGCTTCATCTTCGATGTTGGCGCTGTGCGAAGCCGCGGCCTTGAGCTCTGTGCTTTCCACGCCTGCCTCTTGGGCAGCGCGGATGCGCGAGGAAGCCAAGGAAGGCGCTGCGGTAACCAGACGCTGGGTATATGGGTGCTCCGGATCGCGCAGAATCTCGCGCGAAGGACCAGACTCCACGATGCGGCCGCGGTGCATCACGATGAGGTGCTCGGCGCGTTCTGCCGCCAAGCCCAAGTCGTGGGTAATAAATAGCACGGCGTTGCCCAGCTCTTCAGCGAGGTGACCCAGGTGGTCCAGGATGGTCTTCTGCACGGTCACGTCCAGCGCCGAGGTGGGCTCGTCGGCAATCAGCAGCTTTGGGCGCGCAGCCAGGCCGATGCCGATGAGTGCGCGCTGGCGCATGCCGCCAGAAAACTCGTGTGGATACTGCTTGGCGCGACGCGCGGCGTCGGGAAGCCCTGCTTCCTCCAGGATCTCCACGACGCACTTTTCGCGCTCGGAGCCCTCCAGCACGTTGTTAGCCTTCAGCGACTCTTCGACCTGGGTGCCGATACGCCAGACCGGGTTCAAGTTGGACATTGGATCCTGCGGAACCAAGCCGATCTTGTTTCCGCGCAGGGCCTCGAACTGCTTGTCGTTGTAGTGGGTGATGTCCTCACCCTCGAAGAGGATTTGTCCCTTCGTCACCTTGCCGGTGCCCGGCAGAAGTCCCAGGATGGACATCGCGGTTGTGGACTTACCGGAACCGGACTCGCCCACGATTGCCACGGACTGGCCTGGGTAGATGGTCATGTTGACGCCACGTACTGCCTCGACGGTGCCGGTGGAGGACTCGAAGGAGATGTGGACGTCCTTCATTTCAAGAAGTGGCTTATTCATTAGCGATTCCTTGCCTTCGGGTCGAGGGCGTCGCGGACGACGTCGCCCATCATGATGAAGCTCAGAACGGTCAGGCCCAGAGCGCCTGCCGGGTAGAACAAAACGGCTGGATTCATGCGCAGGGAGGCCTGTGCATCAGAGATGTCGCCGCCCCACGAGACGAACGTGGAGGGCAGGCCGATGCCGAGGAAGGACAGCGTGGCCTCGGCAACGATGTAGGTGCCCAGCGCGACGGTGGCATAAGAAATGATCGGAGCCGCAGCGTTCGGCAGGACGTGGCTAAACAGGATGCGGGCGTTGGAAGCACCGATGGAACGCGCGGATTGGACGAATTCCTCGTTCTTGATGGATACAACGGCACCGCGGGTGATGCGGGCGATGGATACCCAGCCGAACAAGCCAAGTACGAGAACCACAGTGATGATGGTGCGGTGCTCCTTGAACATCTGCATGACAACGATGGCCGCCAACACCAGCGGGATGGCGAAGAAGATATCGGTGATGCGGGAGAGAACAGCGTCAATCCAACCGCCGAAGAAGCCGGCTATGGCGCCCACTAGGGCACCGATGATGACCACGAGGAGGGTGGTCAAAACACCGACGATCACGGATGCGCGTGCGCCGTAGATAACGCGGGCGTAGATATCGCAGCCCTGGCGGTTAAAGCCGAATGGGTGGCCTGCCTCTGCTGGGTCGAGCGACTTGGAGAGCTCGCACATACGCGGGTCAGTATTGGTGAAAAGGCCGGGGAAGAGCGCGAGGAGAATCGCCAAGGTGATCATCACGGCGGCGACCCAGAACAATGGGCGGCGGCGCAGGTAACGCCATGCTTCGCCCCACTGGGAGGAAGGGGCGGATTCATCCTTGACAGCGTCGACGGCGCCGAGGCCGGTCTCGTCGACGTCGGAGATGAAGTGCTCCTGGCCTGGGTACTGGGTGGTCTTGTCGAGTTTAGGCATAGCGGATCCTCGGGTCGAGTACTGCGTAGAGGAGGTCAACCAGCAGGTTGGCGATGATGTAGATGATCACCAGCACGGTGGTGAAGGAGACGATTGTGGTCGGCTCGCCGCGCAGGATGGCTTGGTACATGGTGCCGCCGACGCCGTTGATGCCGAAGATTCCTTCGGTGACGATGGCGCCGGTCATCAGCGCACCGATGTCGGCGCCGATGAAGGTGGCAACGGGGATAAGCGAGTTGCGCAGCACGTGTCGGCGGGTAACAGCCCCGCTGGAAAGACCTTTTGCGCGCGCGGTGCGTACGTAGTCAGCGCGTAGGTTCTCGGCCACAGACTGACGTGTCAGGCGGATGACGTATGCCAGGGACAGCGCACCCAGGACGATGGCCGGCATGAGCAGGGCTTCGAAGGAAGCCTTAGCGCCGACGGTTACGGGCAGCAGCTGCCATTTAATACCGATGAGGTACTGGAAGACGAAGCCAATGACGAAGGAAGGAACGGCGATAACCAAGAGGGACACGACCAAGACGGTGGAATCAAAGAAACCGCCGCGGCGCATGCCGGCGATGACGCCGAAGAGAATGCCGAAGACCGTCTCGAAGACGATGGCCATGAGCGTCAGCTTCACCGTGACGGGGAAGGCATTAGCCATGACCTGAGTGACCGGGACGCCGGAGAAGGTCGTGCCGAAGTCCAGCATGAAGATGCCCTTGATGTAGAGCAGGTACTGGACAATGAATGGCTTGTCGAGGTTGTATTCCGCCTCGATCCTGGCGCGAGCTGCCTCGGTGAGGCCGCGGTCGCCGCCGAGGGCTTCGACCGGGTCACCGGGCATCAAGAAAACCAGTGCGTAGATGAGCAGGGTGGCTCCGAAGAACACCGGGATCATCTGGAGCACTCGTCGCCCGATATAGCGCAACATAGTGTCGTCCTTTACTAGTTGTGTACATTCGCTTGCCGACGCCGCGTGGAACCTGGCGGGTCCGTGCGTATTTACGCTGTGGCAGAGGCTGCTTACGCGTTTATTAAAATCTGTCGCCTGTCTGGCTATAGGAAATCGTAGTTTGTGACCTATCTCAATGTGCAATATGCAGGCGTTATCGAATTATTAGAGGGGTAGTGCGCGGGGGCCTTGTCAATAACGGGCCTAGTCCGTAACAGAAACTGTGGGATGTGCAAACCGAGAAAGGGGCGGGCATGGCATTGCTCCGCCTCGAACGCGCCGAGGCGGAGCAGGTGCCATGAGCGGAAGGAGGGTTACTCCTTGGTGATTTCGTAGTAGACCGGTACGCCCTTCCAGCTGAACTTAGCGTCGCTTACGGCCTCGGAGAAGCCGCCGGTGGCGTTCGGGTACCACAGTGGGATGGCCGGCAGGTCCTCGAACAGGATTGCCTGGGCCTCCTTGTACTTGGCATTAGCCTCTTCTTGGGAGCTGGACTTTGCTGCCTCTACCAGGAGCTTGTCGAACTCTTCGTTGGAGTAGTCGCCGTCGTTAGAAGAGCCACCGGTCTGGTACAGCGGTGCCAAGAAGTTACCCATGGATGGGTAGTCTGCCTGCCAGCCGGTGCGGAAGCCGGTCTTGATGGTGCGGTTGGTGACTTCATCACGCAGGGACTTGAAGTCCGGGTAAGGCGCGCCAACTGCCTCGATGCCCAAGGTGTTCTTGATGGAGTTGGAGACTGCGTCAACCCAGCTCTTGTGGCCGCCGTCAGAGTTGTAGGCGATCTCGAAGGAAGGCGAGGACCACTTGTTCATCTTGTCGGCCTTGGCCCACAGCTCCTTGGCCTTTTCTGGGTCATACTTCAAGACCTCATTGCCCTCGATGTCCTCGGAGTAGCCCGGCAGAACAGGGGAGGTGAAGTCCTTGGCTGGGGTGCGGGTGCCCTTGAAGATGGTCTCGGTGATCTCGTCACGGTTGATTGCGTAAGAGATTGCCTGGCGGCGTAACTTGCCCTCTTCGCCGGAGAAATGCTCAAGGTTCTCGCCGATGGTGAAGGACTGGAAGCCTGCGTAAGGCTGGTTGGATGCGCGCTCACCCAGGTCGGACTCGTAGACGTCGAAGGCGGCATCTGGGACGGCGTCGAGAAGATCCAGGTTGCCGGAGAGCAGATCGGCGTAGGCGGCGTCGTTAGAAGTGTAGAAGACGAACTTAACGCCGTCGTTAGCAGCCTTCTGGCCACCCTTGTACTCCTCGTTCGGAACGACGGTAGCGTCCTGGTTGTGGTTCCACTCGGCGAGCTTGTACGGGCCATTGCCGATTGGGCTCTGGCCAAAGGCCTCCAGGTCATCGAAGGCGGACTCGTGGAGCGGGTAGAACGCGGAGTAACCCAGCTGTGCTGGGAAGTCTTGTTCAGGGTTGTTGAGCTCGACGGTGAAGGTGTAATCGTCTTCTATCTTCAGGCCCTCGAGCTCCTTTACGCCCTCCTTGAAGCCCTTGATGTTGCTGAAGAAGGAAGCGTTGAGCTGATCGTTTGCCACTGCGTAGTTCCACGCGTCAACGAAGTTCTTTGCGGTAACCGGGGAACCATCGGAGAAGTTGGTCTTCTTGAGCTTGATGGTGAACTTGGTGTTGTCCTTGTTCGGCTCGATGGATTCTGCGATCTCGTTCTGCGCCTTGCCATCCGCGTCGTAGTACACGAGGCCCGAGTAGATGCTGTCAACGATGCGGCCGCCGCCGGTTTCGTTGGTGTTTGCCGGGATCAGCGGGTTCTGGGGTTCGCTGCCCCATGCGGTGATGTAGTTGCCGCCGGAGCCGTTCGCGGAGCCGTTATCGCTACCGCATGCCGCGAGGGCCAGGGTTAGGGAGGCTGCAGAAACTACAGCGAACGTCTTTTTGATCGTCATAACGGGGAGAGACCTCCGAATTAGGTCGAGCCTTGAGTGAACATTGATGAACCTTGAAAGGTTGGAACTGAAGTTACACTGTGGCTGCGCGCACATTCAAGGATTTGAAAATTATAAGCGTGTGATGAAAACTATAAGTCGGCAGATAGTATTATCTGTACAGGACTTTTGTGCGAATACATAAAGAAAACGCCACCCCTTTGTGGGGTGGCGCTCTGAAAGTATTAATTGTTACTTATTTCGCAATTTGTTCCCTTAAGGGTGCAAGCCATTGCTGAAGGGTCTCGACGAAAACGCCCGGGGCCTCGATGTGTGGCAGATTCTTAGTCTGCGGAATGGTCTTTTCTTCGAAGGTACCAAGGCAGCGGTTTTTCGCGCGGCGAATAAGCGGGCGCCATAGTTGCTGAGCGGGATGAAAATAAAGAATGGGTGCTTCCACCGAGGAGTCGATCCAACTTAATGGCGGAACAGCAGTGCGCATGCGGTGGTTCCACAAGATGCCGCGGCGTACATTGCCGATTTGTGAGGCGGTAATGCGCAGCTGCGCAATCTGGTTGCGTGCGTCGTGCGAAAAGCTCGAGTCGGTGTTGAGGGCCAGCTCTTTTTCATAGCTTGAGGCATAAAGGAGAGGGTTGCGGCGGCTGAGTGGTCCGCCCAAGCGGCAAAGGGCGGCGCGCAAAAGGAGCCAGCCGAAGTCCCAGGGACGTGCCGCCATCGCGCGGCGCAGATCGACCGGGTGGGAAGAAGAGATGGAAACTAAGCCAAGCGTGCGTTCTGGGCGCTCGCTAGCTACCGCCCAGGCAATTGCGCCACCGGCATCTGCGCCAACCAAGAAGGCTGCATCGTGGCCCAAGGCTTGGATTACGCCGGTGACGTCGCCAACCACTGCGCGCATATCTTGGCCTGCTTCGACTGGCGGTTTATCGGAAAGGCCAAAGCCGCGCATGTCGAGGGAAGCAACGTGAAAGCCTTGTGCGGCCAAAGGGGCGATGGCGTCTTTGAAATCGAACCAGCCGCCGAAAGAGCCGTGTAGGAAAAGTACGAGCGGATCGCTTGGAGAACCTGCGGTTGCAACGTGGAGGCGAATGCCGCGGGTATGGATGTACTCGTGTTTGAATGGTCCGTCTAGCTCAACCACCGAGGGCGACAAGGGTGCTGGAGTCTGGGCCATGAGATGTGGTTCCTTTCACCAGATGAGGCAGCTTGCAGCAAGAAGGGGTGGGAGAGACGGGGGCGGCGAAAAGCAAACTCGCCTATTAAATGCTAAACCCGCCCGAGCAAAAGCAAGCTCGGGCGGACTAAGCGAAGAAAAATCTCAAGGTAGAAGCTTTAGGTGTACAAACCGCGCTCGACGGACTTGGAAGCCTTGCCTGGAACCAGCTTCTTTAGTTCCTTGGTGGACTCGATGGTCTTCTCGGGTGCCTTGACCTTCTTGATGTTCTTAAAGCCGATGAAGCCAACGACGGCTGCGATCACCAGCATGATGAGGAAGACGATCAGGAATGCGGCCCAACGGTCGAGCCACTTGTCAAGCAGCTCGGCGAGGAAGAGGAAAAAGAAGAAAGAGCTATAAAGCGCAACGGTTCCGGCAACGCCGAACATGCCAGCACCGATGCCGCCCTTCTTAGCGGACTGAGCCAGCTCGGTCTTGGCGAGCTCGACCTCGGAGCGGACGAGCTGAGACATCTGCTCGGTAGCGTTGGAGACCAGTTGGCCAACGGAGGCCTCGCCGCGCTTCGAGCTATCGGCGTCGCTAAGCGGGATAGCGTTGACCTTTGGGGCGAACTGGTTCGCACCGTCAGTGAATAGTCCGTCGTTGCTCACGGTTAAATACTCCTAGCGTTTGTCTAAATCTGTATTGGCCATAGTAATGAAGCCTGACAGCTGCGTGTGTGAGGAATCGCAGTGGCCGCACAGGTCTATCCTAGAGGATATGGCAGAAAAAGACCCGTTGGCCCCGCTCTTTGCGTTACCCGGTGTGGAAAATTCAGCCGCGCGTGCGGTCGAGAAAATTTCTCGCGCGCACCGCCGTCCTGCTGGATTGCGGAAATTTGATGTCATTTCTGCGGAATCGGCGATGCGGGGTGCACGTGCTGCGGTCTTTGTAGATGGGCTCAAAATTTCGCCCAATGTTGCGCCCGATCTATCCCCCGATCTAACTGCTGAAGACGCAATGGAAGGGCCGCTGGCCAATTCCATTAGCGCCTATAGTCTCTTGGCCCCGGAGGTTCAGGCAACCACGGTGCGTACCTTTGCCCGTGCCCCGTTGCAGGTGCTTGCGCGTCTCGACGTCGCGGCCGGCGGCACGGGAATGCCAAACAGCGCACAAGCAGCACGCGTACAAGCCCTTTCTCGTCTTGTAAGTGGAGGAAGCGGCGTTGCCTTCGACCGCCTGCTGCCCGTCGTGGTGCACGCGGAAATTGCGGCTTATGAGGTATTTGGCCCACGCAGTAACTTGATTGGAATGGTTGCCGCACGCCTGGCAGCCATCCATAGCGGATTCGATCCGCGTGGCTTCGCCGTACCGGAGACCTATTACAACCGCCATAGCGCGCAGTATTGGCAGGTCATAGGAGAATATTCGGAAAATCCCGGGCCCGCATTGGAGTTTTTGCTTGCAGCCTGGGCTGCCGGCGGCGTGGAGGCGGATGGAATCGCGCGCTCGGCCTAGAAGCTGGCACTAGGCGCTGGACTTTGGGGCACGCAGAAAATCCGGGTGCTGGTTGAGCCAGAGCCCTGCGGCCACAACCGCTGCGATGCCAGCGACGACGGCAGATCCAATGCCTACTTCTTTTGCGCCCGGCATCGTAAATAGCGGAACCGGATCCTTGAAGGTGCGGATATCCCAGCCATGTTCCAGGGCATGCTTTTTCATGTGGCGATCGGGATTGACCGCCACTGGGTGGCCAACCAGAGCTAGCATCGGGATATCGGTGGCGGAATCAGAATAGGCAAAAGAGACATCCAGGTCGATATCTAATTCCGCAGCGAAGTCCGCAATGGCCTGAGCTTTTGCTGCGCCCTTGCAGTAGTACAGAATCTTTCCGGTGAACTTGCCGTCCACCTCTTCTAGCTCGGTAGCGACTACGCGCTCGATGCCTAGCTCTTCAGCGATGGGGCGCACGAGCGTGGCAGCCGAAGCCGAGATGATGATTACCTCGTGGCCGGCTGCTTGATGGAAATCGATGAGTTCCCGGGCCTCTGCGTAGATGGCGGGCGTGACCACGTTGTGCATGGTCTCTTTGGCGATGCTGTGTACCTCCGCGACGGACCAACCGGCGATCATCGCGGCTAGTTGATCGCGAGTGGCGTCCATCTGCTGGCTGGAGTGCCCCGCGAACATGTAGCTTGCTTTTGCAATCGACATCTGCAGCGCCTCCGCTGGGGTAATGAGCCCGTTGTGCATGAACTCTTTGCCAAAGGCGAAAGCGGAAGATGTGGCGATGATGGTCTTGTCTAGATCGAAGAACGCAGCCACGCGTGCGTAATCGGCGGCCTGCTCTACGGGAGCCTCGCCGCTGCGGTGGTGGCTGGATGCATCATTCATGTTGTGGCCAATGTTAAAGGTGTTGCGTGGCTGCGGCAAGAGGATCGGTGCAATCCAACAAATGCAGGAAACAAGCTGGATTGCTGCTGTTGTCAACCTGTCTCTTACATGTCATAATGAGCCTTGCAAGGCCCCGATATACAGTGCGGCCTGCCCCGGCTCACCCCCCCGATGCCGGGTTACCGATGACCCGCGCACACCCCCCCGAGGCGCGGGTCATCATCTATTTACAGGCGGGATGCCCTAGAAACCACGCGTTCAGGAAAGTACCAACCGCACTATTTCCACAGTTTTTAGCTGATACGTCACCTTGAGTCGCGGTAGGTGCTTTAAAACCGGCGAGTTATCCACAGCCGCAAAATTGCCTCTAGTGCTGGGGATATCGCTTCACCAATGCTGGAGGCATGAGTTCATACGACGCCAGCATCGCTATCGCAGTGGGAGATTCCGCGCTGCGGGTGGAAGTAATCGCCGCGGCAGCGGCGACGAGCGCGCAGGTTACTGCGGTTGAGGACCCGCGTGACTTCGCGCGGTACCTGCCGAAAGCCACGGTCATCGTTGCGGATAAGCTCACCGCGGAATTAGTCGCCAGCCACAGTAGGGCACCAGTGCTTTTCGTCGCAGCAGATCCAGGACCCATTGATTATGAGGCCGCCATGAAGTGCCGCAGCGCCGAGGCCTTTATCATTCCGGCGGAATCGAAACAGCTTTTGAGCGCTTTGGCGGATCGAGTCCGGCCGCAGCAGACAAGCGGCAATAACTTCGCGTTGGCCATAGTTGGCGCGGCAGGGGGAGTAGGAACTTCGACTTTTGCTTATGCCGTGGCGAGCGTGGCAGGGGCCGGACTGCTTATCGACGCCACCTCTTACTCCGGTGGGCTTGACCTACTGGCAGGAATCGAGGAGGAGCCGGGAGCGCGTTGGCCGGACCTTGCGGCAGGTAGCGGAAGCGTAAACGCAGTGGATCTACATCGCGCGTTGCCGCGAGTAGGCGAACTGGGAATTTTGGCTGCTGCGCGGAGTGGCCATGCAGGCCAGCCGAGTATTAAGCCGGCGCGCCGGGAGGCTATTTTTCAGGCTGCCGCGATGCACCCAGCCGGGGCAGTTTTCGATTGCTCGCCCCTTGAAATCCCACAGGCCTGCGAGCATGTCGTAATCCTAACGGCTGCAGAGGTGCGCCCGACTGCCGCATGCGCCAAGCTCGTGGCGGAGCTGGAGGCCAAACAACAAAAATGCAGTGTAGTGGTGCGCTACAGGCAGTGGTCAGGCCTTTCGAAGGAAGACATCGCCAAAATTGTTCATCGCGATCCGATTGCCGAAATTCCCACGCTCCGGGGTCTTACCAAAGCTGCCGATACGGGTGGCCTACGGCGGCTGCCACGCGGGCTGCGGGTGGCTGCCGAAAACGTTGTCGGCGAGGTCCTGGCATGAGCGGCGGTGCAGGGATGAGCGAGATAAATCTCTTGGATAGGTTGCGCACGATTGTGGCCGCGTCGCCTGAGTTGGTGGCTGACACTACGGCGCTCGCGCGCCGGATTCGTCAGGAGGCAGGCGTTATCAGCGATGCAGACGTGCTGGATCTGCTGCGTCGCCTGCGGCATGATTCCCTGGGCCTGGGAGTCCTCGAGCCGATCCTGGCGCAGCCCGGGCTTAGCGACGTCGTGGTTAACGGCCCGCGCAGTTGCTTTATCGACCGAGGCAATGGGCTAGAACCCACGCCAGTTTCTTTTGTCGATGATGCCGAAGTCCGCCAGCTGGCCACGCGCCTGGCCGCAGTAGCAGGCGTGCGCCTCGATGATGCGCAGCCTTTTGCCGATGGTCGGCTTGCCCGTGGGGATGGCACTGCGTTGCGCCTGCATGCTTTGTTGGCACCGCCTTCGGCTGGCGGGACGTGCATCAGCTTGCGCGTGCTACGCCAGGCGCAGACGAGCCTGGAGCAGCTTGTTGCCAGCGGGAGTATCGCGAAAGAGGTGGAGCCGCTGCTGCGGGCCATCGTGGAAAAACATGCTTCCTTTCTCGTCATTGGCGGCACCGGTGCGGGAAAGACCACTTTATTGTCGGCGCTGCTGGGCACGGTGCCTAAGAATGAGCGCATCCTTGTCATCGAAGACACCGCGGAGTTGGCGCCGCTGCATCCGCATGTGGTGACTTTAGTATCCCGGCGCGCTAATGCAGAAGGCCGCGGTGAAATAACGATGGCTAAGTTGCTGCAGCAGTCTTTGCGTATGCGCCCCGACCGCATCGTGGTCGGTGAGATTCGTGGTGCGGAGGTCGTGGACCTGCTCGCCGCATTAAACACTGGTCACGATGGCGGAGCAGGAACGTTGCATGCCAACTCCGTGTGGGAGGTGCCAGCTCGCATGGAGGCACTCGCCGCACTGGGTGGGTTGGACAGGGCGGCGTTGCACTCCCAACTGGCCGCCGCAGTGCATGTGGTCCTGGCGATGGAAAGAGGGCCTGAGGGAAGGCGCCTGGCACACATTGGGGTGCTGGAAGGCAATCCGGTACGGCCGCAGCTTATCTGGAGCGCCGACACCGGGCCGGGGGAAGGCTTTAGTGAGTTTGTTGAGCGCTTAGGGGTGGCGCAATGACTTTTATACTTCTGGCTTTAGCTGCGCTTTTAGCGCAACCATCCGCCGCGCGGCGCTTGCATCAAACGGAAGGGCGCAAGCGTGTCCCGACGCTTTTGATTGGGCCAATCGTCTTTTGTGGTGGGCTGTGCTTTTACGTCTTTGGCCGCTTAAGCGTCGCCCTCGCAGTGCTCTGCGTCGTTGCCTGCGCGGTGTGGTACCTGCGGGATATCAACTCCGCGCGGAGGTCCCGGCGCGCCCGCAAAGAACTCGCCACGTTCCTGGGCACGGTCTCTGCGGATCTGCGGGCCGGTGCTACGACGGCCGGTGCCCTAAAGCGTGGCGTGGAAGCGCTACCTGCGGATTGCCCCGCCGCCGTGCTCGTGCCGCTGCGCACTGCGGCAGGCATGGCCGCCCACGGTGGGGCCATCCACGGTCCGCTCGTTGCGGCCACGGAACCGGCGGTGGTGCGGCTAGGCCACGTCATTCGGCTCTCTTCTTTGCACGGCGTGGCGCTGGCGGGGCTGGTGGAGCAAGCCCAATCCCAGTTGGATGCGGCCCGCCGGCATGCGCAATCCACGGAGTCTTCTCTGCAAGGTCCGCAGGCCACCGCGCTTATCCTGGCATGTCTGCCGTTGGCCGGCATCGCCATGGGAGGCGCGATGGGCGCGGATTCGCTGGGGCTGCTTTTAGGAGGCGGACTTGGTGGCCTTCTTCTCGTCATAGGGGTTGGCCTGGCCTGCGGCGGGTTTGCGTGGTCGCGCTACATCTTAAGGAGCGCGACGGCATGCTGACTTATCTTTGCCTGGCTCTTGCACTGTGCATTCCCACGAGCGCGCCGCTGCGTCGGATCGTGCGGCCCAAGACTCCGCGGGATGGCCCCGGAAAGCAGCCGGCACCGCTCGATGTGGCCGCCGACCTAGAGCTCTTCGCCGCCTGCGTGGAGGCAGGGCTGTCGGTACGTGAGGCCTTGGCAGGCGTGGCGTCGACAAGCGCGTGCGCTGCCTGGAAGGAAGCGGCGACGCTGCTGGGCGTGGGCGCTCCGCTGGCCGCTGCCGTGGACGTGCTGCGTGCACAGCCGCAACTCGAAGATCTCGCCGGATTACTGGAGCTTTCCGGGGAATCGGGTGCGGCGATTGCCGCGGGCTGTCATCGCCTAGTCGAAACCTTGCGGGCGGAAGCCACAGCTCATGCAACCGCTCGGGCAGAGCGCGCCGGGGTATTCATCGCGCTGCCGCTGGCAGTGTGCTTCCTCCCAGCCTTCATAGTCCTGGGATTGGTGCCGGTGATTTTAAGCCTCGGCTCCCAATTGTTGTAACCGTAAACCACACATTTTTCACCTCAATTCACCCACAAGGAAAGGAAGAGAACATGCACAAGATTGCTGCTCAGATTAATACCGCTTTCAAGAATGACGACGGTATGTCCACCATCGAATACGCCATGGGTTCGCTGGCCGCTGCGGCCCTTGCGGCTGTGCTCTATGCCGTCATCAACGGCGGCCAGGTGCCAGACGCTATCGAATCCATCATCACTGACGCTTTGTCTAACACTCCGGGTTAAACAATGCGGCGCTGTTATCTTCACATCGTTCGGCGCCTTAGCGGCGACACTGGTTCGGTCACCATTGAGGCAGCCCTCGGCTTGAGCTCTTTGGTCATCGTTGCAGCCGGTGCCGTTGCGGGTGTCGCGACGATGGCGGCCCACCTGGCGGCTGTCGACGCCGCCGGTGCCGCTGCGCGTGCCTATGCGATAGGCGAGGACTACTCCCAGGAGAAAGTAAGCGTCGACATCGCTGAAAGGGGTGGCCTCGTCACCGCACAAGCCACCGTGCGCTCGCCGTTGGGGGAGATGAAAGCGCAGGCAGTGTTTCCGGCCGAGATAGCGGGTTCGGCGGGAGGCGGGCAGTGATGTGCCGCAAAGACGCTGAGGCTGGCTATGCCACCGTGGTTAATGCGGGGATCATCGTTGCCATCGTCTCCCTCCTCTTGGTTGTTGTCACCGTGGCCAGCCGCGTGGCAGCGCGCCATGAGGCGCAGGTTGCCGCCGACATGTCGGCGGTGGCGGCCGCGTGGGAACACGCAAAAGGCCAAGACGGGTGTGCCGCGGCGCGGGAGACCGCGCAGCACAACAACTCCAGTGTTAGGCAGTGCCGCGTGATCGAGCGCGATGTCATCGTCACTGTCGCCGTGAGGCGCGTGGAGGCGGTGGCTCGGGCTGGTCCGGTCTAGGTCTCGGTGGGCATGGGCCCTGACTGCGTCATCGTCACCAGTGCACCAAGCAACTTAATGGCACCGGCCTTATCCAGCGGGTTGTTGCCGTTGCCGCACTTTGGTGACTGCACGCACGAGGGGCAGCCTGCCTCGCACGGGCAAGAAACCACCGTTTCATACGTGGTGGCTATCCACTCCGGGAAGCGGCGGAAGCCTTCATCGGCAAAGCCGGCGCCGCCCGGGTGACCATCGTAAACAAAGACCGTAGGAAGACCAGTATCCGCATGCTGCGCCGTGGACACGCCGCCGATATCCCACCTATCGCAGGTAGCAATCAGCGGTAGCAGGCCAATCGCGGCGTGCTCCGCCGCGTGCAGAGTGCCCGGAGTATCGGCGGCGCTCACACCCATTGCTGCAAGCGCCAGCGGATCAATGGTGTAGGCCACCGCACGGGTGTGCAGGCGCTGCTGCGGCATGTCCAGCGGAATGTCATCGCCAACCGTGCCGTCGGGCAGGCGCACCTGGTAGCCGGTTACTTGGTCGACTACTTCCACTTCTACGTTGGCCACCCACAGACCCGGCGCATAGTTGATGAGCTCATCGGCCTCGCGCACGATGCGGATATCCGTAGTCGAGCGCGGGGTCGTTGTATATTCCGGCGTCTCCGGCATTGCCAGCGCCAGGTAGTCCGCGAAGTGCAGCTGCTCAATCACGAAGCTTTCGCCCTGATGCAGATACACCGCGCCGGGGTGGACCTGGCTGGCGGCGCGTCCAGCGTCGATGGTGCCAAGCAGGCGGCCGTCGGAAGAATCCACGATCATCACTTCCTCGCCTGCGCCGCCGCGCAACGATACCGCCGAGTGTGCGGTCTCTGGGGTGAGCTCTTCGCCCGCCGGGATGGGCGCTGCAAACCAGCCACGGTCGCGGCGTCGCAACAGCCCGCGCTCCGCCAAGGAATGGACAACCTCCTGCGCACCCAGCTGGGCGATCTCCGCATCTTGCAGTGGCTTTTCCACCGCCGCGCAATAGACATGGCCGAACAAGATATAGGGATTTGCCGGGTTAAACACGCTGGCCTCCACCGGCCTTCCCAGCAGGGCCTCCGGATGATTCACCAAGTAGGTATCCATCGGCTCGTCGCGCGCGACCAAGACCACCACGGAGCCTTGCCCGCGTCTTCCCGCGCGGCCCGCCTGCTGCCAGAAGCTAGCCACCGTTCCTGGAAAGCCCGCAATGACCACGGCATCAAGGCCGCCGACGTCAATGCCTAGCTCCAGCGCGGAGGTGGTGGCGACGCCGAGCAGCGTGCCGTCGTCAAGCGCGTGCTCTAACTTGCGCCGGTCCTCAGCTAAGTAACCCGCCCGATAAGCCGCGATGCGACGGGCGAAATCGGGCCGTCCGAGGGAACCAGATAGCTCCTCCGCGGTGCGCAAGGCCACCGTCTCCGCGGCGCGCCGGGAACGCACAAAGGTAAGAGTGCGGGCGCCTTCTGCCACCAAAGTCGCCATCATCCCGGCAGACTCGGTGGTTGCGGCATAGCGCACGGGAGCGCCATTTTCGCCCTCCGCACCATCGATGAACCCGGGCTCGCAAAGTGCCACCGTCCGCGCACCCGTGGGAGCGCCGTCTTCTGTGACCGCAACCGTGTCACGCCCGGTAAGGCGCTGCGCATGCAGTGCGGGGTCCTTCATCGTGGCCGAGGCAGAAATCACCACCGGATGCGCGCCATAGTGTTCGCATAAGCGCAGCAAGCGGCGCAAAACCAACGCCACATTCGCGCCAAATACTCCCCGATAGGAGTGGCACTCATCTACGACGATGAAGCGCAAGTGCCGCAGGAAACGCGCCCAGCGCTGATGCGAGGCCAGCATCGACATGTGGATCATGTCTGGATTCGAAAAGATAAAGCGCGCATCGTCCCGGATGCCGGGTCTGGATTCGGTGGGCGAATCGCCGTCGTAAGGCGCCGCGACCACACCGCGCAACTGCTCAACTTCGCGGCATATCTGCAAAACCGCGTGCAGCTGATCCGAGCCCAACGCCTTAGTGGGGGTGATATACAAAGCGCACGCGGTGGGCTCTTCCGCCAGCCTAGTCAGGACGGGAAGGAGATAACCCAAAGATTTGCCGGAGGAAGTGCCGGTGGCAACCACGACGTCGTTGCCCCGCCATGCTTCTTCGGCCACTTTAACCTGGTGCGAATAAAGCTTTGCCACGTCATGGCCCTGCAAATAGGTTTTAAGTCCCGGCAAAACCCACTCTGGCCACGGCCCGAACTGGGCAGGTTTTGCCTCTAAAGTGGTGACGGAAGTAAACGTTGTTTCATCGAAGCGGCGTTGCAGCAGCTCGACTAATTCTTGGCCGAGGGGGTTGGGCACGCTACCCCCTTTCTAAAAAGATTTACGTGGCGAGCTATCGCCAGCTAACCAAACGTGCCACACTGGGTGCTAGGCCGATAAATTCTTGGCTCAGTGTTTTTCTTTTGGTTAGTGCTGGCGAAGATTTGTTTTCCACAATCCATTTTGTCCACTACTAGTAGACACTTACATAGAAGGTTAAACACCATGGCACAAGGCACCGTCAAGTTCTTCAACGCAGAAAAGGGCTACGGCTTTATCGAGATGGAAGATGGCTCCGGCGACATCTTCGTTCACTACTCCGAGATTCAGGGCAGCGGCTTCCGCACCCTGGAGGAAAACCAGAAGGTTTCCTTCGAGGTCGCCGAAGGTCAAAAGGGGCTGCAGGCCCAGAACGTCACCGCCCTTTAAAACGCGGCGTTTAAAAGCTCACACACGGCCCCTTTAAGCCTTTAAAGGCTTAAGGGGTTTCTGCATATCCGCGGCGGGTATCCCACCACTCGAGCACCGCATTCTGGGCCTTTTGTAGGCCAAAGCCGATGATGACGGCGGCGATGATGCTGACAATCATCGCCACGGCAGGAGAATCCGAGAAGGCCTTGCCACCCACGAAGCCAATGGCCAGCGCCTGCGCGGCCCAGATGCTGACGCCGATGATGTCGAAGAAGAAAAACAGCGGCCAAGGATAGCGCATCGAGCCCAACAGGATGGTCATGAAAAGGCGGGCCGAAGGGATAAAGCGTGCGATGATAATCGCCGCGCCACCGCCGCGGCGCATGTTGCGCTTGACCCAAGCCAGGCCCTCGTAGGCCTTGGTGCCCTTCTGGACGCGATTGACCAGCGTCATCAGGCGGGTGCCGAGCAGGAAGCACAGGTTATCGCCCACGATGGCGGCCAGAATTGCCACGAAGAACATCATGGGGATGTGCGGGTAGCCCTGCGAGGCTGACCATGCTCCAACCATGTTGAGCGGGATCTCTGAAGGCAGCACCGGGAAGAAACAATCGAGGAAAATCAATGTTCCTACCAGCGGGTATACCCATTGGGTTAGCATGACTACTTCGATCCATGCGGTGACGGATGCAACCATCATTCCTCCCCATCGGGTACGCGATTCGTGTTACTGTGCCTGTTACTGTGCCCAGTTACTGTGACAAAGCGTCCAGTATAACCGTGCATGTCTAAAGGCAGCAGGTAAGGCAGCGCAGCTGCCCTAATAAGTACAGAGTAAAAGAACTTCTGTACGCTATTGCTCAATTGCCTTTTGATCGTGCTCGTTTAACGTAGCGTGAACAAAGGGCGTTGTATAACCGTTGTAGAAAGCAACGTGTGAGCGACAAGTGATCGCATCATCGAAAGGGATGAAGTCGAGTGGCAGAAGTAGCCGGGAAAACCCTGGTCATCGTCGAGTCGGCGACGAAGGCTAAGAAGATCCAGCCCTACCTAGGCGACAATTACATTGTTGAGGCCTCCGTGGGACACATTCGTGATCTCCCACGTGGCGCCGCCGACGTCCCGGCGAAGTACAAGAAAGAATCCTGGGCGCGCCTCGGCGTCAACCCCGAGGATGACTTCACCCCGCTCTATGTCATTAGCCAGGACAAAAAGAAGAAGGTCGCTGACCTTAAAGCCAAGCTGAAGCAGTGCGATCAGCTCTATCTCGCAACAGACCCCGACCGCGAGGGTGAGGCGATTGCGTGGCACCTGCTTGAGGTGCTTAAGCCAAAGGTGCCGGTGCGCCGCATGGTCTTCAACGAGATCACCAAGTCCGCCATCTTGGAGGCGGCAGAAAACACCCGTGAGCTCGACGAGAACCTGATCGATGCGCAGGAAACCCGCCGCATCCTGGACCGCCTTTATGGCTACGAGGTTTCGCCGGTGCTGTGGAAGAAGGTCATGCCGCGCCTTTCTGCCGGCCGCGTGCAGTCCGTTGCCACCCGCGTCATCGTCGAGCGTGAGCGTGAGCGCATGGCGTTCATCTCCGCCGAGTACTGGGATCTTACCGCTCGCCTGCACAGCGAGAAGGCTGAGGCGAAGGAAGTTTTCGATGCTCGTCTGACCGCCATCGACGGCAAGCGTGTTGCCCTAGGCCGTGACTTCGATGATTCGGGCAAGCTCAAGAGCGACGAGGTGGTCGTCGTCAAGCAGGCGCACGCACAGGCGCTTGCCGACGCCCTGAAAGGCGCCGCTTTCTCCGTCACAAGCGTCGAGCACAAGCCATATACCCGCAAGCCTTATGCGCCGTTTATGACCTCGACCCTGCAGCAAGAGGCGGGCCGCCGCCTGCACTACACCTCCGAGCGCACTATGCGCATTGCGCAGCGTCTTTACGAAAACGGTCACATCACCTACATGCGTACCGACTCGACCTCGCTGTCTAAGCAGGGCCTGAACGCGGCGCGTGGCGCGGCTAGCTCCATCTTTGGCGCGGAGTATGTCGCTGATTCCCCGCGTATCTATGACCGCAAGGTGAAAAACTCTCAGGAGGCCCACGAGGCGATCCGCCCGGCGGGCGAAAAGTTTGCCACCCCGGGCGAGCTGTCGAGCCGCCTCGATGCCGAAGAGTTCAAGCTCTACGAGTTGATTTGGAAGCGCACCGTGGCCTCCCAGATGGCAGATGCCAAGGGAACCTCCATGAAGGTCACGGTGGCTGCGAATGCGAAGACCGCCGAGGGCGCGCAGGACGTTGAGTTTTCTGCCACCGGCCGCACCATTACCTTCCCGGGCTTCCTGAAGGCCTACGAGGACGTGGCTAACAAGAATTCCGACGGTGAGTCCCGCCTGCCGCACCTCGACGAGGGCGACGCGCTGGCCTCCCAGGAAGTTTCCGCTGACGGTCACTCCACCAACCCGCCGGCGCGCTATACCGAGGCCAGCCTGGTTAAGAAGATGGAAGATTTGGGCATTGGCCGTCCTTCCACCTATGCCTCCATCATCAAGACCATCCAGGACCGCGGCTACGTGCTCTCGCGCGGCAACGCGCTTGTGCCATCTTGGGTTGCCTTCGCGGTCATCGGCCTGATGGAAGACAACTTCACCGAGCTGGTGGATTATGACTTTACTTCCTCGATGGAAGACGAGCTCGACGCGATTGCCGCTGGTAACGAGAACGGTACCGAATGGCTCAAGGGCTTCTACTTCGGCAATGCTGAGGCCAAGGAGCAGAAGGCGGATTCCATCGCGCGCCACGGCGGCTTGAAGTCCCTTATCGATATCAACCTTGAGGCCATCGACGCTCGCAAGGTCAACTCCTTGCTGCTCTACACCGACTCGGAAGGCCGCGACGTCTTCGTGCGCGTCGGCCGCTATGGCCCGTACATCGAGCGCGTGGTGGGCACGGCCGAGGACGGCACACCGGAGTATCAGCGCGCCAACCTTTCTGAGACCACCACCCCGGATGAGCTGGGTGAAGAGCTCGCTGAGAAGCTCTTTGCCACCCCGCAGGGCGGCCGCGAGCTGGGTGAGAACCCCGCCAATGGCCGCATGATCGTGGCCAAGGAAGGCCGCTTCGGCCCGTATGTCACCGAGCAGGTGCGCGAGGATGAGCGCGAGAAGGCTGAGGCCGAGGCCCTCGAGGTGGTCAAGCAGGAGCGCGAGGCTGAGGATAAGCAGCGCGCCGAGGAAGGCAAGCGCGCCAAGAACTGGGAGACCAAGACTGCGGAAAAGCAGAAGGAAAAGCGCATCGCCGAGTACATCGACGAAAAGCTCAAGCCTGGCACCGCTTCGCTGTTTAGCTCCATGGAGCCTTCTTCGGTCACCCTGGAGCAGGCCCTGCAGCTGCTTTCCCTGCCGCGTGAGGTGGGCGTGGATCCTTCCGATAACGAGGTCATCACCGCACAGAATGGCCGCTATGGCCCGTACCTGAAGAAGGGCAGCGATTCCCGCTCGCTGGCTAACGAAGAGCAGATCTTCTCCATCACCTTGGACGAGGCGCGCCGCATCTACGCGGAGCCGAAGCGCCGTGGCCGCGCCGCCGCGCAGCCGCCGCTGAAGCAGCTGGGTGACAATGACGTCTCCGGCAAGCCGATGTCCGTCAAGGATGGCCGCTTTGGCCCGTACGTCACCGACGGCACCACGAATGCTTCGTTGCGCCGCGGCGACGATCCCGCAACGCTTACCGACGCCCGTGCCAACGAGCTGTTGTCCGAACGCCGTGCCAAGGAAGCCGCGGATGGTGGTAAGAAGAAGACCACCAAGAAGGCTGGTAAGAAGTCGACCAAAAAATCGACTAAGAAATCCACGAAGAAGGCAACCAAGAAATCCACGAAGAAGTCGACGGCGAAGAAGCCTTCGCCAGGCACTAAGAACGTGGTCAAGGCAGGCAGCCGCAAGTAGCGATGGACTTCCTGCAACGCACTGAACAGGGCGCCGCCGCGCTGTGGCGGGCGGTTTATCCCGCAATTACCGATCCCGCCGGCCACCCCGCGCGCCTAGGGCTTTTAGCCGCCGGGGAGGCCAGCGCTTGGGCGCGCATCTTCGGGTTTGAGCCTCGGCTTCTCGACGCCGCGGTAATAGCTACTCTATGCACCCAAACGGCGAACCCGGTGCTGCGCGGTGGTCTTGCCGCGGGGTCGGTGGGCCAGTACTGCAAGCGCGGCGAACCGAATGCTCTAGGCATTGCCGCCATTGCCTTGCATCACGGGGCTTATCTGTATCTTTTGCGTGCGCAGCGCAACGACAAGCTGGGCTGGGGCCTGCGCATCGGCGCGTGGGCTGGCGGTCTTGCCGTATCTAAGGGCCGCTACCGCGCGGCCACCGCAGTGGCTGGTGCGGCTGTTGCCGCCACTTCGGCGCTCGCAGGGGATCCAGCCTTGCGCGCAGACGCCACGAAGGGCGCGAGCCACGGCGCCAACCTCATCCTCTTTTCAGAGGGGCTTACCCTTGCACGCACCCTGCCCGTCAACCCGCTGCGCGATAGCCGCCTGCTGGGCGCCGCCGAGGCCGCTAGCCGCGTGCTTGGACATTTCCTTCTGGTTGATGCACTGGAGCGCCACTGACGGGTGATTCAATGCCGCTAGGCGGCTGCCTTTTTAGTTCTGGCCGCATCGTCTTGCCATAAGAAATTCGGCGATGCAGCCACTCGAACGGGCCCGGCTTGCCAAAGTATTCGAGAAGGCAGGCCAGCAGCAGAGTGAGCAGCCAGTTGCCCACCGCCAACAAGGCCAAGCCGGAGGCATAGAACTGGGAGCCGATGTTCAAGGTGAACGGGAAAATCACCGCGAAGAAGATGATCGACTGCATGATGTAGCCGCTCATCGAGCGCTTACCCAGCGCACTAAATGGCCACAGCCACCAGGGCAGTGTTTGCACCTTCTCTAGCACCAGCGCGAGCATCGCCAGGATGCCCGGGCCGGTAATCACGCCGACGAAGGTGTTGAGCTGAAAGAAGGCCCCCTCGGCTTCCGCGGGGAGCACGCCGATAGTAGCAAGACCCCACGGCAGGCCCACGCCCAAGATGATCACTGCTGTAATGCCCGCCCAGATGCGCAGCTCGGCGCGGTGAGACGCGACGTCGGCAAGCGTGCCCTGGCGCGCCCACGTAAAGCCCACCAACATGATGGGTCCGTACATGAGCATGAACGGCCCGGCGCTAACAGCCTGCCCCAACAGCATCAATAATCCATCCAGCACCAACTTTCCATAGGATTGGGGAAGCTCGGAAAAGTTGACGTAATTCATGCCTAATTCCGGAACCAAAAGCGTAAGCACAAACGCACCGATTCCAAGGACCGTAATGATGGTCAGCAGGGTATAAGCGATCTTCTTGAGAGTTTTATCGTGCAGGGAAATAAACATGCTGATGACCAAAGCACAGCAGCCGTAGAAAAACATGATGTCGCCATAGAAGATAAACACCAGGTGGATAATGCCGAAAAGGGCCAGGAAGCCGTAGCGCTTGATGATGACCATGCGCGCTTGGCCGAGCGGGAAGCCGCGGCGCCAAAGGCTCAGGGTGATAAGCCCAATACCGAAGCCCAGGAGCGTGGAGAACATCGGCAAGCCGCGGTTATGCGCGAACATCGCGGTAAAGAGCACGGTTGCTTTATCCCACGCGTTGCCGGAATCGATGCCGCCGAAGTACTGGCCGTCTGGATGGGAGGTGGTAATCCACCCAGTGCAGACGTTGGCTAGGGCGATGCCGAGAAGAGCCATACCACGAGCTACGTCGGGCACGATCATGCGAGGTCGAGACTGAGACACTGCGGAAGTCATGGGGCGCATGTTACAGATTTTATGAAATAAATTCTCGGTTACTGCGCCGCTATTGCTCCGCTATTGTTCCGCGCGTTCAGCAAGCGTGGAGCGGATAGGGCGTGCCAGGCGTGTCATGCGGCGTCGTCCGCGCAGCTCAATGGACTTCATCATGGTCCAGCGGGCTTGCTCTGCCTCGTTGGCACCGCGCAGCGTGGCGGAGTTGGTCAGGACCTGGCCCGGAGTGTCCTTGGCCAGCTCGGTCAGGCGGGCCGCCTCGTTTACTGCATCACCAATGACGGTGTACTCAAAGCGGTCCGCGCCGCCGATGTGGCCGGCCACCACGTGACCCGCCGCGACGCCGATGCCTGCCTGCAGCTCCAAGCCACGTAGCTCCTGACGCAGCTCGCGCGCCGCCTGCAGCGCCATGGAGTTAGCGTCGTAGACGTTAAGCGGAGCGCCGAATACGGCCAGCGCGGCATCGCCCTGGAACTTGTTGATGATGCCCTTGTTGCGGTGCACCACTTCGACTACGTGCTCGAAGAACTTGTTGAGCTCTTCGACGACCTCCTCTGGGGTGTGGTTGACCGCGAAGGTGGTGGAGCCGATGACGTCGATGAAAAGAACGGCTACCTTGCGGTCCTCGCCGCCCAACTCGGGGCGTTCCTCCAGTGCGCGCTGGGCGACCTCGATGCCGACGTAGCGGCCGAAGATATCGCGCACGCGTTGACGCTCGCGCAGGCCGCGCATCATTTCATTAAAGCCTGCCTGCAACACGCCCAACTCGGAACCGTCATAAATATCGACCTGCACATCATTTTCGCCGCGGCGCACGCGGTTGATTGCATCCTGTAGCTCGACGATGGGGTCAACGACGCTCATCATCGCGAAGACGGTGCCAGTAAAACCCGTTCCCAGGGCGGTCAGCGCTAGGGCGATGACCGCGGGCATGATGTCGTTGGCGTTATCCGTGAACATGCCGGTGCGCTGGCCCACGAGCACCAGTGCGATTCCGACGAGCGGAATGCCGGAGGTCATTACCCAGGTATAGATGAGGCGGTACTTAATCGGCGGCTCCAGAGTGGAGTCCTCGAAGCGGCGGGCCACTGCCTGCGCCGCCACGGGGCGCACGAGGCGTTCTGCCTGCAAGTAGGTAAGCAACACCACCAACAGGCCGGCCAAGGTCGTGGAAACTCCCACGACTAGGCCCAGACTGCCGGAGGATTGGGTGGCGATGATGATGGCCAAGACGATGCCAATGATCCACACCAGGCCGGCCACTGCGGCTTGGTAGATGGGGATGCGCAGCACCAGGTTGCGCACCATGTTTGGATCGTGGGCTTCGGGATTGCGCTGCCAGTCCAGCACCGGCCGGAAGAGTAACAGGGTTACCGAAATGCCGATGAGCACGGCGAAGGAAACATAGAGGACGCCGATTAACGCCAAGTGCGGGACGTCGGAAGTAAAGTCCTTAATCTCCGGCATCGGTAGGAGGAAGACCACGAAGGTCATGATCGCCACGGCGCCTAAGATGTTGGATCCCAGAACGAGCGTGGCGTACATCGGCCATTGGGTGCCCATGAGCCAGCGGGCGCCACGCAGTAGTCTGTTCATGGTTTATTACTTTAGTTATCCCAGTAGGCTAGGGCGAGTGAATACCGGAAGCGTTGCGCAACGATTGGCAGATACCCCAGCAGTGGCCCAGACCATCTTGGCCGCAGCCCGGGCCGCCCGAGGCGAGGGGGATCTGCGGGCGATGAGTCATTCTTGGCTGCTTACGGGTCCTCCCGGGGCGGGCCGCTCTTTGGCGGCGCTGTGCTTTGCGGCGGCGTTGATGTGCACGAGCAAGGATGAAAACGGGGACCCCGGTTGCGGGCAGTGCGCGGCCTGCCGGGCGGTATTGGAACAACAAAAACACACCGACCTAGTTTTCGTCGATCCTAAGGAACAATTCATCACTGTCGGCGAGGCCCGCGATGTCATCGGCCGTGCGGCGAGCCTGCCTAGCGTGGCGCCGTGGCGCGTGGTTATCTTCAACAAAGCCGACCGCCTGCGCAACGAGGCCGCCAACGCTTTGCTGAAAACAGTGGAGGAGCCGCCGGAGCGCACCGTCATCGTCATGGTGGCTCCCTCCGCGGACCCACAAGATTTCTCCCAGACCCTGCGCTCGCGGTGCCGCCACCTATATATTCCTTCGCCCAGCGTGGAAGGCGTGGTCAAACAGCTCGTCGCCGAGGGCGCCAGCGAACACGATGCTCGCCTGGCCGCCGTCACGAGCCTGCAGCACGTGGGCCGTGCCCGCCACCTGGTACAGGATGCGGGCGTGCAAAAGCGTCGCGCCATGGCCATCAACCTGGCCGAAGACGTCTTCCACGGCTCCCAGGCCTTCCAATCCGTTACCGCTCTGCTGAAGTTCATTGAGAAGGACGCCAAGGATTCTCACGCTGAATCCGAAGAAGCGGAGCGCTCCAAAATTGAGCAGTCCTTCGGCATCGGCGCCAAGGGTAAGGGAGCAAGCAAGGCGCAGCGCGACGCCCGCAGTGCCCTGAAAGAACTGGAGGAGCTCCATAAGAAGCGCGCTAAACGCCGCATCGCCGACGGCCTCGATATTGTCCTTGTGGATCTTGCCGGTATCTACCGCGATGCGCTCATGCTCAAAGTTGGCGCTGAGGTGGACATGACCCACCCGGACTTCGCCGGCCTGGCGGGCGAACTTGCTCAATGCGTGAGCGAGGATGGGCTGCTTGCCGCTCAGTCCGCCATCCGTACCTGCCGCGAGCAGCTGCCGCAGAACGTCACCCCGCAGGTGGCTTTCGACGGCATGATTGGCCGCCTGCGTTTGGCCTGCGGTGCGCGCTAGCGTGCACGTGTGCTGCGTGCACACTACAGGTGATAGCCCGATTTCTTTATCAGCCCAGGCCTAGGCTAAACTCTCAGGCGGTGCATATACACACTGCATCGTGCCGCCTTAGCTCAGTCGGTAGAGCATCTCACTCGTAATGAGAAGGTCGCGAGTTCGATTCTCGCAGGCGGCTCCACTTAGACGTCGGATTTGATAAGTACCCTTTTGCGTTAGCGAGTATCGCTTAGGGGGGTGTGAAAAATCGCTTGCGTTAGCGGGTTTGGGTTTTGCGTTAGCGGGTATCTTGTTTGCCCTAGTAAAATGCGTATTCAGGGTTTAACGCGCTAACGAAGCGTTAAACCTAAGGCCGTTTCACGAGGAGGTGTGTGGTGAGATCGTATGCGTCCGGCGATGAACTAGCCGCAGAGATTACTAAGCGTGGCGAACTTTTTATCGGCGAGTTCGTAGGCGTTCCTGGCGATGGTTGGGACCGGCTGGTTGACGGTGTTGACCGCACGCCCCGGCAGATGATCGCCTACCAGCTTGGCTGGATGGAATTACTGCTCGGCTGGGAACGTGACGAACAAGCCGGTCTTGACGTGGTGACTCCGGCACCTGGTTTTAAGTGGAATCAACTGGGCGGATTGTATGAATCGTTCTACCAACGCTGGGAGCAGGTATCTACTGAGGATTTGATCGACAGGTTCAAGATCCTGCTTGGTGAGATAGTCAAAATGGTGGGCGGTCTAACCGAATCAGAATTGTTTAGTTCGGGTCAGCGTGCGTGGGCTTCTTCCACCCCGTCGGCGTGGCCGGTGTGGAAATGGGTGCATATCAACACCGTCGCGCCATTTACGACGTTTCGCACCAAAATCAGGAAGTGGAAGAAACTGGCAGCCTGCTAGCAATAGGCACGGTGATTTCAGTGCCGATTCTGAAGACGAACTGGATCTCGTTGGCTCCGATAACGGCATGGTCGATAAGCGCTGTCCACTGGGATGGTTGAAAATGCTGGATGGGCTTGTCGGCCAACTGGGTGTAGGCGGTTTTGATCGCAGTGGCCTTGGCACTCTTGGCAGCAATCTCGGCCTCGATGGCTTGTTTGCGGCCCAGGGTTTTCTGGTATCGCGCTTCTAGCTGGGTGTAGCGGGCGAGGTATTGGTCCTGGTCTTGCGCTACCCGCTGATTTTCTGCAACCAATGATTCAATCTCGCTGGCAAGAGCGCGGATTTTCTCGTCTAGGCGCTTGGACTCCGCTTCGAGCTGGTCTGTATTAAACATGGCGTCGATGACCTGTGGTAGGTGGCTTTGTCCGCGATATTGTTCAGCCAGCTGGTTTAGCGCGGCGAGGAACGCGGTCTGGATTTGCTCATCACGCAAGGTAGCGGTCTGGCAGGGACGGGGATGGGACCTGACCCCTGTTTGGTAGACACCTGATATC
>NZ_KV827727.1:0-7214 GCF_001836185.1 Corynebacterium sp. HMSC036D03
GTAAAAGAAGCGGAACTAAACCCAGGACGCTTCATTCTCCGGGGGTTTTGAGGCATTTAGCTGGCGACTTCTTGGCGTGCTGTTCTCTGGATACAACGCTAGATGTGAAAGCAATCGGTATAGCAGTTGCGGGGATTGTGGGAGTGACGCTGCTCGTAGTTTCGGCTGCGGCTTTGCTTAGGCACCGAAGAAAGCTGTACATGGCAGCTTTGCTTTTAGGACTTCTGGCTATCGTAGGTTCTACGTTTTGGGCTCAGAAACTTACAGAATTTGGCCTTGTACAAAGGGACTCTGCGCAGATTGTCTGTGTTTCGGATGTCTGCGCTTGGCCGGAGGTCCCAAAAGAAAACATATTACTGAACATCCAAGCGCGGGAAGCCTTCTCTAAAATAGTGCCAGCTGAGTGGGGAGATTTCTCAAATCGACCGGTGGTGTGGGGAGATTTTTCAGAAGATCACTTAAGCCTAAGTAGCCAACCAACTCTGGAAGGAGTCGTTGGAGAGTTTGTGGATCAAGTTGGAACTGCGGAATTGATTCGTGCAAATGCGCAAATTTGTGGAATTCCGGCGAAAGATTTGGGAATTTCGGTTAGTGGCCTCCCTTGGGATCCTAACCGACAAGTTGACGTAAGCGATGTTGTTCAACGTATCGAGCAGTCGACCTGTAGAGTTAGCGGTTAGCCTGTGAAATCATTTGCGTTCTTGTACTTCCATGGTCACAGAATTTTTGTGGTCTTGCTGATGATGTTGTTTATTGGTTTAGCTCTATCCTTCTCTGAAGGCTGGCTGCTAAGAATTCCCTGGCTTAGCGGTACTGCAGGGGTGAATGTAGGTACCATATGTTCATTTGCTTATGCGGCGTTGCCAGTAACTTTGTTCCGTAATCAGCTTTCCAAGCTAGAAGCTCGTTCTCCAAGGAAGTGGTTAGTCGTAGACAGCACGCTTCTCGTTGTCTTGTGGAGCGTCCCTTGGGTATTTTCCCTGACCGGCGTAGGAAGCGTCAGGTTTGCTTATGTATCCACCGTCCTTATGGGAATAACATTTTTCGCAGGCAAATATTTGAACGTGGATACACTCGCATTGTTGCTTATAGCGCAACTCGTCTTGCAAACGGCTCTTTGGCTATCGGCATCCGAAACGAAATGGCGTTTTGTTCTTTTTGCTCTTGCTGTCCCGCCAGGCCATGTCCCACTTTTAATAAGTGGCCTTTCGCTCCTTGTGAGTATTCCTTCTTTGCACAAATTCAAACAGGCTGGAGCTTAGTCAGTGCCGGCAGGCTAGAGCTGCTCCTTTCCCTGTCTAGGGGCTAGGGGGAGCTCATGCTCAATCTAGTCAGACCTTTGAAGTGTCGCTGAAGATTCGCATGATGTGTTGGTTGGGGGCGTTAGCTCTTAACCAGCTTGCGAATAGCCGTCATGGCTTCCTCGAGCTTTTCCTGGGCCACTTGACCATCCTCGGCGGCGGCACCGGCTACGCAGTGCTCAATATGGTCTTCGAGTAAGGCCAAAGAGACATTTTCTAGCGCGGAGGTTACTGCGGAGATCTGCGTGATGATGTCAATGCAGTATTTGTCTTCTTCGATCATGCGGTGGATGCCGCGCGTTTGACCCTCGATGCGCTTCAAACGCGCCAAATACCTCGCTTTGTTTTTGCTATCCGCGTTATACCCGTGCGCGTGAGGCTCATGGCAGGCGCAGGTATGTTGCTGGTCAGACATGGTTTTCTGCGTTCATCTAGGGGTTCCTTTCGGGGCGATTTTGTAACGCGCGATTACTCCAGTATATTTTTAAGACGTTGCTCCAAGGCAATGGGCCCCCATCGTCTAGCGGCCTAGGACACCGCCCTTTCACGGCGGCGGCACGGGTTCGAATCCCGTTGGGGGTACGAAGCTTCTTGCTTCATGCCGACCTTTTAAAGGTCAAAATTCAATATGGCCCTGTGGCGCAGTTGGTTAGCGCGCCGCCCTGTCACGGCGGAGGTCGCGGGTTCAAGTCCCGTCAGGGTCGCCATATTGATAAGCCGGTTCCAGTGATGGAGCCGGCTTTTTCTTTTGCTTTCTTTCGTTTAAGTCCCCGCTCGAGATCTACTGGGGCCATCACTGTGTAGGGGTGAGTTGGGGTGGGGGAGTTGTTTCACCGGGGCGGGGCTTAGAGGCGCGGCGCGTGCTTCAAAAACGTCTTTATGGCGACGTAGAGGGCCGCTGAAGCCGTGAGGTGTGGCTCGGCTCGAAGAGGCGGCGTCGGCAAGCGCACGCGCCTTTACAGCGCCTTATATGGCTTGGCCTGAAATCTTTGCGTGTGCGCCTGCCTATATTTTGCGTTGCCTCATGCGGCCTTTTGAAAAACTGGTGCGCAAGAGTAGAGAAAACCGCAGTTAAACTGCAGATTTGTTTGATTTCAGCAACGTTGTGTAAAGTAACTATCCGTGCCCAATGAGGTACGAAAAATTGAAAAATGGCCCTGTGGCGCAGTTGGTTAGCGCGCCGCCCTGTCACGGCGGAGGTCGCGGGTTCAAGTCCCGTCAGGGTCGCCGAAGTCACTTGTGGCTTCTGGCCAGATAGCTCAGTCGGTAGAGCACACGCCTGAAAAGTGTGGGGTCGCCAGTTCGATCCTGGCTCTGGCCACAAATCAACCCCCTTCTGTAGAAGGGGGTTCTTTTGGTTTGCAGAAATGGTTTAATGGGCCACATGACTACTTCTGTTGCACACCAAACTGACGCCTCCCGTTTCGTAATTGCCGTCGATGGGGAAGAGGCCGGCTTCGCGGAGTACGTCGACACTGCAGAAACCCGCGATTTCCACCACACCGTGGTCCACGAGGGCTTCCAAGGCCAAGGCCTGTCCAAACCGCTCATCAAGGCCGCTCTGGAGGATGAATCCACCGCCGGCAAGCGCGTCATCGCCAGCTGTTCTGCCGTCGCGAGCTTCATCGAGAAGAACCCGGAATACCAGCACCTGCTCGAGAACTAAAACCTAAAAGTGGGCCCCACGTTCGTGTGGGGCCCACTTTGCCGCGCTTGGCGACGTCGCAAAGCAACAGCTAGATGTAATAGTCGGGGTCGACGAGCTTGATGCGCTCTTCCTTCTTACGCGGACGGTTCTTTGCTGGAATACCAATAGCAATGTGCTCTGCAGGCACATCCTTGGTGACAACTGCGTTTGCGCCAATAGCAGAGCCTTCACCGATGGTGATGGGGCCTAACACCTTGGCGCCAGCGCCAATCGTGACGTTGTCTTGGACAGTGGGGTGGCGCTTGGTTTGGGTGAGCACCTGGCCGCCCAACGTGACGCCGTGATAGATCATCACGCCCTCGCCGATTTCGGCGGTCTCACCAATGACGATTCCCATGCCATGGTCGATGAAGAACCGACGTCCAATGGTGGCTCCAGGGTGGATTTCGATTCCGGTCCAGAAGCGATTGATTTGCGCAAGGATGCGCGCAGGGCCGCGCCAACCGCGCTTCCACATCCAATGACAGATGCGGTGCACCCAGATGGCATGCAGGCCAGAGTAGACTATGGCGTTCTCCACATCTCCTCGGGCCGCGGGATCATGGTCACGGGCATTCGCCAAATCCTCGCGAATCATCTTTAGGACGTTCATGTGGTACATACTACTGGCAAAGAAAAAGCACCCACCAACAAGATGGGTGCTTTTCATTCAAACGACAGGAAAATTATGCCTCGCGGATGTCCTCAAACAGGACGGTGGAGACATAACGCTCACCAAAGTCCGGCAGAACCGCAACGATGGTCTTGCCCTCAAACTCTGGGCGAGCAGCCAGCTTGAGTGCTGCGGAGATGTTTGCGCCGGCGGAAATGCCCACCAGTAGGCCTTCCTCGGTAGCTAGCTTGCGGGAGGTCTCAATTGCCTCTTCGTTGGTGGCGGTCATGACCTCGTCGAGCAGCTCGCGGTCTAGTACCTCTGGGACGAAGTTTGCGCCGATGCCCTGAATCTTGTGCGGGCCAGCGTGGCCTTCAGACAAAACAGGGGAGTCAGCCGGCTCGACGGCAACTAGGTGGAGGTCGGCATTCTTGGACTTCAGGTAGCGACCAACACCGGTGACGGTGCCGCCGGTGCCGACGCCGGCGACGAAAGCATCAACCTTGCCTTCGGCGTCGTTCCAGATCTCTGGGCCGGTGGTTGCCTCGTGGATCTTCGGGTTTGCCTCGTTGGCGAACTGGGAAGCCAGGATGGCGTTGTCGTTGTTGGCGATGATCTCATTCGCCTTGTCGACGGCGCCCTTCATGCCGGCTGCACCTGGGGTCAGGACGATCTCTGCGCCATAAGCACGCAGCAGCACCTTGCGCTCGTTGGACATGGTCTCCGGCATGGTGAGGATGACCTTGTAGCCAAGGGTGGCGCCAGCGAAGGCGAGCGCGATGCCGGTGTTGCCGGAGGTGGCCTCGACGATGGTGCCGCCCGGCTTGAGCTCGCCGGCTTCTACCGCGGCGTCGATAATAGCCTTGCCAATGCGGTCCTTAACGGAGTTAGCAGGGTTGAAGGATTCGACCTTCACCAGCACCTCTGCGCCGAGGCCCTCCGTCAGGCGGTTCAGGCGAACCAGTGGGGTATTGCCGATGGTTTCCAGAATGTTGTTGTAGACAGCCACTTTGAGGACTCCTTGGAAAATATCTTCGTGCGTACCCTAGCTACTGTACACCACGCTACTAGACAAAGCGGTACATAACTTCTGAACCGATCATTCGGGCACTGGCTGTGGGATTTGGATCGCGCTTTGGCAGTAAGGCGATTTATTCTTACCCCCATTGGCCGGTTATACTGCGGGGAACGTGTTCTTTTACCCCCGAATCGCATGGTGGGTATGGGTGCACCTACTGGTTACCCCCAACTAGGAGAGAGATTCTCATGGAGCCGCATCGCCTCAAAGATGACGACGAAGCCGTACGCGCCGCACTGTCTTCCCTGAAGACCGCAACCGGCATTCCCGTCACGATGTACGGAACCCTGCTTCCCGATAATCGTCTGCAGATCACCCAGTGGGTCGGCCTGCGCACGCCGGCTTTGCAAAACCTGATCAGTGACGCCGGAGTCGGAGTGGGCGGCCGTGTTGTCAGCACGCGCCGTGCAGTAGGTGTTTCGGACTACGCTCGTGCGACCACCATTTCGCATGAAAATGACCGCTACATCCAGGACGAAGGTCTGCACTCCATCGTGGCTGTTCCGGTCACGGTGCAGCGTGAGATCCGCGGTGTCCTTTACGTCGGCGTTCACTCTCCAGTGCGTTTGGGAGACAAGGTTATTGAGGAAGTAACCATGACCGCCCGTTGTCTGGAGCAGGATTTGGCGGTTAATTCCGCGATGCGCCGCGCCGATGGCGGTAAGGGCGGCGCTGCCCGCGGCCACGTCATGAATGGCGCGGAGTGGGAGCAGGTGCGCTCCACGCACTCCAAGCTGCGAATGTTGGCTAACCGCGTAGACGACGAGGATCTGCGCAAGGAGCTTGAGGCTTTGTGCGATCAGATGGTTTCTCCGGTCCGCGTTAAGCAGTCTACGAAGCTTTCCGCCCGTGAGCTTGATGTCCTGTCTTGCGTGGCGCTTGGCCACACCAACGTAGAGGCGGCTGAGGAAATGGGCATCGGTGCAGAGACCGTGAAGTCCTATCTACGCTCCGTGATGCGCAAACTCGGTGCGCATACCCGTTATGAAGCGGTCAATGCCGCTCGCCGTATCGGCGCATTGCCCTGATATACATGGTTCTTCTACCCGGATGCCCCTGAAACTTGCAGAAGTTTTTCAGGGGCATCCGGTAGTTTAGGAAGATGTGAAAGACCAATTTATTGTCTCTGGTGGTGCACGGCTCGAAGGCACGGTTGTGGTTGATGGCGCGAAAAACAGCGTCCTGAAGCTCATGGCCGCCTCGCTTTTGGCGGAAGGCACCACGACGTTGACCAACTGCCCGCAGATTCTCGACGTCCCGTTGATGCGCAAGGTTCTAGAAGGCCTAGGCTGCGAAGTAACTATCGACGGCGACGTCGTTACGATTACCGTCCCCGAAAAGCTCCACTCAAACGCGGACTTCGATGCTGTACGTCAGTTCCGCGCTTCTGTTTGCGTGCTGGGTCCGCTGACCTCTCGCTGCGGTCATGCGAAGATTGCCCTCCCCGGTGGCGATGCCATCGGTTCGCGCCCGCTGGATATGCACCAATCGGGTCTGGAGAAGATGGGTGCACGTACCCATATTGAGCATGGCGCGGTAGTAGCTGTGGCCGATGAGCTCCACGGCGCCAACATTCGCTTGGACTTCCCATCCGTCGGTGCAACCGAAAACATTCTTACCGCCGCTGTCCTCGCAGACGGTGAGACCGTCTTGCGTAATGCAGCCCGAGAGCCAGAGATCGTTGATCTGTGCATGATGCTCAAGGAGATGGGCGCAGATATCGAGGGCGAAGGCACCTCCACCATCACGATCCGCGGCGTAGAAAAGCTGCATCCCACCGAACACAGGGTAATCGGTGACCGCATTGTTGCCGGCACCTGGGCCTATGCTGCAGCGATGACGCAGGGGGATATCACCGTCGGCGGTATCACGCCGCGTCACCTGCACCTGCCGCTGGAGAAGCTGAAGTCCGCTGGCGCCGAAATCGAAGATTATGACAACGGCTTTCGCGTTCGCATGAACGGCCGACCAACTGCGGTGGATTACCAAACGCTTCCATTCCCGGGTTTCCCAACTGACTTGCAGCCGATGGCGATTGGCCTTTCCGCCGTTGCCGAAGGCACCACGGTCATCACGGAGAACGTCTTCGAATCCCGCTTCCGTTTCGTGGATGAGATGCTCCGTCTCGGCGCCGATGCGCAGGTGGATGGCCACCACGTTGTTATTCGTGGTCAGCAGAGACTTTCTTCCACCCATGTTTGGAGCTCCGATATTCGTGCCGGCGCTGGGTTGGTGCTCTCCGCATTGTGCGCAGATGAAGTAACCACCGTTCACGATGTCTTCCACATCGATCGTGGCTACCCGAACTTCGTTGAGAATCTCTCGCGTTTGGGCGCCGACATCAAGCGCACGCAGGAGCCGGAGACGTACTAAGCGCTTTACGACGCCCTGTTTATCCCCAGTATGCACCTAAATATGCGGTGTGTACTGGGGATTTGTGTTGTTTGTGGGGTGGGGGCTAAATTAATCCAGGTCGCAACGAGTTGGCCGTGAGGTTAACTAAGTTGTGGTTCGGATGAATTTTTCTTCTTCGAT
>NZ_KV827728.1:0-264 GCF_001836185.1 Corynebacterium sp. HMSC036D03
TGAAGTGCCCCGAGTTTTGTTCCTAGGCATTTGCCTTGATTTCTATTATTGCTTGGGGTGAGTTCTGCTTCCAAAATTCGGTTTCCACCTCGACCGGGGTTCGGTATCCCAAGCTTTGGTGGAGCCTTGTCTCGTTCCACCATGACACCCACTCGAACGTCGCGATTTCTACCTCGATAACGTCATCCCACCTGCGGGTATGGATCAGCTCGTTCTTGTAGGAGCCGTTAACGTTTTCAGCCAAAGCATTGTCATAGGAGTCAC
>NZ_KV827729.1:0-176443 GCF_001836185.1 Corynebacterium sp. HMSC036D03
AAACAATAAACACACAACTCAATACACAAAAAAGAAGGGAAGGGAAGCAACCAAACATGCTGGTTGCTTCCCTTCCTTCTTTTTCGTTTTCCACCATTGAACCACCACCACCCGGCCACGACTATCGGCACGACATTCCCACGCCTATCGTTGGCCAGCCTGCATTCGAACCATCCAACAGGTCTATAACAACATGTTTCGGCGGCTTCGATGGGTCGAATGCAGCTTTGTTCACCATATGAACTATCCCAGGTAACTGCGGTGTTCATTGTCGCGTGGTTTAAGTACTATACGGATCAGCCTTCTAAATTGTCACTGTGCCTAAAAACAGAGTGAATTAGAGATTGGTTCCGCGCGGATGAAGAGTTGGGACCTGCATTCAAACCATCGAGAAGCGTTGCGGCCGCTAGATTTCATGGCGTCGATGGTTCGAATGCAGGTTCTGTCCGCTTCTGAGTTTAAATGCGGCTTTCGATGGTTGATTAGGATAGGGCCCCGCTTGGTTCTAGCGCTTGTGGTGCGTAGCGTAGAGGTTTCTGTCTTGTCCTTTATGGCCTGTAAACTAGGCCGGTAGTAACGGACGAGTTTTAATCAAGAAGAGAGTAAGGCTAGATGTCTGAGCGCAGTTTCAACGATCGTAAGGGCGGCTCCGGCCGTGGGAACTACGGTGACCGCAAGAACGGTGGCCGTGACAACCGCCGTGGTGGTGGCCGTGGCTACGGTCGTGGTGAGGACCGCGATAGCCGTGATAACCGTCGCGGCGGCCGCGACGGTTGGGATGGGGAGCGCCGTAATGGCTCTCGTGACCGCAACGATCGCGGTGGCCGTGGAAATCGCGACGAGCGTCGAGGCAACGACCGTCGCAATGACGCACGCGGTAATGATCGCCGCGGTCGCGGTAATGGCGGTAAGCGCTTCGATAGGGCACATCCGCAGCGTTCCGGTTACCGCGAAGAGCGCATTAACCGTCGTATGACTGACCCAGACCTGCCTTCCGATATCAACATCGAGGACTTGGATCCGTCGGTGCTGCAGGACCTGCGCTCTTTGTCCAAGGAGAACATGGAGGCCGTCGCTAAGCACCTGATTATGGCCGGCACCTGGATGGATGATGATCCAAAGCTGGCACTGCGTCATGCGCGAGCCGCCAAGGACCGTGCCGGTCGTGTAGCCGTCGCCCGCGAGGCCAATGGTGTCGCGGCGTACCACGCGGGCGAATGGAAGGAAGCCCTGTCGGAGTTGCGCGCAGCCCGTCGAATCTCCGGTGGTCCAGGTCTGCTGGCCGTAATGGCTGACTGTGAGCGCGGCCTGGGGCGTCCGGAAAAAGCGGTCGAGCTTGGTCGCAGCGAGGAAGCACGCGAGTTGGATGGCGATTCCGCAATCGAGCTTGCCATCGTCGTCGCCGGCGCACGCATCGATATGGGTCAGGCAGAGTCTGCTGTTGTGACCATGCAGCGCGCTAACCCCAACAAGGAAGACCGCGGTGTTTCCGCATGCCGCTTGTCCTATGCCTACGCCAATGCGCTGCTGGAAGCAGGCCGCAAGGACGAGGCCAAGGAGTGGTTCAAGCATGCAGTCAAAATTGATGAAGGAGACTGGACCGACGCCGCCGAACGCCTAGCAGAGATCTAGTCATGAATATTCTCAAAGCCCACGATTCGCTTTTGCTCGACCTCGATGGCACCGTTTGGGAAGGCGGCCAGCCGCTGCGCTGCGTCGTGGATGTTATTAACTCCTGTGGCGTTCCCGCCGTTTACGTCACCAACAATGCCTCCCGGAGCCCGGAGGCTGTGGCTTCGATGCTTTCTGAGATCGGTCTGCTAGCCGATCCGGAACACATCGTGACTTCCGCTCAGGCTTCTTTGGTGCTCATGGCCTCGGAAATCCCGGCTGGCTCCAAGGTTCTCGTTATCGGTGCAGAGTCCTTCCGCACGCTCACGCGTGAAGCTGGATACCAGGTGGTAGACAGCGCCGAGGATAAGCCCGCAGCAGTGGTCCAGGGAATGGATAAGGCGATTGGTTGGAAGGAGCTATCCGAAGCTGCTTACGCCATCAACAACGGCGCTAAGTTCTTCGCCACCAATCTGGATACCTCGTTGCCCACCGAGCGTGGCTTCGCCGTGGGCAATGGTGCCCTCGTGGGGGCAGTCGCGGCGTCGACTGGCGTGGAGCCCATCTCCGCCGGCAAACCGGAGCCTGCAATGTTTACCTACGCGGCGAAAAAGGTCGGGTCGAAGAAACCTCTTGCCGTGGGCGACCGCCTAGACACCGATATTGCCGGTGGCAATGCAGCGGCGATGGACACCTTCCACGTGCTCACCGGTGTATCGGGAGAGCTGGAGCTCATCGAGGCTCCGGTAGCCCAGCGCCCGAACTTCATCGGTGCGGGCTTCCACGAGCTCTCGCTGCCCGTCGCGGTGGCAAAGCCCGGCGCACAGGGCGATTTCCGCGCCCGCTGCGACGGATATGACATTGTGCTGCAGGGCGGAAACGAAAAATCCACCTCCATCCAGGCGCTGCGCACCGTTCTTGAGGTTGCCTGGGCCATGCCTGAGCCGCCACGCTATATCCAGCCGCGCAGCGAGTTTGCTGAGAAGGCAGTAGCTGCATGGCGATAAAGCCACACGATCCGCGCGCCGTCATGGCGACCGAGGAAGTCGACGCCGCGATGTCTGAAGTCCTGGGCCAGCCCGCGACGTCGCTCAGCGAAGAAGTAGCCCAACTAGATAACGCCCACGCCGTGCTGCGTGAGGCCTTGCAGGAGAACTAATGCCACCACAACGGCGTCGTTTGGATGCAGAACTCGTCCGCAGGAAGATCGCTCGTTCTAGGGAACAGGCCGTCGAGATGATCAAGGCCGGCCGCGTTACCGTGGGCGGATTCAAGGCCAGCAAACCCGCGACCGTCGTAGAGCCGGAAGTCTCCATCAAGGTTGAGGCGGCTGACAATGATGACTGGGCTTCCCGCGGAGCACATAAACTGCTCGGGGCGCTTGAGGCCTTCGACGTCGACTTGAAAGATAAGCGTGTTCTCGACGCCGGCGCCTCCACCGGTGGTTTCACCGACGTGTGCCTGCGAAAAGGGGCTCGCGAGGTGCTCTCCGTCGACGTGGGCTACGGACAGCTGCTGTGGCGCCTGCAGAACGACGAGCGCGTAAAGGTACTCGACCGTACCAACATCCGCAATCTTGATCTAGACATCACCGAGGGGCCTTGTGATGCCATGGTGGGTGATCTTTCCTTCATCTCTTTGAAGCTGGTCTTGCCCGCCATCGTCGATGTGATGGCAGAGGGCGCATGGCTGCTGCCCATGGTCAAGCCGCAGTTTGAGGTCGGCAAAGACCGTATCGGCGCTGGCGGCGTCGTTCGTTCGTCGGAGCTGCGTCAGGAGGTCACTGAGGAGGTGGCGCGCTTTGCGCAGACCTTGGGGGTTAGCGTCAAAGGCGTGGCAGCCTCACCGCTCCCGGGACCTAGCGGAAACGTGGAGTATTTCCTGTGGCTGGTCAAAGACGGCCAGGTAACCAAAGATGAAGATATCGCTGAGATGGTGCGCACCGCCATTGAGGAAGGGCCACAGTGAAGCGCGAAATTCTGCTTGTCCCGCACGCCAGCCGTGCAGACAACCTCGAGTCCACTATCCGCGCTGCTGAGATTCTCCAGGAGGCCGGCATCACGGTCCGCGTCAGCGCGCCGGAACACGTGCTGCCAGAGTTGCAGCACGTTGAGCACACCCCGGCTGCGGCCGCAGGCTGCGAGCTCGTCCTCGTCCTAGGCGGCGATGGCACCTTCCTGCGTGCTGCCGACATGGCTCGCGCAGTCGATGTCCCGGTGTTGGGCATCAACCTGGGCCACGTGGGCTTCCTCGCGCAATGGGAAGCGGAATCCTTGGAGCGCGCGCTCGTGCGCGTTATCGATTGCGACTACGAGGTAGAGGACCGCCTTACTCTCGACGTCGAGGTCACTGACCGCTCAGGCAAGCTCATCGAGCGCGGTTGGGCACTCAACGAGGCCTCCATTGAAAACCTCAACCGTTCCGGTGTGCTGGACGCCATCTTGGAAATCGATGGCCGCCCGGTATCTTCCTTTGGCTGCGACGGCGTGCTAATTTCCACGCCGACTGGTTCCACCGCCTATGCCTTCTCCGCCGGCGGCCCGGTTCTCTGGCCATCCCTGGACGCACTCCTCGTGGTTCCCAACAACGCCCACGCGCTGTTTACCAAGCCGATGGTGGTCTCTCCACTGTCCAAGGTCGCGGTAGAGTCGGCCTCGGCTACCTCTCCGGCAATCGTCATCTTGGATGGTTTCCGCGAAATCGCGATGCCGCCTGGTTCGCGTGTGGAGGCGGTCCGCGGTGCGCATCCGGTCAAGTGGGTGCGCCTGGATGACCAACCCTTTACGGATAGGTTGGTATCTAAGCTCCGATTGCCAGTGCACGGCTGGCGCGGCCCGCAAAGCTAGGCTTTTTAAAAGAAAGGCAGGTGTGGCACAGACATGCTCGTTGATATCACTATCGAGGACTTAGGCGTCATTGAGCGCTCTGCGGCGGAGTTCGCGGAAGGTCTTACCGTCTTAACCGGCGAGACCGGCGCTGGTAAGACCATGGTTGTCACCGGCCTGCGCCTTCTGGCTGGCGGGCGTGCCGACGCCTCCCGCGTGCGTGATGGTGCACAGAAAGCAGCAGTGGAGGGGCGCTTTGCCACAGGTCGCGCGGCAGCCGCCGAGGTTGTGGAGTCCGTCGGTGGCGTCGCAGACGAGAATGGCGAATATATTGCCTCCCGCACGGTGTCGGCGGCTGGCCGCTCCCGCGCCTACCTGGGCGGACGCGCGGTGCCTGCTGCAACGTTGGGTGATTTTTCTTCCCACGTTTTAACGGTGCACGGCCAAAACGATCAGCTGCGTCTTCTTGCCCCCGAACAGCAATTGGCCGCGGTTGATCGCTCGCAGCCTTCCATCGCAAAGGTCCGCGATACCTACACCGAAGCTTTCCGCACTTGGCGCGAGCTCGCCAAGGACTATAAGCGCCGCACGGAATCGCGCCGCGAGCTGGCGCAAGAGGTAGATCGCCTGCAATTCGCAATCAATGAAATTGGCGAGGTCGCCCCAGAACCGGGCGAGGACACCGAGCTTGTTACCCTCATCCAGCGCTTGCAGGACGTTGATACCTTACGCGAGGCGGCAGCGACCGCGCTTTCGGCCGTAGACGGCGATGATTCTTTTGGCGAGGCCGAGGCTGCCTCCGCATTGTTGGGTCGTGCCAGCACCGCGTTGGTGGGCTCTAGCGATAAGGAGCTCGCGGCATTGGGCGAACGATTGAGCGATATCACCAGCCAGGTCTCCGATATCGCCGCCGAGCTGGGCACGTACTTAGAATCGCTTCCTGCCGACCCAAACCTGCTCGAAGAATCACTGCGCCGTCAGCAAGATCTGAAGCAGCTGACCCGCAAGTATGCCGCAGACATCGACGGCGTTTTGACTTGGCGTGACGCCGCGGCAGAAAAACTCGACTCCATGGACACCTCCGCCGAGGTTTTGGAAGAGCTCAAGGCTAAGGTCATGGAGGCCGAGAAACAAATGGTAGCTAAGGCCAGCGCGCTGACCAAGGCCCGCAAGAAGGCCGCGAAGAACCTAAGTAAGCAGGTCACCGAGGAAATCCACGGACTTGCCATGCCGAATTCCGCGCTCAACGTGGAAATCCGGGAAGCGAAGTACTCCAAGACCGGTGCCGACGAGGTGGAGTTTCAACTCAACGGCAAGCCGCTGGCAGGCGCGGCCTCTGGCGGCGAGCTTTCCCGCGTCATGCTGGCGCTGGAGGTCGTGCTGGCGGATGGAGATGGTGCGACCATGGTCTTCGACGAGGTCGACGCCGGCGTGGGCGGCCGCGCCGCGGTAGAAATCGGGCGTCGCCTAGCGCGTCTAGCTACCTCCAACCAGGTCATCGTGGTCACCCACCTGCCACAGGTTGCCGCCTATGCAGATAGTCACCTGCATGTCTCGAAGGAGAAATTCACCTCCGGTGTCAGCGATCTCAGCGCTAGCGAGCGGGTAGAAGAACTTGCCCGCATGCTCGCGGGTCTGGATGATACGGAGACCGGCCGCGCGCATGCACAGGAATTGTTCGATCGCGCTCAGGCAGAAGTGGCAGCGTTCCGCGCGCCTTCCACAATTTAAGTTTGTGACGGGGGACAATGGCAGACATGAGTCTGTTTTCCCGTAACTCCGATCTGCCTGGTGAACACGGTGCGCTGCGTGACTGCACCCCGGGCGGAAAGGGCATGAAGAAGTTCGTCGAAGGTGACTTTGCCGTCATCAATGCCGCCAATATTTCCCGTCAGGAAGCGCAGATGCTGGTCGATATCAAGCCTGCAGCTGTCCTGAACGTCGCAGAATTTACCACCGGGTCCATCCCGAACTACGGCCCGCACATGCTGTTGGACGCTGGTGTGACCCTGATCGAGGGCGTGGGCGAGGAATTCGTCTCCAGCTTTAAGGACGGCAAGAAGGCGCGGATTAATGAGGAAGGCGCCGTCTTCATTGGCGATACCGAGGTGGCCACGGGCAAGGTTGTGAGCCGCGAGAAGGCCGAGAAGAATTTTTCCTCCGCACAACGCGAGCTGATTGACCATATGGAGGCTTTCTTCGGCAACTCCATCGAGTTCATCCATTCCGAGGGTCCGCTGCTTATCGACGGCCTGGGCGTTCCGGATTCCGGCACTGAGATGGCAGGCCGCAAGGTGTTGGTTGTCTCGCCGTCCACGGACCATCGCAACAAGGTGAAGCTGCTGCGCAACTTCATCCGCGAATACGAACCGATCATCATTGGTGTGGATTCTGCAGCAGATACCGTGGTGGATTTGGGCTATAAGCCGGATTTTATTGTCGGTGATCCTTCCGAGATTAGCTCCGAGACTCTGCGCTGCGGTGCGCGCGTTATCTTGCCTGCAGATCCAGACGGCACCGCGGAGGGCCTTGAGCGCATCCAAGACCTAGGCATCGGTGCGATGACCTTCCCGGCGGCAACAGACTCCGCCACCGATCTTGCGTTGCTGCTGGCTGATTATCACGGCGCCCAGATGATTGTGCAGGTCGGGCGCTCCCTGGACCTGGACGATATCTTTGCTAAGCAAGAGCACGCTACTCCGGCTGCGATGCTTTCCCGTATGAAGGCGGGCACGCGCCTGGTGGATGCCGATTCCGTCATCAACCTTTACACCAACCCGAGCTCCGGCGGCATCGGATGGCTCTGGGCTCTGCTTGGCATCCTGGTTGCGCTGGCCGTGATAGTCATCATCGTGGGCTTGGGCGGCGACGCTTCCTTCGGTCAGAACCTCATCGATACCTGGAATAACTTTGCTTTGAGCGTGCAAGGATGGTTTAAGTAATGGCGGGTAAGTCACTTCTTGTTGCTGGTCTTGGTTTCGGCACCGCCGTGGGCGTGGCCTTGGGGGCGCTGGCGATTGCTCCGAATATGCCGTCGGGCGGCGCCGGAGGCGATTCATCGCTACGCGAGGAGTTCCAGAAGAAGGCTCAGAATGAGGAAGTGCTTAAGGCACAGGCAGACTCTAGCGACTCCGTCCTTGACAAACTGGCTCCCGTCGTAGTTGATGGCAGCTTGGCGCAGCGTCCCGTGCTGGTTATCTCTACTGGGGAAGCCAGCGAGGGCGACGTGCGCGCAATCCGTAGCTTGCTCAAGTCTGCGGATGCCGAAGACGCTGGCGAGATTAAGCTAACGGACGAGTTCTACCGCCAGGAGGGCGCGGATAAGCTGCTTTCTTTGGTTACTAGCGCATTGCCGGCGGGTGCCAAGCTTGATCCCAAGAAGGTAGATGCAGGCACGCACTCCGGTCAGGCGCTGGCCGCGGCCTTGCTGATGGACCCGAAGACCACCGAGCCACTATCTTCTACCAAGGACCGTGCGAACCTGCTGCAGGCGCTGCGCGATGCTGGCTATATCGACTATGAAGACGGGACTATTTTGCCTGCACAGGCCGTGGTTTACGTCGGTGGTAAGGGCTTTCCTGGTTACTACACCGATCAGACGGTCAATTTCCTAGAGGCCCTAGACGCGGCCGGCGGAAACACTGTGGTGGCAACACGCGTAGAGCAGGCTGCCGAAGATCGCGTCATTGGCAAGCTGCGTGAGGCCAAATCCGATATCTCGACGGTGGACTCCATCGACCGCACCACCTCGCGCATGGCTGCGGTTATGGCGGCAAAGGAGCAGCTCGACGGAGGCAAGGGTGCCTATGGTGCTGCTTCCTCAGCCGATGCGGCGGCGCCGAGCCTGCCGGAGGATCTCTAAATGGCTCATGACTTCGAGGTACGCAGCAGTGAGCTGCTTCTCGACGCCCCGATTATCGCAGTGCGCCGGGACGAAGTAGTGATGCCGGGCGGGACCACCGCCTACCGTGAGGTAGTAGAGCACTTTGGCGCTGTGGCTATCGTCGCGGTGGATGATGAAGAGCGCATCGCCATGGTCAATCAATATCGCCGTAGTGCGGATAGGCGCCTGTGGGAGCTTCCTGCTGGCTTGCTCGACATCAAGGGGGAGGACGAACTCACCGGAGCGAAGAGGGAACTGCAGGAAGAAGCCGGGTTGGCCGCTGAAGACTGGTCCGTGCTTGCGGATATAATCACCTCGCCGGGCTTCTGCGAGGAAGCCGTGCGCGTGTTTTTATCCCGTGGGTTAAGTGCTGTCCCGCGAATGGATGCTGAAGGCGATGAGGAAGCCGACATGGACTTCGCGTGGGTGCCGCTTGATGAGGCGGTCGATCGAGTGATTTCTGGTGACATCGTCAATTCGATAGCGGCCACCGGCATCTTGGCGGCCTATGTTGTTTATCGCGGCGGCCGCAAGACGCGTAGCGTGGACGAGCCTTTCGAGCTGCGCCCGACCGCGATGGCTGCGCGTCGCCCTGGCCCTGACTTGAAGAAGCTGTGAAGGCGGAGGGACTAGCTGCGACGTGGCTCAACCACCTAGCGGTGGAAAGAGGCGCTTCGGCCAATACCTTGAGCAACTATCGCAGGGATGTGCGTCGCTATTTGGGCTGGCTGGCTGACAATGGGGTGGATGATTTAGCGGCAGTCGACCGTGGCATGGTTGAAAACTACCTGAAGTTTTTGCGCGGCTCGATGGCCGCGTCGTCGGCAAGCAGGGCTCTCATCGTCGCCCGTGGGCTGCACAAGTTCGCCGTGGCTGAGGGCATCCTCGATGTGGATGTGGCTAGTGAAGTGACTCCTCCGAAGAATGCGCAGCACCTGCCGGAAACCCTGCAGATTGAGGAGGTAGAAAAGCTACTCGATTCGGTGCCTACGGGGGAAGTGGCCACTCCGATTGATATTCGCGACCGTGCGCTGCTGGAATTGCTCTACGGCACGGGTGCACGCATCACGGAGGTCACCTCTTTAACTGTTGATGATGTAACCGAAAACGATGGCATGTTGATGTTAACCGGTAAGGGCGATAAGCAGCGCTTGGTTCCGGTGGGATCACAGGCGCAAAAGGCCGTGGAGGAGTACTTGGTGCGGGGCCGGCCGGTTCTGTCGAAGGGCAAGTCCCATGCACTATTTCTCAATACGCGCGGTGGGTCTCTGTCTCGCCAAAGCGCATGGGCGGTGTTGAAACAGGCCGCCGCGCGGGCCGGGATTAAAAAGTCAATCTCACCGCACACGCTGCGCCACTCCTTTGCCACGCACCTATTAGAAGGCGGTGCGGACGTGCGTACCGTGCAGGAGCTGCTGGGGCATTCCTCGGTGACAACGACTCAGATCTATACCCACGTCACTGCGGATTCTCTGCGCGAAGTCTGGCGCACGGCGCATCCCAGGGCTTAGGCTTAAACGAATTTAAAAATAGACAGGAAAGTAAGTAGAACATGCTGAAAAATCTTGCCGGTGTAACGCGCGGGGCAAAGCTGGCTGCCGCAACAGCGGTAGTGGCGATGGTGCTGGCGGTAGCGCCTGCGCAGGCACAGGACGCCTCAGTCTCTGTCCCAGCGGGCCAAACTTCGACCGTGTCTTTACCGGTCCCTGTGGACGTAAGTTATGCCGGTGAGGGCTGGAACATCAATGCCTCCGGCGGATCAGCCACGATTACCGCACCGCCCGAAGGCGGCCAAGTCACGGTGCCGGTAACCTACGAAGGCACGACCATTAGCCTGACGCTCGTGGCCGATGGTTCGGTCACCCAGGAAGACCTGAATAATGCAGGCGAGGACATCGCCAATGGCGGAGACGGCGGGGCAGTGCTGCATGGCGGCGGTGGTGCTGCCGGTGGCCCGCCTGGTGGCGGTGCCACTGGTGAAGGCGCTGGCGGCGGTGATAACGGCGACGGTGGTTCTGCTGGTGAAGATTCTGGTTCCGGGACTGGCGCTGATGGTGGCGCTGCTAGTGGCAATGGCACCCAGGGCGGTGTGCCAGGCGGTGACCCTGCGAATAATCCGGCGGCAGCAGGTGGAGTCGATGTGTCGCAGGCGGAGTACATCAACCTGGATGCAACGATTGAAGGCCAGACCATCACGGCGCAAATGGGTGTGATGCAGGCGCTGGATCTGTATAACCGCTTCAAGGACACCGACGAGGCTGGCGTTACGTTGCGCTATCTCAATGCGAAGGGCGAGTTCATCAAGGGCGTTAAGCGCAAGGTGGATAAGTCCTCGCGCACGCTTGAACTGACCTATCCGGAAGGCCAAACCCCGGATAACCCGTTCATCATGGAGCTGGTCCGCGATTCCGATAACGCGGCGGTGCTCGTAGTGACGCTGACGGACCCAAATAAGGAAACTGCCGGGGAAGTGCCCAACCCTGACAATGGCTCCGGTGAAGGTGCCAATGCGGATTCGAAGAATGGTTCTTCGATTCTTCCGTGGGCTATTGGTGCCGGCGGCGTTCTGCTCTTAATTGTGCTGGGATGGCTGCTTTCGCGTCGCCGTAAATCAAGCCAAGAGGCTGGATAGGTACGCTTTATCGCGACAAAAGGGTCAAAGCGGGTACTCTATAATCACAACGTTGTAATCAGCCACTCGCATCGGGTGGCATTGGTGATCGATTTGTGGTCAAGGAAGCAGGTGTGACTGTGGGCGAAGAGGGACTGTTTGCAGCCTCTGAAGCGCAGGTGGGGCTGACTGGGCGTCCAATCCGTGAGCTGCCAGATCCAGCTCCGTTGGAAAAGCACGGGCCAGCAACCATCATCTCGATGTGTAATCAAAAAGGTGGCGTTGGCAAGACCACCTCGACCATCAACATGGGCGCGTGCCTTGCAGAGCTGGGCCGTAGAGTCTTGCTCGTTGACTTGGACCCGCAGGGTGCACTGTCCGCAGGCTTGGGCCTGACCCATGACCAAATCGAGGACACCATCTATGACGTGATGTTGGATAGCCAGACTTCTATCCATTCCGCCATCCAGCACACTGGTGTACCGAACCTCGACCTTGTGCCGGCCAACATTGACTTGTCGGCCGCCGAGATTCAGATGGTCAACGAGGTTGGCCGTGAGCACACCTTGGCCCGTGCGCTGCGCCCGATTCGCCGTGATTACGACTTCATCATCATTGATTGCCAGCCTTCTTTGGGCCTGCTTACGGTCAATGCTTTGGCGTGTTCCCAGGGCGTCATTATTCCGATGGAGTGCGAGTTCTTCTCCTTGCGCGGTCTGGCTCTTTTGACCGATACCGTGGACAAAGTTTCCGAGCGCATTAACTTCGACCTTGAGGTCATGGGCATCCTGGTCACCATGTTTGACCGCCGCACCAAGCATGCCCGCGAGGTCATGGACCGTGTTGTCGAGTACTTCGGTGACAAGGTCTTCGACACCGTCATCACGCGTACGGTCCGTTTCCCGGAGACTTCCGTGGCCGGTGAGCCGATTACCAGCTGGGCACCGAGCTCCCAGGCGGCGCAGCAATACCGCAACCTCGCTAAAGAGGTTATTGAGCGCTCCACCGTCTAGGAAGTTTATCCGTGACCCAACCGGAGATTACGGGCTTTCGAATTGCACTGCGCAACTTCGAGGGCCCTTTCGATCTGCTGCTCCAGCTGATCCAGTCGAAAAAGTTGGACGTAACCGAAGTGGCGCTTTCTGAGGTCACCGATGAGTTCGTCGAGTACACCCGCCAGCTGGGGGCTACCGCAGATTTGGATGAAACCACCGAGTTTCTTCTCGTGGCTGCCACGTTGCTGGATTTGAAGGCGGCCCGCCTCTTGCCGCGCGGCGATGTCGACGATCTGGAAGACCTTGAGCTGCTCGAAACGCGCGACCTTCTCTTCGCCCGGCTTCTGCAGTACAAGGCTTATAAGCAAGTCGCCGACCAATTCGCCCAATGGCAGCGACAGGCGCGGCGTCGCTATCCGCGTGCTGTCTCCATGGAGAAGGCTTTCGTGGAACTTCTCCCACCCGTGCGCCTAGGGCATACGCCAGCCTCCTTTGCCGAGCTGGCTGCCAGCGTCTTCCGCCCCAAGCCACCGGATGAGGTGGCCACGGGCCATATTCACCAGGTTGCTGTCTCTGTCCCAGAGCAGGCCGGCAAGATCCTCAGCACACTGAAGTTGCTGGGCGAGGGCCAGTGGATGAGTTTTGCTGCTCTCACGCGTGATTGCACCGTCTCGATGGAGGTTGTCGGCCGTTTCCTGGCATTGCTGGAGCTCTACAAGGCCAAGGCTGTCGACGCCGAGCAGCCAGAGTCCCTCGGGCCACTGGAACTTAGCTGGACCGGTCTCGACGTGGACCCTGCCGTGGTGGCGGCTTCCAACTGGGATTAGACCGGTGGAGTAATTCCCGGCCTGGGATTAATGCCGGCTCGCAGTAGGCCAGCTGTGTCGGTGCAGTACAGTATCCGGCATGGAACTTCCGCTAATCTCGCAGCAACGTTCGCGCCTTGAATCGATTCTTCTGGTGATTGATTCGCCGGCCTCCGTTGAGTCTTTGGCTCGCGCGCTCGACCTAGAGGAGTCCGTGGTCAGTGATCACTTGCGGGCGATTCAGCGCGAGTTTGATTCCCGGGGCTCAGGCATTGATCTGCGCGAGACAGCGGAGGGCTGGCGCTTTTATACCCGCCAGGAGAATGCCGATGCAGTAGAAGAGTTTCTGCTTGATGGCTCGCAGACCAAGCTCTCCCGTGCGGCGCTGGAAACCCTTGCTGTGGTTGCCTATCGCCAGCCGGTCACCCGCGCCCAGGTTGCTGCGGTGCGTGGCGTCAACGTCGATGGTGTAATGCGCACGCTCACCGTGCGTGGTCTCGTACGCGAGCTGCCGCAGGAAGGCCTAGCACACCGCTACGAAACCACCGAGCTTTTCTTGGAGCTGCTGGGCATTGACTCGCTGGAGCGCCTGCCGGATCTTGCACCGCTTTTGCCGGATATGGAACAGATCGATTCCGAATATTAGGTATTCGCACGGTGCGCGGCAGTGGGGTAGCATTGCGCAGGTAACTTCATAACTTCTACTGATAAGGACACTTATTGTGACCCCACCCGCTCGCCGAGACGGCACACCGGAAAAGAAGCAGCGAGACAGCGAGATGCTTGTCTCCAATGCGAAGCCGGCCCGCCATCAACACGTCGACAAGCGTGAACGCGCAAATAGGAAAAAGAAGGCCACCGCAGATTCCGTCGCCCGCGAACTGGGCGCAGATTGGCTGACCGAAGGCAAGTCGAATAACTCCAAGGGCGAACGCCTCCAGAAGGTCTTGGCCAAGGCAGGTGTTGCCTCCCGCCGTCACGCCGAAATCATGATCGATGCCGGCCGCGTTGAGGTTAACGGCAAGATCATCATGCAGCAGGGCGTACGCGTCGACCCAAACGTGGACATCATCCGCGTCGACGGCGTGCGCATCAACGTCAATGAGGAAACCCAGTACTTCATCCTCAACAAGCCGCGCGGTCTGCAGTCCACCATGAGCGATGAACTGGGCCGCCCCTGCATCGGCGACCTCATCGGTGAACGCGTGGCCGCAGGCCAGCGTCTGTTCCACGTCGGCCGTCTGGACGCCGATACCGAGGGCCTTATCCTCATCACCAATGATGGTGAGCTGGCCAACCGCCTGATGCACCCGAAGTACGAGGTGCGCAAGACCTACCTCGCTACCGTTTTAGGCGAGGCTGGCAATGGCTTGGTACGAACCCTGAAGGAAGGGGTGGAGCTCGAGGACGGCTTGGCAAAGGCCGACTATGTCCAGGTCGTGGACAAGAACCAAGGCTATTCCTTGGTTCGCGTTGAACTGCACGAGGGCCGCAAGCACATCGTCCGCCGCATGCTCAAGGAAGCTGGCTTCCCAGTCCAGCGTCTGGTTCGCACCAAGCTGCACACCCTGCAGCTGGGCGAGATGAAGCCAGGTATCTTGCGTGCGCTCAACTCCAGCGAGTTGGCCAGCCTTTACAAGGCGGTGGGGATGTAATGGAAGGAAACATGATTTCAAACATGCCTGAAGGCGGCCTCATCCTGGCCGTCGACGGTCCCTCCGGCACCGGCAAGTCCACCACCTGCCGTGCTTTGGCTAAGCGCCTCGACGCAAAGTACGTCGACACTGGCGCCATGTACCGCGTTGCCACGCTCGCAGTTCTGCGCGCTGGCATCGACCCAGCTGACACGGATGCGGTCATCAAGACCACTACAGACTTGCCGCTGGAGGTCTCCGATGATCCGGATTCCAAGCAGGTCCTCTTCGACGGAGAGGACGTCTCCCGCGTCATCCGTGAGGACGAAGTCACCCGCAACGTTTCCGCAGTTTCGGCGGTCCCCGAGGTTCGCCAGAACTTGGTGGAGCTGCAGCGCAAGCTAGCCCGGGATGCGCACCGCGCCATCGTTGAAGGCCGCGACATCGGAACTGTGGTGCTTGCCGACGCCCCGGCGAAGGCATTCATGACCGCCTCCGCTGAGGTACGCGCCCAGCGCCGCCACGATCAGAACCTCGCCGCAGGCTTGGAATCTGATTTCGCCACCGTCTTGGCAGACGTTGAGCGCCGTGATGCCGCGGATTCTTCCCGCGCCACCTCGCCGCTGCGTCCAGCTGAAGACGCCACCCTCGTCGATACCTCTTTCATGAGCCTGGAAGAGGTCCTCGACGCTCTCACCGAAATTGTGAAGGAGTCTGCACATGTCTAAGGGTTTTGCAGGTCAAGAAGACAATAACGCCGCAGGCGACTTCGATACCCAGTTCCACTATCCAGTGGGAAAGCTCGAAGAAGAAGTAGCCCGTGACCCGCACGGCGGCTGGGCCCCGAGCGATTTCGATGCCGAAGAATTCGACTACGAATTCGACGAGTCGGAGCTCGAGAACGGTGAGTTTGATGATTCCGAGTTCGGCGACGCCGACTTCGGTGAAGACTATGAGTCTGACGGCGAAGAGCCAATGAGCGAGGAGGAATGGGAAGAACTTTCCCGTGCCTTCGGCGTGCAGGATTCGCATACGGAGGAAAACCTCTGCACCGTGGCTGTCGTCGGCCGCCCAAACGTGGGCAAGTCCTCCCTCGTAAACCGTTTCTTGGGTCGCCGTGAGGCAGTGGTGGAGGACCACCCAGGCGTTACCCGTGACCGCGTTTCCTATATCGCGGATTGGAACGGCCAGCGCTTCCTCGTCCAGGACACTGGCGGCTGGGACCCGAACGTCAAGGGCATCCACGCTGCTATTGCCCGCCAGGCAGAGCAGGCCATGGCAACTGCAGATGTCATCGTCTTCGTGGTCGACACGAAGGTTGGCATCACCGAGACCGACTCTGTTATGGCACGCAAGCTGCAAAAGTCCGAGGTTCCGGTCATCTTGGTCTCCAACAAGTTCGATTCTGAGACCATGTACGCCGATATGGCCGAGTTCTACGCTTTGGGCTTGGGCGATCCTTGGCCGGTTTCTGCGCAGCATGGCCGCGGTGGCGCGGACGTTCTGGATGAGATCCTGCGTCTTTTCCCCGAGGAGCCGCGCCATTCTTCGATTACTTCCGGCCCGCGTCGCGTGGCGCTGGTGGGTAGGCCGAACGTTGGTAAGTCCTCGCTGCTGAATAAGCTGACCTCCGAGGAACGCTCCGTCGTGGACAATGTGGCGGGTACTACGGTCGACCCAGTTGACTCACTGGTGCAGCTTGATCAGCGTCTCTGGAAGTTCATCGATACTGCTGGCCTGCGCAAGAAAGTCAAGAACGCGCAAGGGCACGAGTATTACGCTTCGCTGCGTACCCGCGGCGTCATCGACGCTGCTGAGGTGTGCATCATGCTTATCGACGCCTCCGAGGAGGTCTCTGAACAGGACCAGCGTGTGCTTAACATGGTTCTCGAATCCGGCAAGGCTCTAGTCATCGCGTTCAACAAGTGGGACCTGATGGACGAGGACCGCCGCTACTACCTGGATCGTGAGATCGACGAGCAGCTGCGCCACCTGCCATGGGTTACCCGCGTCAACATCTCCGCGCAGACTGGCCGCGCGCTGCAGCGCCTGGAGCCGGCGATGATTGAGGCTCTGGAGAGCTGGGATCAGCGTGTATCCACCGGCCAGCTCAATAACTGGCTGCGTGAGGCCATCGCTGCGAACCCGCCGCCGATGAAGAACAACCGCCTACCGCGCGTTCTGTTTGCCACCCAGGCATCGACGCAGCCGCCGACAATCGTGCTGTTTACTACCGGCTTCTTGGACGCTGGTTATCGTCGCTATCTGGAGCGCAAGTTCCGCGAGCGTTTCGGCTTCCACGGTTCTCCGGTGCGCATCGCGGTGCGCGTGCGCGAGCGTCGCGGTAAGAACTCTAAGCGCTAACGCGATCAAAAGGCGAGCTATTTTCCACCCCCGCAAGGTGTGACGAATAGCTCGCCTTTTTGGTTCTGTGATGTTATGCCCGTTCGAATAATCTAAATATGTGTAATTGATTTGGTTTTCCGAAAGGCACGACATGTTAGCCTCAGTTCTCGATCCCGCCTCAGTAGTGGCGATCGTTCTTCAAGTCATCGTCATTCTCTCCGCGCTGTTGCTCGGCACCCGCTACGGCGGCCTCGGCTTGGGCCTTATCTCCGGCATCGGCCTTATCGTCATGGTCTTCGTCTTCGGCCTAGCTCCGGGCGAGCCACCGGTGGACGTGATGCTGACCATCATCGCCGTCATTGGCTGTGCGGCTACGCTGCAGCAGGCGAGGGGCCTCGAAGTGATGATGCAGTTCGCGGAGAAATTCCTGCGTGCGCATCCAGAACGCATCACCATCTTGGCTCCGCTTACCACCTGGTTCCTGACCGTTCTATGCGGTACCGGCCACGTGGTCTACACGATGTTTCCCATCATCGAGGACATCGCCCTGAAGAAGGGCATTCGCCCGGAGCGCCCAATGGCGGTTGCTTCGACCTCTGCGCAAATGGGTATCACCGCCTCGCCAGTTTCCGTTGCTACGGTGTCCCTTGCCTCCATTATTGCTGAGAACGCTGGTATCACCGGCACGTCTTATTCCATCCCGCAGATCCTCATGGTCGCCATTCCGGCATCGCTTTCCGGCGTCTTCCTGGCTGCCCTTTGGTCGCTGCGTCGCGGTAAAGACCTTGATAAGGACCCGGTCTTCCAAGAGAAGATGAAGGATCCAGAGTTTGCCAAGACCATCTCCGCCTCCAGCCACTCCCTGCTGGACGAGGTATTCCCGGCGTCGGCAAAGCGCTCCGTTGCGGTCTTCCTATCCGCCATTGCCATCGTGGTCATCTTGGGCGCATTCGACGTCCTGCGTCCTTCCTTCCCGAATGAGGACGGTGAGTTGAAGGCCCTGTCGATGAACCTGGTCATTCAAATGGTCATGCTGGTCGCCGGTGCAATCATCCTGATTTTCTGCGACGTCGACAACAAGAAGATCGCCTCCACGCCAGTGTTCAAGGCGGGCATGACCGCAGTGTTCTCGGTCTTCGGCGTGGCCTGGATGGCCGATACCTTCTTCGAAGCCCACATCGACTCTCTGGAATCTAATCTGGGCGGAATTGTGGAGTCCGCTCCGTGGGCTTATGCCATCGTCCTGATCGTCGTGTCCAAGCTGGTCAACTCCCAGGCCGCCGCTCTGGTAGCCATTGCGCCGATCGGACTGTCCCTGGGCATTGACCCAGCCATCATTGTTGGCTTCTACGGTGCCGCCTATGGCTACTTCATCCTGCCGACCTACCCTTCGGACCTTGCCTGCATCGGGTTCGACCGCACCGGCACCACGCACATCGGCAAGTTCGTGGTAAACCATTCCTTCATCATCCCCGGCGCGATCTCGGTGTTTACCTCCTGCGTCGTGGGCTCCCTGCTGGCGACAGTACTTCTCTAGTTCTAGACTCTTCTGGTTCTAGTGCGCTCGGCGCAGCAAAAAGGCATCCGTGCGATACGGGATGTCGATTAGCTGGCCGGGTGCAAAGCCCATGTGCTCGAAGAGGTACCAATTAAGGTTATAGGTCATGCGCTCATGGATCTTTTCTCCGTTGCGCAGCCAATAAGAGCGGGTGTGCATCAATTGATGTAGCTGTTCCGGGGAGAGCGTATGCGCCCAGTTAAGCCGCAGTTCGCGCTCGATTTCCCAGGGAGGGGCAAGCTCGGGGAGAAAGCCGGGGCGCTGGATATCGCCGGAGTGCATGATGCGGGCCAGGCGCAGGATCCACGGGTCGGCGCCGACGTCGAGGGTGTTCCACACTAGAAGCACCTTGCCGCCTGGCCGCACGATGCGATCGAATTCTCTACAGGCTTTTTCCACATCGACCCAGTGCCAGGTCTGGGCGCAGGCAATGGCGTCCACGGAGGCGTCGGCAAGCGCAGTGCTCTCCGCCACCGCCCGCCAGGCTGGAATACCAAGCTGGGTGCGCAGCACGCGCGTCATGTCGGGGGAAGGGTCGCAGGCCAGAACGACGGGATTGTGCAGGGTCTGCGTGAGCTTGCCGGTGCCAGCGCCGATATCGACCACTGTGTGGGCATCCGCTATTAGTGCGGCTACTTCGGCAGGGTAGCTGGGGCGCACGTCATGGTAGTTATCGGCGCCCTGCACGAAAGCACGTGCGGAGGCTGTACGATGTTCCGCCCCCTTGAAGGTAGGGGTTTGCTTCTCCGAGGCCTTGCGGTAACTCGGATAGTGCGCGGGGTTGGGCAGTTGAGAAGTCATATGGACTTATAACCTACCGTGTTAGACGGTTCCGGAAAATTATCCAAGCTGAAATAGAATGGGTCACCATGTCGAGACTTCCCGTACCTCAGGATTCACGGTGGCTTTTAAAGACCGTGTTTTCTCGGCGCGAAAAGACGATCCCTGCGGCCGTATTGATGTCCGTTTCATTCTTGTGCAACGGCATGACCCCAGTTGTTGTAGGAAACGCTATCGATGGAGCGATTGCTTATCAGTCCTTTTCCTCTTTGCTGCGCTGGTTGGGGATTTTGCTTGCTATTTTTTGCGTTAATGCGTCGGCGGCATGGTGCGCGCGCGGAATGTTTTCCCGAGCCATGCTGGAGGTTGGCCATGACTTGCGCATGGCGGTGACGGATCGCATTCAGGATCCCCGTGGGATTGGCGGTGCTAAACATACGGCGGGCGAGTTATTGTCCATCGCGTCCTCAGATACCAAGCGCGTGTCTGATGCGGTCATCATGACTGTCTTTCCCGTGGCGGAAGTTAGCGCCATTGTCTACGTCGCGGTGATGACTTCGCGCGTTAATTGGGCGCTGGGAATTGCGATCTTGCTCGGGGGACCGCTGGTGGTTTGGTTTTCTCTGCGTGCGGCGAAGCCTTTGCGGCGGCGCTCGGGCGCGCGTCAGGCTGCCCTGGCACAAGCTTCCGCGATGGCCACCGATGTGGTTGACGGCCTGCGCATTCTGAAAGGCCTAGGCGCTATCGCGACGGTGCGGCGCCGTTATTCGTTGGTATCGGACACGGCCTATACAAAGACGGTTTCTGCCAACGGTGCCCGCGCGCGGCTGAATGCCACGACGGAAGCGGTCGGTTCCATTTACGTCATCGTGGTGGCTTTGGCCGCCGCGGCGATGGCGGTAAAGGGCGCGATGAGCGTTGGGCAACTCATTACAGTGGTCGGCCTAACGCAGTTCGTCATCACGCCGATGACGATGATGGGCAAAAACATTGCCTCGCGGTGGGCGGCTGCGCAAGCCAGTGGTCGCCGCATTACGGCTTTGCTCAACGCGCCTTTCCGTGAGGCGGCGGATGCTAGGGATCCTGGCTGGCAGCCTGGCCTGCACGTCATCAAGGGGGCGGCGCCTGAGGAACTTGTTGACCTGCCGCGGAATCGTTACCTAGTTGCTCCGCATGCGGCGGATCTTTTTGCAGGTTCCGTTGCGTCCAACATTGCTGCGGATAAGGCTGCGGCGCAACGAGCGCTGCATGTCGCGGCGGCGGAGGATATTCCCGGCGGTCTGGAAAAGGAGGTCGGCGAAAACGGCGGTGCGCTGTCTGGTGGTCAGCGTCAGCGCGTTGCGTTGGCGCGCGCCATAGCGGCTGATGCCCAGATACTCGTTCTGCAGGACCCGACCACTGCGCTGGACTCGGTGACAGAACAGGTCGTCGCTGAGCGCGTGCGTGACGCCCGCCGCGGGATGATCACCGTGGTATATACCAATGCTCCTGCATGGACCGCAGTGGCCGATAGTGTGAGCGAGCCTGCTGCAGCCGCGCATGCGAGCGAAGGGGAGGACATCTAATGCGTTTTCCTACTGCAACCTGGCCACAGGTCCGCCGCAGGGTGGGCGAACACGTGAAGGCGTTACCGAATGCGGGCAAGGTCTGTTTCCTGGCGCTGGCATTGCTTACCGGTGGCGCGGTGGCCAATGTCTATATCCCGGTGCTGCTGGGCAAGATTGTCGATGCGGTAGTTGAGGAGAGCGGGCAGCTGCGCAGTCTCAGCGGCATTGGCATTGGGCTCATCGTGGTTGCGATTGCCTCGGCGGGGCTTTCCGCAGTCGGTTTCTACCTACTATCGCGCGTTACTGAGCGAGTAATTGCGAACCTGCGCGAGGAGACTGTCGGCACGGCCTTGGGCCTGCCGGTCCACCGCGTGGAGGAGGCTGGCTCAGGCGATTTAGTCTCACGTTCAACGGATGACGTCGCCGAGCTTTCCTCCGCCGTGACAGAGACAGTGCCGGTTCTTACGAGCTCGCTGTTTGCCATCTGTACTACCGCCATCGCCCTGGTAACCCTGGACTGGCAGTTCTTGCTGGTGGTGGTTTGTGCCGCGCCGATTTATTTCTTTGCCGCGCGCAACTACTTGCGCCATGCGCCGCAGCGCTATGCAGACGAGCGCGCCTCCATGGCGGAGCGTGCGCGACGCATCCTGGAGACAATCCGCGGCCGTGCCACTGTGCGGGCCTATCAGATGGAGCCACAGATGCGTGATCGCATCAATAGCGCGTCCCGTGAAGTAGTTGAGCATGGCTTCGCCGCAAGGCGCACGATGATGGTCTTGCAGCTATGGATCACCACCGTGGAGCTGGTGATGTTGAGCGTCGGCCTTTTGGTGGGCTTTTGGGTCACAACGCAGGGCGCGATGACGGTGGGTTCAGTAACGGCGGCGATGCTGATGCTTATCCGTCTGCGTGGCCCGCTGCTCGGGCTTATGCGCGTGCTGGATACGGTTCAGTCGGGCTATGCCTCTCTCGCACGCATCGTTGGCGTTACCACGGATCCGCCCGCGGCAATTCCGCCCGCGGGTGCTCCGGCTCCGCGCGGTGAGGTCGCGATGGAGGACGTTAGCTTTAGCTATGGCGATAACGCGTGGGCGGTGCGTGATGTCAACGTCAGCATCGCGCCAGGCCAGTCCATCGCACTGGTGGGTGCTTCCGGCGCGGGAAAGACTACAGTTGCGGCGCTGCTGGCTGGCCTGCGCGTGCCGAGTGCTGGCAGCGTCAAGGTTGATGGGGTAGAGGTCTCGCGGCTTTCCGACGCCGAGCGAGTTACCCGCCTGGCCATGGTCTCCCAGGAAGTCCACGTCTTTTCCGGCACGCTGCGCGATGACTTGTCCCTGGGAAAACCCGATGCCAGTGATGAGGAAATCTGGCAGGCACTGCGTGCCGTGCAGGCGCACTGGGTTGAGGACTTGGCCGATGGCCTTGATACAGTCGTGGGCGCTTGGGGCATTCAGCTGGACCCCGTTGCAGCGCAACAACTGGCGCTGGCTCGTATCATGTTGCTGGATCCGGCAATCGTGGTGCTAGATGAGGCAACTGCGGAGGCCGGTTCGCGTGGTGCGGGCGCACTCGACGCGGCTGCCGATGCCGTCACAAAAGGACGCACGTCACTTATGGTTGCCCACCGTCTTGACCAAGCCGCCAAGGCTGATTGTGTGCTGGTTATGGAAGATGGCCGTGTGATTGAACAGGGCACTCATGCGCAGCTGCTAGATTCTAAAGGCCGATATCAACAATTGTGGAACGCGTGGCAGAAAGGACGTGACTAAGAAGGTGTCCCTTAATGCTCGTTGTTCCAACTTGTGGTGGGCTTTTGCCAGCTCTACTCGGAGCAGCCTAAAGAAATCACTGCTTGTGCTGTTTTGTCTAAATTTGGCTTTTGCCACAGCTTGTTCGGCAACGCCAACGCAGGAGCCTGCGCCAGAGTCCGGAACGCTCTGGGATAAGGACTCTGACCTCGGCATCCCTGTCTCAGCGCCTTTGGATGGCCCGGAGCCAGGTCAAACCAAGCAGATTAATATGCCGAATGGCCGCAACTTCCTGCTGCATGTGCCGGAAGACTATGACGCGGATAAGCGCTGGCCAGTGGTGATGGTCTTCCACGGTTGGGGCGAGAAACCCAAGACCATTGAGGGCTATACGGAGTTCAACTCCGCGAAGGCCATTCTGGTTTATCCAGAAGGTGAGGATAATGCTTGGACGCCGGCGCCTTATGCGAAAACGAGCGAGGAAGAAGACCTTAAATTCGTTGCAGACATGGTTGATAGCTTGCGTGCTACCTATGCGGTAGATGATGACCGTATCTTTGCCGCGGGCCTATCCAACGGCGGTGGATTTGCTGCCTTTTTGGCGTGCCGTATGCCGGAGACTTTCCGCTCTATCGCAACGGTGTCTGCGGCCTATTATGAGGGCATTCACCAGGGCTGTTCGGAAGCCCCAGTCGGCCGCCTCGATATGCACGGCACCGATGACCCCGTGGTGGAGTACTACGGCGGAACCCGTCATGCCACTAAGTACGATTCGGTAGCGGAAGTCATGGAGCAAAACCGGCGCCGGAATGAATGCACCACGCAGATCTCAACGACGCAGCTGGTTAACAACGCTCTGCAGCAAACGTGGATTGGTTGTAAGGCTCCGCTGCAGCACATCCGTATCGGCGGCGGCTCGCATATCTGGCCGGGCGGGCTTGCCGACGATCGCGCGGAGGTAGGCAAGGGCTTTGCCACAGACCGCGTTCTCGATTTCTTCGGTATTCCAGGTCGCCCCGCAGGCACCATTGACCCAGAATCTGGCAAGAAAACGAAGTAGTCTTGCTAATCCTGCAGGACGTAGTGTGCAAACTTAGCGTTTGGTACGGCGGCGACGCGGCTGACGCAAATGTCTGCGACCGTCTTGTACCCCGCGGCAAAAGCCGGGCCTTTGCTATCGGTAGGTTGCGGCATCTGGACCAAGTGAAAGCTGCGGGAGCCGCCGTCGCTGCTGTTGAGTTCCAGGACCGCCTGAGCGGTAGTGCCGGATCCGGCGAAGAAATCAAGCACTACGGCGTCGGGACCGCCGGCGATGGCGATGAGGTGCTTGATAAGGCGCACTGGCTTCGGGAAATCGAACACGCCCTGAACTCCCATGACGTCCTCCGCATCGCGGCGTCCAGCGCGTGTGACGCCAAAGCGTTCACCGTCCAGGATGGAACGTGGCCGCGCGCCCTTTTTCTGATAGTTCTTCGTGTAGACAAAGCCGCGTCGAAAGACCAATTGCTCATAGTTGGCCTCGACCTTATCTTTGCCCCAGCGCCAGCGTGCGACCTTGTCTTTGCCGGCTGGCTGGTCGGGCCAGTATTCGCGGCCTTGGGGATCAGCGATGGGAAAGTCTAGGGAAGGAAGATAACCCAGTGTCTTGGAGTCCAGGCGGACCAGCGAATAGTTTCCCTTCTCGTCGCTGAAGTTGTACTTGGTCGTGGTATGCCCTTCAGAATCGGCGTTGAAACCGGGGTTAGCTGGGGACTTGGCATAAACCAAAATGTACTCGTGCTCGACCACCGCGTATTTGGAGTCGTTCTTTCCAGTCCCGCCCTTTTTCCAGATCAATTGTCCGGCAAAACAGTTCTCACCGAATATTTCATCCAGCACTTTGCGTACGTTGGCACTTTCATCTTCACCGATGGAGACAAAGATAAAACCGGTGTCTTTGAGGACCTGTCGCGCGAGGATGAGCCGGGGGAGCATCATAGACAGCCACTGCGCATGCCAGCCGCTATAGCTGCCGGAGTTCATTTTGCGGCGGTTGCGGTAATTGTCCTTGTAAACAAAGTCTTTGCCGGTGTTATACGGAGGGTCGATGTAGATGACATCGGCAGCAAAGCCATCTGCCACCATCAGCTTGAGCGCGTCGAGGTTGTCGCCTTCGACAATGGAATTGGAACAAGCTGCCGGCGTTGACACTGCAATCTTTTGCTTGGTGGTCGCAATTTTGGCTTGTTCTGCTGCTTGCGCCTTGCCTGGCCAGACAAGCCCAAAGAATTCCTCTTGGGCTTGGAAATCGGCAGTTGGAGAGCTCGCGGAGTCGCTGTGGGTTGAAGTCATGACTGAAAAGCGGATGAGTTTTGGTGGTGGGGGAAATGATGGGGGCTGGGTCATCCTCCCATGCCGCGGCTTTCATTTTTGCAAGTTTGCGCGCGTTCCGATGGAAAACGCCAGAAAACGACCGCCAGGAGCATTTGCGTGATGTTCTGCTACGCTAGCATCCCCTAATTTTACTTAATTTGTTGACTCTTATATTGCTGGAATAAATACTTAAAACCGGGGGTGGACTCGGGGGTGTTATTGCAGGTGAATCCTGAGAAATCTGAAAATTTTAAGGAAAGGTGGATGGACTGCGATTGTCCGAAAATGGCGGGCCTATTCCCGTCTTTAAATAATTCTTTATGGCATGAACTGGCAAACGTATGTAGCGTGGAAAAAGCATTCGCGATGAAGGGGTTTAGCCTTCATCGGGGAGTGCGGTGAAAGATATATCGAAAGTATTTTAGAAAGGTTGGGATGCTAAATGGGTATCTTCGACAAGGCAAAGGACGCACTGAACTCCGACAAGGGCGAGCAGATCTCCGATAAGGGCCTCGACAAGGCTGCTGAGGTGGCAGAGCAGAAGTTCGGCGAGGACAAGGCTGACAAGATTCAGCAGGGTCGCGACAAGCTCGATGACCAGATCGGCAACGCTGGCGCCTAAAGCTTATTGTTTGATTGGGGCCTAGCCAGTGTCCCAATCTCGGTGAATTAATCCAAAGCTCTCGGCAACTTGGTTTGCTGGGAGCTTTGTGGGTTTTAGGCCGGCACCTCCATCGGAGGGCAAAGCTCGGACATGTTGGCTATGTCATATGTGTTTGCTTAATTGATGCTGAGCGCATCAATTTTCCCGGAACGGATACCTAGACCACAGTAGGGTGGAGTGCGTGAATACACCTGTAGATGCTCGCTTGGCCTCGGGTTCGCCACGACAGTGCATGCTAGATCTGGCAGTTCGCGTCATTGCGCGCGCCGGACGCGATGCCGTTGCAGTGTGTACCGTCGCCGAACAGACCGATGTTGAGGTCAAAAAGGCGAAGAAGCTTTTTGCATCTGATGAGCAATTGGCTGATGAGGCTAAAGCTTACCTCGACAAACTGGTCATCCACTATCTAGATGAGCAAGAAAAGTACTTAAGCCCTGATGCCACGGCGCTCGATCGTATGCGAGCCATGGCTACTGGCTTTTTCGAGTTCGCGCAGAAGCATCCGGTCTATTTCGACGCCTTCACGTTTACGCAAGCAGCTCCGAGCCTGCACTCTTATGAGCTGAGCTTCGATGATTATCTCCAGCGCTCCGGCAAGCGCCCCACGCTGGATGTTCTGCTCAACATCGCACGCGATTGCATAGAGGAAGCTGGCGGACCGCGCGATGCAGACTTGGTCCGTATCCAAGCCGTGAGCCTTTTGGTTGGTGTCCACGGTATCTCCCATCTGTGTACCACGGGCGTGCTTCGACATCTTTCGCCAACCGCGAAGAAGCAGACTTTCAATGCCTGTTTGGACTACCTAAGCGCCGGGTTGGCAGTAGGTTTCGCGCACGGTGCTATCCCTCCGCAGGATCCAGTTGCGATGGGAGGTGGCCTCCCAGCTGATAAAAGAATTCGCGCCAAAGATTTGCCACGCGGCAACGATGGGGAAGTAGTTAGGGCTCTACTGCGCGGCGCGGTGGAGGACATCGTCGCCTCCGGCCTTAGCAATATGCATCTCGGCACTGCCGCCGAACGTGCTGGTATCGATTTCGACCGGGCGACGCATTTTATAGAGGGAGATCAAAAGCTCCTTTCCTTATTGGAAAGTCATATCGATGCCATCGCACACGAGCATCTCCGCGAACAGATGCGTTACGCAGGCGGGAAGAGTCTCGGTTTTAGTACGATGAAGGCGTGTGCTTTCGGATATTTAGGCTTCGCGCACCATGACCCAGTAGGCTTCTTAGGCCTGACGATGATTACCTCAGGTTCCATCGTGCCAGCGTCTTTTGAACGCAAGGACCTAATCAATTCGCGTTTCGAGATGGGCGAGACCTTCGGCTATTTCATGACGATTGCGCGCGATGCCCTCGACGAGGCCGGTGGCCCTCGTACTCCATGGGCGCTGTACACGATGGTCATGTCGATGTGGTCCACCATCCACGGTTTCGCGCACCTGACAACCTTTGGCGCGCTGCGCGACCAACCCCGTGAATTCCTCTTTGACCTAGCCTCACGCATCTTCGACATCGAGCTCGTGGGCATCGCGGAGCACTTGGGAATCAAGGGCCAGATTCAAGGATTTTAGTGGTCGAAAAGAAGAAACCGGCTTTAAGCGGTAGATGACTACTGCCCAAAGCCGGTTTCTTTTCCGGTTTGGTCGGACTAACAGGATTTGAACCTGCGACCCCTACACCCCCAGTGTAGTGCGCTACCAAACTGCGCCATAGTCCGCCGTCACATCTCGAGGATGCGACCTGAATAGATTACATCAGTAGTATTCACTGATTCCAATCGCCTGTGTGAGCTGGGTATTGCTTAAAAATCGCCGGTGCTATATACCCACTGCCCTTGCGTGCGCCGGAACTGGGAGCGCTCACGCTGGGAGCCTGCGGCCGCGCCTTTGTAGAAAGCTTCGAACTCCACGATTCCCGTATCATCGAGCGGGCCGCCATCGACGGTATCGATGATGTCCAGGCGATAAAAGCGGATACCGTTGTCTTCCAGGTGTAGGCGCTCTGGCCGGGTTTCCGGGTCCCAGGTGCGCAGTAAGTAATCCTCATCGCCGGTCACGAAGGCCGAAAAGCGTGAGCGCATGAGGGCCTCTGCGGTCGGGGCGGGCTTGCCGCCGTGGAACTTGCCGCAGCATTCGCCGAAGCAAAGCCCGAGCCCACAAGGGCAGCGGGCTTCGGGGCTCAAGGGGTTGAGCACGATCATGCTTCGACGTCCACGATTTGGGCGGCGCCCAGCAACTGCTCAACAGGAGAGGACTTCGCGGCCTCGAGCAAGGTCGACTTCTGCTGCGCGGAAAGATCGCCCACAAGCTTTATGCGGCGCTCAAACGTCGTGTCCCCCACATGGGTGACGTTGACCTGGACGTCGTCGAGCGGCATGCCTTTGGAGGCTTCCTTAATTGTCTGCGTGGTCGATGCAGCTAGCGCGGACATCAGCAGGCCCTCCGCGGTAAAACCTTGGCCCTTTCCGCCCTGCTTCTTGGGGCGGTCAGCCGTGACGCTGCGCTCATTGTGGCGAACCACCACGCCGAACTTAGTGCCGACTGCCGGCTGCGCTTCAGCTGCGGTTTCATCGATGTGGGCTGGTACATTCTCCGGCACGATGAACTGCTCGAACCAAGCACCAATGAGGTCTGCGGCGCGGGCAGCGGCACCCTGCTTGGTGATGAGGTGGTCTGCCTTGTCCAAGGCCACCAAGGACTTGGGGTAGCGCGTCTTTAAGAAGATGTTCTGGGCATTGTCGATGCCAACGGTTTGGTCGATCGGGGAGTGCAAGATCATCAGCGGCTTGCGCAGCCGGCGCAGGTATTCCTCTGGGTTGGTATCCGCCAAGTCTTCGAGGAAGTGGCGGGAGATGGTCAGCGCGCGACCGCCGAGGATGACCTCGACCTCGCCGTTTGCGTCGACCTCACCAATCTTGTCGGCGTAGTGCAAAACAGAGTGGGCAGGATCAAATGGTGCGCCAATGGTTGCTACTGCCTTGAGCGAGCGAATACCGCTTGCCGCTGCCAGGGAGGCGGCGCCGCCCAAGGAGTGGCCCATCAGAAGCTGCGGAGCGGAGTAGTTTTCAGCCAGCCAGTTTGCTGCAGCCTGAATATCAGCAACATTTTGGCTGAAGTTGGTCTCACCGAAGTTGCCCTCGGACTGGCCGAGGCCCGGGAAATCGAAGCGCAGGGTGGCTACGCCGAAATTGGTGAGCTGCTTAGATACGCGAGCTGCACCGGGAGTGTGGCGCGATCCAGCAAAGCAGTGCGCGAAGACCGCAAAGGCTTGTGGCGCGGAGTCAGGAAAGTCAATGGTACCCGCCATCATGGTTCCAGTGGAGGACGGGAGCTTCACGTTCACAGATTGCATAAAGACTAGGATATAGAGCCGTCTCTACATAGGCCACAGAGGGTTAGCTAGAGTCGGTAGAGTTAAAGATTTACTTAAGAAGCATTCAACAGTAACGGAGACGAACATGGGTGCATTTGGCTGGTTTTGGAAGGCCATGGGTGCGCAGAGCGAGCGGAACGATAAAAAGTCGAAAGCCATCGTGGATAGCTCCGGTGCTGCGACCCAGGAGCTATCCGCGCTTGACGACGCCGCCGTGGCACAAGCCGCCCGCGACTCTGTGCGTGAGGGTGAAATCGCAGATAAAGCGCGATTTTTGGCAGCCCTTGCCGTGGCCAGCGAGCGTACGCTTGGCATGCAACCTTTCCACGTTCAGTCCCAAGCGGTGTTGCGCCTGCTTTCCGGAGACGTCATCCAGATGGCCACTGGTGAGGGCAAGACCCTCGTCGGAGCCATGGCCGCAACCGGCTTCGCATTGACCGGTAAGCGCGTCCACCTTGTGACGGTAAACAATTACTTGGCCGATCGGGATGCTGAATGGATGCGCCCGCTAGTCGAATTTTTTGGCCTCACCGTAGACTCCGTGACGGAGAAGAAGGACGCCGCGCAGCGTCGCAAAGCGTATTCCTGCGACATTATTTATGCCCCAGTCAATGAGCTCGGCTTCGACGTGCTGCGCGATAACCAGATCACTAGTCGCGAGCAGACCGTGCAGGCGCGAGCCGACGTCGCTTTGGTAGACGAGGCTGACTCTGTTTTGGTCGACGAGGCTCTGGTTCCGTTGGTACTGGCAGGAAACCGTCCAGGGGAGGCTCCCACGGGTCACATCACCAATGTGGTTTCGCGACTTCGTGAGGACTTGGACTACGTCATCGCCGAAGATGGCCGTACCGTTGCTTTGACCGATGATGGCGCGGCACGCGTCGAGCGCGAGTTGGGCATTGACTCGCTGTATTCCGAGGACAACATCGGAACGATTCTGGTCAAGGTGAATCTGGCTTTGCACGCCAAGGCCTTGCTGATTCGCGATATCCACTACATCGTTGTAGATGGCAAGTTGCAGCTAATCGACGCCTCCCGCGGCCGCGTTGCTGACTTGCAGCGCTGGCCGGACGGCCTGCAGGCTGCGGTGGAAGCTAAGGAAGGCCTTGAAGTCTCCGAGGGTGGCCGCATCCTCGACACGATCACTCTGCAGGAGCTGATGCGCCGTTACCCGACGGTGTGCGGAATGACCGGCACCGCGGTTGAGGCGACTGACCAGTTGCGTCAGTTCTATGATCTGCGCGTTTCTGTAATCGAGCGCAATAAACAATTGCAGCGTTTCGACGAGGCCGATCGCATTTATGCCACGGTCGAGGAGAAGTCGAAGGCTATTGTCGACGAAATCGTGGCCCTTAACGCTACTGGCCAGCCGGTTCTCGTGGGCACGCACGATGTCGCGGAGTCGGAGGATTTAGCCGAGGCACTTCGCGAACGCGGCGTCGAAGTCAGCGTGCTCAATGCCAAGAACGATGCTGAGGAAGCCCGCATCGTCGCCGAAGCCGGCGATATCGCACGCGTGACCGTCTCGACACAGATGGCCGGCCGCGGTACAGACATCAAGCTGGGCGGCGCAACTGAGGCCGACCGCGAGCAGGTTGCGCAGCTGGGTGGTCTCGCCGTCATCGGTACTTCGCGCCATCGCACCTCCCGCCTGGACAATCAGCTGCGCGGGCGTGCTGGACGCCAGGGAGACCCGGGCCTGTCGTTGTTCTTCGTGTCTTTGGAAGACGACGTCGTCAAGCAAGGCGGGGAGGACGAAGCCCTCTCGGCGCAGCCGGACGAAACTGGCCGTATTGAATCTAAACGCGTGGCAGACTTCGTGGCGCATTGTCAGCGCGTAACCGAAGGCCAGCTGCTGGAAATTCACGCACAGACATGGAAGTACAACCAGCTGTTGGCGGATCAACGCGTCATCATCGATGAACGCCGAGCGAAGCTGCTCGACACCGCACAGGCCTGGGAGGAATTAGCTGAGCGCGCTCCCGAACGTGCCGCGGAGCTTGCCGAACTTCCCGCAGAGGTAAAGGAAAAAGCCGCCCGCGAAATCATGCTCTACCATCTCGACCTGGCGTGGGCCGACCACCTAGAGCTGATGGACGATGTCCGTGAGTCGATTCACCTGCGCGCGATCGCCCGTGAGACGCCGATCGACGAATATCACCGCATTGCGGTCCGCGAGTTCAAGGAATTGGCGCAACGCGCCGTGGAGGAGTCAGTGGCTACCTTTAAGTCGGTGGACATTGATGAAAAAGGTGCTCACATGGAAGATTCGGGGCTTGCGCGGCCGAGTGCCACTTGGACCTATATGGTCTCTGATAACCCCTTGTCTGGCGGAGGAAATTCCGTACTTAAAGGAATCGGTAATATCTTCCGTTAACGTAATTTATGAAACAAATCTGGTGAGGATGCTCGCGGAAGCGGGCGAGTCGCTAGTATGGAATAAGTCCACATTAATCCGACACTTCGGAGGTAAAAATGAGCGAGCATACCGGTACGCCGGAACCGCAGGTAGAAACCACTTCTGTATTCCGTGCAGACCTTCTCAAGGAGATGGAAAACGGCGCTGCCGCCGGTAATGACACCTCCGTTGCAGGTGCGGAAAACCTTTCCGAGGGCCAGGCCCTCCTCGTTGTAAAGCGTGGTCCGAATGCAGGTGCCCGCTTCTTGTTGGACCGCCCAACCACCACCGCGGGTCGTCATCCAGAGGCAGACATCTTCTTGGATGATGTCACCGTTTCCCGTCGCCACGCTGAGTTCCGCGTGAACGAGGGCGAGTTTGAGGTCGTCGATGTCGGATCCCTGAACGGCACATACGTCAACCGCGAGCCGCGTAACTCCCAGGTTCTTCACGTGGGTGACGAGATCCAGATCGGCAAGTTCCGTCTGGTCTTCATCGCCAATCAATAAACACGTTTCGAGTCTTTAGAGAAATTCAAGAGAAGTATAGTGAGCGCAGCACAGTCTAAGGCCGCGGCCCTGTGGAAAGGGACCGCTAAGGCCAAAAAAGCCAAGACCATGTCGATCGGCGTCGTCCTGGAGCAACTGAATCAGCAGTTCCCAGACGTCACCGTGTCGAAGATTCGATTCCTTGAATCTGAAGGTCTAATCACGCCGCAGCGTACTGCCTCTGGTTATCGTCGTTTCACTCAGGAAGACGTTGACCGACTTCTCTACATTCTCACCACTCAGCGTGACAACTACACCCCGCTGAAGGTCATCCGTGAGCAGCTGGAAGCTATGGATTCCGGCCAGGTCACTGCAATCGTTTCTGCTGGCAAGGCAGAAACGTTGCTGAGCCCGGACCAGTTCCGTGCTCCGGTTATTACGCGTCTTACTGACGTAGAGGTTGCTGAGCAAGCAGGCTCCACTGAGGCGGAGGTTGCTGGCCTCGTCAAGATTGGCCTGATTAGCCCGGATGCATCGGGATTCTTTGATGCGGATGACGTCTCCGTAGTATCTGCCGCAGTGGCTCTTAAGGCATTCGGTTTTGAAGAGCGTCAGCTGAAGTCGCTGCGCAACAACGCCCGCCGCCAGGCAGATCTCATCGCGCAGGTTGCCTCCCCGGTGGCCAACTCCAACTCGGATACTGCCGTGCAGAAGGCCGAGGAATTGTCACAGCAGATGACCGCTCTGGTTGTTTCGCTGCACGCGACCATGGTCAAGACTGACCTGCGTCACGAATACAACTCCTAGATTTCCCGATTTCGCCGCTAGGCCTAGTGCTAGCGGCCCACATTAAGCTCTCTGTCACCACGCGGCGGGCAAATGTGGGAGAGTGGAGAGCATGGGAAAAATTAGTCTTGAGTTCCACGGCATCCACGTTATGGAGCCGGAAAGCGAACTATGCGCTCTTATGCGCTGGGTAGAAGGAAACCGCATCCTTCCCGTTTGGCTCTCGCAACTAGAAGGCGCGCGCGTCATGCAGCGCCTCGACGGTTATAGCGAAACCCGCCCCACCACACACGACCTTCTAATCGAGCTCATTGAGCAACTCGGTGGCGTGGGCTCCATTGAGGTTGTTAACTATTACGAAGGCACCTTTATGGTCGACATCGTCGATGCGGCGGGTGAGGCGCACGACGCAAAGCTTAGCGATGCTCTGGTGGTTTCGGAACACTTCAATGTGCCAATCACTGTAGAAAAAGAGCTGTTGTCTAAAGTTGCCGTCTTTGTCTCGGATGACGATATGGATGCCTACTTTGATTTCCATTTCGATCCGCCCGCCGACGATGCTGGTGAGGAAGTGGTGAAAACGTCCAGCTCAGATAGCTCCGCTTCGGGTAATCCGCAGGCAGATGCTGATTTCGAGGCGATGATGCGCTCGCTGGGTGTCTCTGAAGAGGACTTTTTTGAAACGGAAGATAAAAAAGATTCTAATGACACGCGTGTGACTAATGATGACAATGGGGACGAAGAAGTCTAAAGTAAAGCTAGAGAGTTTGGCCAAGCCTTGGCCTCTAGCCTTGACGGGGTTAGGGCCGTGGCCTTTAATTAAGCCTTAGAGGCTTCCAACAAACCCCATTGGAGTAATTACGTGAGCATCAACGAGAACCTAGACGAGTACAACGCCTCCCACGGCGCAGGCAAGGGCTACGTGCAAGAGTCGCTCTTCGACGTCGGACCGGACGAAGAGCTCGGCTACCGTGTGCCGATCGCCTGCCAGGTAGCCGGCATTACTTATCGTCAGTTGGACTACTGGGCACGCACCAATCTGGTCAACCCGTCCATTCGCAACGCTCGTGGCTCAGGCTCCCAGCGTCTGTACTCCTTCAAGGACGTTCTGGTTCTCAAGATTGTCAAGCGTCTGCTCGATACCGGTATTTCCTTGCAGAACATTCGCCTGGCAGTTGAGTCCCTGCGTGACCGCGGCGTTAACGACCTTGCAGAGCTGACCCTCGTCTCCGACGGAACCACCGTTTACGAGTGCCGTTCCAACGATGAAGTCATTGACCTCCTGGCAGGCGGCCAGGGCGTTTTCGGCATCGCGGTCCCGGGCATCCTGAAGGAGCTTTCCGGCACTATCTCTTCCTTCCCGGCAGAGCGCCTGGACGAATTCAAGGACGAGACCGTCATTGGCATCGACGAGCTGGCTGCACGCCGCAACCGCAAGTCCTCCTAGGTTCTAGGCCGCGTAAAGCGGCCTTGCTACCGCGGGAACCCGCGGGGCAGATTTAAAACGCTTACAGTCCCCAACTCGAGCTCACGTGAGTTGGGGACTGTAAGCGTTTTAGCGTTTTCACTTATCTGGAGAACGGGCTAGTAAAGCATTAGCTCTAGGCGCACCGCAGCCGGATTTCTAAATGGTGAGGACGCGACGTAAAAGCTGTGCTTGATGTATAGCGCTGATGCTGGTGTTGCGCGACCTCACCATCTGATCCTCACCATTTGGACCTCACCATTTGCAGCGAAAGACAGAGGCGCTACGGGGGGAGAGAGGCCCCGAGGCGGCGTAAGGCCAGCAGTGGCGATTAAACGCCTGCGGCTTGATTTAGGGCTTCCTCGAGGGCAGCCTGGTCGGCAGCATCGGTGACTTCGGTGAAGGAATCGGCGGCGTCGTCAAGCACTGCGTCTTTTTCCCCAGGGCCAATATGCACGACGGAAAGCGAGACGTTGTCGCTCTTGGCATCGGCGAGAGCTTGCTGGAAAGTTGGATCATCCATGTCTTGGGCCGTACCGGTGGTAACGAGCAGAACCTTGGCCTTTTGCTCGGTGCCTGCGGCTTGGTCGGCTGCGTTTGCCACCGCTGCGGTCACGGCGCTGCGGGTCTGCGGAACGCCGCCGGTTCCAAACTGCTGCAGGGCAAAGGCCACTGGGCCAGCCTCCCCATAGCCGATGTTCTGGCGGTAGCCCACCGTCGCGGTCTCAGACAGTGGGGAAGAGTAGTTCCACAGGCCTACCAAACCAGACTTTTCGCCCAGTGCGTTCGCGGTGTTGCCCAAGGCCTGCGTTACCTGGTTGAAATACGGTGCCAGGCCCTCGGAGGTATCGAGGAGAACCAGGGTATTTTCGGCGAACGCGGCAGGCTTATTTTCCTCTGGTTGCTTCTCCTCGGAAGAAGGAGCGCTTTCTGAAGACTCAGGCGCAGAGCTTTCGGCGGCGCTGCTTTCTGCTTGCTCATCGCGCGCGGCAGCATCAGAAATTGCTGCTTCTGATTCCTCGGCTGGCTCTACTGCGGAAGACGCTGCTGCAGTGGTGGTCGAGGCGTCATCGTTGCCGCGGAAAAGGAAATAGGCGCCGACGGCGAGTGTGAGGATCAACGCTGCCAGGAGGGCCAATACCCAGCCTGCCACTGCGAATGTGTTTTTGCCGTTGGAATGTCTTGCCACGAAAGTTCCTTCCACACTGGGGCGGTAATAGCCGTTCTCACAACCGGATATCGAGCCTTAAGGAGGCCACATTAATGGTTGCTAATTGTAGCCGCCATGGCTTCGTCAACGATGGCGACAAGCCGTTGGCGCAATGGTTTGGCTTTCTGGGCCAGCCCGCGCTGGCGCTCCACATATTCCGCCTTGCCTACCGCGGTTTCGATTGGGACCACGCCGAAGCCCCACCCACGGCAATCATAAGGTGAGGCTTCCATGTCGAGAGTTCTGGCTTCGATGGCAAGTTCCAGCGTTTCGATGAACAGTTCGCCTGGAACCAGCGGGCCGAGTTTCCACGCCCACTTATAGAGGTCCATTGTGGCGTGGACGCAGCCGGCCTGGTCACTGTCTGGCTGGCCCTCACGGGTCAAGACCGTGAGGTTGAGCGGGCGCGCAGGCTCCGTGAAAAAGCGGAAAGCATCATAATGCGTGCAGCGAATGCGATGGGATTCCACCACCTCGTTGGTGCGTTGGGCACCAAGGCGTAGCGGCAGGTCATGGCGCGGTGAGTCCGTCTTGTAGACCATGGCCCACTCATGCAGCCCGAAGCAATCGAACTGAGCCGGATTGGTGGTTGTTTTAGCCATCAGGTTGCGGATATAGGTGATGGAATCGCCCCGCCGTGCCCAGAAGGTTTCCAGGTCAAGGGTTACACCTTGCTCTGTGCGATGGTAGTCCCGCCATTCCTCATGCGGGATCGTGCCCGGCGTGCCGGCGAGCGTGACGTTAAAGCCAGGGTGCCAACGGCGCAAATGCGAGGGACGCACCGGATAGTACTCGAAGAGGAAGTCATAAACCGGGTGATAGTCACCGGGATGGCGGAACTGGGATAGCAGCGCGTCGGCGCGGGCGACGTGGGCGTCATGGCGTGGACACCACTCCTGCTCAGTCAGCAGCATCAGCGCTGACCACCACCTCGGCGGCGAGAGCCACCTGGCTTTCCGTTGCGGGAGCGGTAGCCCTTGCCGTTGCCGGATGCTCTGCGGTTTGTGGAGTTGCGGCCCGAGCCCTTCTTCGGCTGATTAGGCGTACCCTGCGAGCCATTCCGGGATCCGGCCGGCTTTTTCTTCCCGCCTTGCTGGGAAGATACATTCTGATTCGGTGGAGGAAGGGGAGTACCGCTTGGCTTACGCGCGCCGGTGATCTTGGCTAGCTCTGGGGCACCGGCGGGGTTGGGGCGATCGCTGAGATCGAGTTCTGCTGCCGCAACGCCGGCCTTCTTGATGAGCTTGGCAACTTCCTCACGCTGTTGGTCCATAACTAGTGTTACCACGGCACCTGATGCGCCGCCGCGCGCGGTACGACCAGCACGGTGCAGATAAGCCTTGTGCTCAGCTGGTGGGTCAACGTGGACGACTAGGGAAACGTTCGCGATGTCGATGCCGCGGGCAGCAATATCGGTAGCCACGAGAACCGGCACGGATCCGTCGGCGAAGCCCTCAATCGCCTTGGTGCGTGCGCCTTGGCCCTTATCGCCGTGCAGTGGCAATGCATTGATGCCCACACGGCGCAGCTTCTTGGCTTGGCGGTCGACGCCATGCTTGGTGCGCATGAACATGATCGTCTTGCCCTCACGTGCGGCGATTCGCACGACGACGTCGTTTCGCGCGTCGCGGTCGCCCACGAATACGAGGTGGTGTTCCATCGTGTCCACGGCAGCCTCGACAGGCGCGGTGGAGTGTGTTACTGGGGAGTGCATGAACTGGCGCACCAGCTTGTCCACATCACCGTCGAGGGTGGCAGAAAACAGCAAGCGCTGGCCGTCGGCAGGCGTGAGCTTTAAGAGCTTGCGTACCTGCGGCAGGAAGCCCATGTCCGCCATGTGGTCAGCCTCATCGAGCGCTGCGACAGAGACATCCTCCAAGGAGAGCTTGCCCTGGTTGATGAGGTCCTGTGCACGGCCCGGCGTGGCAACCAAAAGGTCGACGGGACGTGCCAGCGAACGGATGTGATGATTGATGTTCACGCCGCCGACCACGGAAAGCACGCGCAGGCCCAAGGCATTAGCTGGGTCGTTGAGGCGCTCGTGGATCTGGGTGGCAAGCTCGCGGGTGGGCGCGAGCACTAGGCCGCGTGGCCGGCCAGGCTTAGAGGCGCCGGATTTAGCCAGGCGCGCGAGCATCGGCAGGCCAAAGGTAAAGGTCTTGCCGGAGCCTGTCGGGCCGCGGCCAAGCACGTCCTTGCCAGCGAGCGCATCGGGGATAGCCGCCTGCTGGATGGGAAAAGGTTCGGTGATGCCCTGCTTGTTGAGGACACGCACGATTTCTTGAGGTAAGCCGAGTTCGGCGAAAGTAGTCATTGCCTTAAAGCTTAGTGGCCAACGCTTCTTAGACCGCAATCCAGGCAAAGCAAAAGCGCTAGGCACCCTCCACAGAAGAGAACCTAGCGCCTTGGAAGAAGGCTGAAAAAGCCTTTTTACATCTCAGTCAGGCTGCGGTCGCCGGACCACTCGATGTGGAAGGTGCCTTCCTTGTCCACGCGCTTGAAGGTGTGCGCACCGAAGAAGTCACGCTGACCCTGAATCAGCGCAGCCGGCAGACGCTCAGCGCGTAGGCTGTCGTAGTAGGACAGGGAGGAAGCGAATACCGGCACCGGCAGGCCCATCTGGGTTGCGGCAACGACAACGCGACGCCACGGAGCGATGAGTTCGGCGAGCTCGCCCTTGAAGTATGGGTCGAGGATGAGAGCAGGCAGCTGCGGGTTGGTGTCATAAGCCTCGCGGATGCGATCCAGGAACTTCGCGCGGATGATGCAGCCGCCGCGCCAGATGGTGGCAAGATCGCGCGGGTCAACGTCCCAGCCGAACTGCTCGGAGCCAGCCTTGATCTCATCGAAGCCCTGCGAGTACGCGATGAGCTTGGAAGCATAGAGAGCGCGGCGTACGTCCTCAATGAACTCGTCTGGGTCGACTCCGCCGAAGTCGATGATGCCCGCGGGTAGGCCGCCTTCTTGAGCGGCGGCGCGCTGTGCGGTGGCGGAGGAGAGGCCACGGGCGAAGACGGCCTCTGCGATGGCGGTGACTGGTACGCCCAGCTCCAGACCGTTGATGGCGGTCCAGCGGCCGGTGCCCTTCTGGCCGGCGGCATCTAGGATGACGTCGACAAGCGGTTTGCCCGTTTCTGGTTCGTTCTGTGCGAGCACCTCAGCGGTGATCTCAATCAGGTAGGAATCGAGGTCGCCGGAGTTCCATTCCTTGAAGACCTCTGCGATTTCTGCCGGTTCCAGGCCCGCGCCGTAGCGCAGCAGCTGGTATGCCTCGCCGATGACCTGCATGTCGGCGTACTCGATGCCGTTGTGGACCATCTTGACGAAGTGGCCAGCGCCATCCGGGCCGATGTGGGTAACGCACGGGGTGCCGTCGACTTCAGCGGCGATGGACTCGAGAATTGGGCCCAGAGTCTCCCAAGATTCAGCCGGACCGCCCGGCATAATGGAAGGACCGTTGAGAGCGCCCTCTTCGCCGCCGGAGATGCCCGCGCCGACGAAGTGCTTGCCCTTGGCAGCTACTTCCTTCTCACGGCGCATTGTGTCCGTGTAGAGGGCGTTGCCGCCGTCGATGATGATGTCGCCCTCATCCATCGCTTCTGCGAGCTGGTCGATGACTGCATCGGTAGCCTTGCCCGCCTGAACCATGATGATGGCCTTGCGTGGGCGCTCGAGAGAAGCGACGAAGTCCTCGATGGTCTCGGAAGGGATAAAGTTACCTTCGGAGCCGTGCTCTTCGATGAGCTTGTGGGTCTTTTCCGGGCTGCGGTTGTAGACGGCTACGGTGTTGCCGTTGTGGGCAAAGTTGCGGGCCAGGTTGGAGCCCATAACAGCCAAGCCGACAACGCCGATGTGGGCGAGTTCAGTCTTTTCAGTCATGGGCTCTATCCTACGTCAGAGTTTGCAGCTACTCTGTCATGGCATGAGCGAAGAAAACTTAAACATCTACGAACTGATGAACAAGCTGGCACAGACTGCGCAGGAGCGTGTTTTAACTGCAGAAGAAGTCGCGCTTTTTAATAGCCATAACAGTGGCTTGGGCGCGCTGCTCGGTATCGAATTTACCGCGGTATCCAAGGACGAGGTGCGCGCGCAGCTTGAGGTAAAGCCTCAGCACCACCAGCCGTGGGGCGTGGCCAACGGCGGGCTGTATTGCTCTATCGGTGAGTCCGTAGGCTCTATCGCGTCATTCATCAACGCCGCTGCACCGGTCGTGGGCGTTAACAACAGCACGGATTTTCTCCGCCCAGTCTCAGAGGGGCTGATTGAGGCCGTGGCCACGCCGGTCCATGTCGGCCGGCGTACCCACGTGTGGTGCATTGAAATGCACCACGCCGGAAAACTTGTCGCGCGAACTAACCTGCGCACGATGATTACCGGCTAACCAGGTTTAGAGCCAGTGGTTGCGGCGGAACCACCACCACATGACCGCGACCACGAGTACCATCAGGCCTAGCGCTATGAAGTAGCCACCGGCCCAGTGCAGTTCCGGCATGACATCGAAGTTCATGCCGTAGATGCCGGCGACCAGGGTAGGAGCAGCCCACATGCCGACCACCGCGGAGATGGTGCGCATGTCGCTGTTTTGCTGCATGGTCACCTTGGCAACGGAGGCGTCGATAAGCGAGGTTAAGCGCTCGTCGAAGCCCGCAACCTGGTCCTTGACCACGAGCTCGTGGTCGTTGACGTCGCGCAGGTAGGAACGGATCTGCTTGGAGATGAGATCCTTGTGGTCATTGGTCATGGCCTTTAGCGCTACCGAAAGCGGGTCAATGGCGTGCTTCATCTCCAAGATCTCACGCTTAAACATGTAGATCCTGTCGATGTTGAACTTGGTCTGTGGGGTAAAGACCTCTTCCTCGATCTCATCGATCTCTATTGCGATGAGGCGAACGATCTCGGAGTAGCGGTCCACCAACATATCCAGAATCTTCCAGGCCATGGCTACCGGGCCGAGCTCAACCAAGTCCTGCTCGTCCTGCACGGTGTAGGCGAGATTGGGCAGCTTAGCCGAGTGGCGCACCGTAATGATGAAGTTGTTGCCCAAAATCATCTGGACCTCACCAGTGGAGATGATCTGGCGCTTATCGGCAACCTCATCGTGGTCGCGGTAGTTAACCGAGCGTGCGACGACGAAGAGCTGGTCATCATAGCGCTCCAGCTTGGGACGCTGGTGCGCCTGAACGGCGTCTTCCACAATCAGCTCGTGAATACCGAACTCGGAAGCGACCTTCGTCATCTGGGATTCATAAGGCTCATGCAGACCCACCCAAACGAATCCGCGGCCATATTCCTCGACGGTCCGGAGTGCGGAGTGAGGGGTGAACTCGCCCGGTAGTGCCTCGCCGTCGACGAAGACACGGCAGTGTTCTATCGCGCGCTCAGCTGGAACGGAGAAGGTGCGGGAGGAACTGGGAGGATCGTTTCTCTTGCGTGGCCTAAAGGGCGACGGGACAGACGGCATCGTTTCAGCCTCCTTCACTTCTATAACGTTTGCGCGCCAAAACAGGTTCGGCAGGCAGTTTTACTTAGCGGCTAAATCCTACACTGCTTAGGGCATATACTAGTTTTCATGCCTACCTGGAAAGAAGTAACCGCAGCTAACCCCGCGCACTCGGAGAATTTCGCACGCAAATGGAAGATGCTTGCTGCGCAGGGCAAAGACATCCATGGTGAAGCACGGCTTGCCGACGCCATGGTGGAACGTGGCTCTCGCATCCTCGACGCCGGCTGTGGCACGGGCCGCCTAGGCGGCGAGTTGGTGGGCCGCGGCCACACGGTGGTGGGCGTCGACGTGGACCCGATCCTGATTTCGCATGCCGAGCATGACTTTCCGGATGGCCAGTGGGTAGTCGGCGACTTGTCTGAAGACGAGATTCCCGAAGGCGATTTCGACCTAGCGGTATCTGCAGGTAACGTCATGACCTTCCTGGCAGTAGATGGCCGTGAGGCAGCCCTGCGCAATATCTACAACTCGCTGCATTCCGACGGCCGTTTTGTCGTCGGTTTTGGTGAGGGCCGCGGCTGGGCATTCGATGACTTCCTGACCTTAGCTAAGGAGGTGGGCTTCCGCGTTGATTTCCTTTTCTCCTCGTGGGATATGAAGGTCTTCAAGGAAAGCTCCACCTTCCTGGTGGCGGTTCTCACGCGCCCGGGCGCTGACCTTCTCTAAACGCGCTTGAGTAGCTGATACGAGCTGCTATGAAAGCCCTGCGAGGCGTCGCAGCATATGGCCATGGTCCACCGGGCCGTGGCCTTTTCCTACGTTTAGGGCATCCGCATTGGCAATCGCCTCGTGCAGCCAGGTGGTGGACCATTCCAGAGCCTCTGCTAGATCTTCGCCGGCGCCCAATCGTGCTGCCAGTGCCGAAGACAGTGAGCAGCCGGTGCCGTGGGTGTTCTTGGTCTCTACGCGCGGGCTCGATACCTGCACTAAGACGCCGTCCGCGCTTACAGCAGCGTTTCCTGCATCGCCGGATGGCAGGTGGCCGCCTTTGACGATGACGGCAGTGCCGGTATCAGCAGCCCAGCGCTGGGCGATGACCGTAGCCTCCTCGAAGGTCTGGGCCTGCGGAGTATCTGTGAGCACCGCGAGCTCCTTCAAGTTCGGCGTAATCACGGTGGCCTTGCTGCACAGCTGCCGCACTGCGGCCTCAGCTTGCTCGTCCAAGAGGCGATCGCCACTCGTTGCGACCATGACTGGGTCGAGAACAACCGGCGTGGAAGGTGCTAGCTGGTCTAGAAACTTTTCCACGGAGGCGGTGATATCTGCATTGCCGAGCATGCCGATCTTGACGGCGTCAACCGTGACGTCGTCAAGCACTGCGTCCAACTGGGCCTGTAGGAACTCCAGCGGCGGCGTGTGCACCGAGCGCACGCCCTGCGTATTTTGCGCCACCAGCGCCGTTACCACGGACATGCCATAAGCACCCGCAGCCATAAACGCCTTCAAGTCCGCTTGGACGCCGGCGCCGCCTGTCGGATCGGTGCCCGCAATGGTCAATACGCGCGGCAAACTACCCCGTGGATGAGAATTCTTCACAACTATCCCTTCGCTAGTGCTAACTAAGTGCAGGTTCTAAGGGTCTAATCTCAGCCGCAGGCCTGCGGCACCCCTTGTTGTAGAAGTGAGATTAACAAAGACTGGGAGTGCACGAAGGCGGTTTGCCTAGTTTATCGGCAGGTAGTGCGTTGGAGGCCCCGTCTATTATCACGCAATGTTGCGGAGTTCAGATGCATCGACAAAAGAAGAGTCCAGCTCCCACGGCGTTGTGGGAGCTGGACAATGCATCAACCTAATGCGGACTATGCCCTAGTATTCGGTACTGCAACGTCAGAGATCTTTTGAACAATGACTTTCTGGCCCTTGAATTTGCCGCTCTTCATGATAGCTACGCCATGGCCTGCGTACTTGGCATCGTCAGCGCGCATGTTGGCGCGGTGGCCGCTGGAATTGTGCCAGCTGTTCCAGACGGCTTCGGACACATCATTGGTCATGATGATCGCAATGTTTTCGCGTTCATTGAACTTGGGGTCGTGGTAGAACTGGCCGGTCTCAGCAAGATAGTTTGCCCAATCCTGAGCGCGCTGATCCATCGTGGTGGAGCGCTTTACCGCCGTCAAACCATACTGTGCGCGGTACTTGTTGAGTTCGTTGAAGACGCGGGTTTGATCCGCTGCCACGTCGAAGTTTCCGTTGCTAGGGCTCGTAACCGAGGTATCGCCTGGCTGCGGTGCATTGGAGCTGGAGCCCACTGAACCGCCGGTGAAAATGCCGACGAGAGTCAGGATGAGAGTGAGAAGGCCGGCCAGAATCTGCGGGACCATGTTGAGCAAGGAAGTAGGCATAGAGAACCGTCCTTGTAAGGAGAGAAGGGGTAGATACATTTCTTATACAACCACCCGTCACGCGTCTTCGGGTGTGGTTGCGCAGAAACGAGATCAAGGACACAAAATCCCCCGCACACCAGGTGGTTTGGTGGTTGTGCGGGGGATAGCTGCAACTGCTAGAACAGTGGCTTATTTGGGCTTACTTGTTCTTGTTGATGAAGTTGCGAGCGATGCGCTGCTGCTCGGTGATTTCGAGGTTGCCGCGGTCGCGGGAGATCATGTTCTGGATCCAGTTCACCGCGACGGTGGTGCGGTTGCGGAAGCCAAGGACGTACATGATGTGCAGTCCCATCCAGGAAACCCAAGCCGGGAAGCCGTCGAACTCGGTCTTGCCCATCTTCACAACCGCGTTGAAGCGGGAGATGACGGCCATGGAGCCCTTGTCGAAGTACTCGAATGCCTCGCGCTCGTTGGCGGTGGACTCCTCGTCGACCTTTGCCTTGATGAGCTTGGCCACGTGTGCGCCACCCTGGATCGCAACCTGCGCCACGCCAGGCAGGCGGTTCAGGGAGATCATGTCGCCGACCATGTAGACGTTGGAGTGCTGGCCCACGGTCAGATCATCGTTGACGGAGACACGGCCAGCGCGGTCTGCTTCGACGCCTGCCTGGTCAGCAACCATCTTGCCCAGTGGGGAAGCGGCCACACCAGCGGACCAAATCTTGGTTGCGCCCTCAATGGTGACGACTTCGTCGTTTTTCATGTTCTTGTAAGTGACGGCGTCCTCGGTGACGTCGGTGACCATGGCGTTCAGACGCACATCGACGCCGAGACGTTCCAGGGTGCGCTGCGCCTTGCGGCCCAAGCGCTTGCCGAATGGCGGAAGAACCTGCGGTGCGCCATCAAGCAGGTAGATCTTGGCGCTGGTGGTGCCGTAGTTGGAGTACTGGTCACGCAGAGTGCGGTTAGCCAGCTCGGCGATCTGGCCGGTCAACTCAACACCAGTTGGGCCGGCGCCGACGATGACGAAGGTCAGGAGACGCTCGCGCTCAGCTGGGTCGTCAACGAACTCGGCCTTTTCGAAGGCGGAGACGATTCGGGAACGCAGCTCCAGTGCGTCATCCAGGGTCTTCATACCCGGAGCGAACTCAGCGAAGTGATCGTTGCCGAAGTAGGACTGCCCAGCGCCAGCGGCGACGACGAGGGAATCGTAGGCGAAGGTACGCTGGAAGCCCTCAAGCTCAGCGGTAACGGTCTGGCCTTCCAGATTGATGTCGGTGACTTCGCCGTTGACGAAGTGAGCGTTGGCCTGGTTGCGCAGAAGCTGACGGGTGGAAGGAGCAATCTCGCCGGCGGAAATCATGCCGGTGGCTACCTGGTACAGCATCGGCTGGAAAAGGTGATGGTTCTTCTTATCAATCAGGGTGATCTCAACGTCAGCGTTCTTCAGCTGCTGAACTGCATTGAGGCCGCCGAAGCCGGCGCCGATGACGACTACATGGTGGCGTCCGCCTGCAGGGCGGTAAGGGGTTTCAGCCATAGTGGGGAGATACCTTCCTAAGAAAGCGAAAAATTTTGTACCGAATCAGTCTAAACCCTAGTCACCGTACATGCATACTTTATGTAGGTTAAACAGCTTCTTCTTCGGCATGGCGGCGCATCTAGGTGGGCTTTTCACACTAGGGTTAATTGGAAGCCTTTGTGCACGTAGACGTTTGCCAAGGAGATAACCGGACCAATGGGTGATTTTCCACATCTAGCCACCATCGATGCCAATCAGTGGCCGAGCGTAGCGACGCTTCCGGCGGTGAGCTTTGCACGTTTTAAAGCCCGGCGTGCGGAGGCGGAATTCGCCAAGGCCTGTGATCTCGCGGAGTTGGATCTGGACCCTGAATCTAAGGCAGAGGGCGGACCAGACCTTTCCGTGTTGCACGACGCCCTCTTCATTCGCATCGCAGCCACCGGCTGGCTTGGATTCGCGGAGTCTTATCTGGCGGGCGAGTGGACCACCGCTGACTCTGACAAGCTGGTCAAGGTTTTGCGTGGACTGCTGCGTGCGAATTATCGCCCGAAGGCGCGCGAGCTCGAGGTCGAGCATTCCACCCCGGGTGAGCTACCCGTGGAATTGGTGCGTCTTTATGCCGGTGATGGCTATACCCATTCGGGCGGCATCTTTGCCAGCGGCGTTCCGACGACGGTCCGGGAGGCTGTGCCTAGCTTTAGTCCACAGGCTGGCCGCAAGGAACCTAAGGAGCACTTCGTTGATGTCACTCACGTTAGTGAGCCGACTGCGGTGGACCGCACCGACCTGAAGGATGGCCAAAAGCGTGCTGCGCAATGGCTTCTCGACGCCACGCGCACCGGCGCCGGCACTCATCTGCTGGTTTATCCCGCAGCCGGAATGAGTGTGGCTGTCGAAGCAGTCAACAGGCGGGCGACGGTGGACGTGCTGACTGCCGACGCCGAGCAAGTCGAGGACTTCAACGAAACCCTAGTGCTCGAGGGCGCGGCAGATTCGGTACAGATTCAGCAGATCGATGACACCGTGCCGCATCCGAAACAATGGCGTGGTCGCTACGACGCGATCGTCAGCGTGGAAAAGCTAGAGCTGCTTACGCCCGCAGAGCGTAAGCGCTTCGTGGGGATGCTGGATCGCTCTCTGATCCCAGAGGGTAGGGTCGCGCTCACCTCGACTTTCGCTACCGAGACGATGACCCCGGCTGCCCGTTCGGCGATACAGGTTCTGCGCGCCTATGTCTGGCCCGGACTGGATTACCCAACGCTCGAGGAAACGCACAAGCTCTTCGACCGCAACTCGAATCTGCGCATCATCGCGCAGACGCACGTGGGCGGTCACTACGTGGAATCGCTACGCGAGCAGCGCAGCTACTTCGATGGTCATCTACGCGAAGCCGCGGCGGCAGGTTTCGATCCTGTGTTCCGCCGCCTGTGGACTTTCCAGTTTGCGCTGCGCCAGGCTTTGCTGGAGCTTGGCCAGGTGGATGCCGTGCAACTCACGGCCACCCACCGCCACCGTGGTGGCCGCCGTTAAGGCGTGACCACTGGGCGCGAAGCCCGTTCGAGCAGTACCGCGATTGAGTCGTAGGCCTTGCCGGAGATCATCTCTAGGCCCATCTCACAGGTGCGGTTGTCGGAGACGAAGGCATCGAAGTCTTCCGCCTCCAGGCTGGTTCGCTCCTCGCGGGTGGCAGATTCCACCAGCTCCGGGTGCAGCATGACGCGGTCACCAGCGGAGCCGCAACACATGGCGCCCTCTGGCACCTTGGCTTCGCCGCAGAGTCCGGCCAGAGCAACGAGGTCATCGCTGATACCCATGTGGTGGGTAGAACACGTCGGATGGACTGCGATCTTGCCCATAGAGTGCACGATCGGCAGGTGAGGGGCCACTTCATCACGCAGCCATTCCACAACATCCATGATGCGCAGCTGATCCCACAGTTTTAGCTCGGCGTCGGCAAGCGCCTCTGGCACGTTGTCGAGCAAGCCATGAGTGCAGCTGGCGGCATCGACAATGATCGGCAGCGCGCCTTCGTCGGACCACTGCCATAGATCGCGCACGATCTTGGTGGCTTGGTAGGCAAAACCCTCTTTATAGCCCTTGGATGACCACGGGGTCTGGCGTCAGCATTAGCGCTTCAGTTCTTTACGCCGGAGGCTGCGTTGCCTGGCGTCGTTGCTGCGGTGTGGGCGAACATTACTGGCGCCGTGTTCGCGGCGCTGGTTCGCCGCAAGCCTTTGCCGGGAGAAAGCGGACCCGGAGGTGATGCCGAGACTGTCGGTGAGTCTGACTCTAGTGCACGGAGGGAGGCAGACGAGGTTTCTGTGCCTGCCGGTTAGATGGGAGATTGGCCAGCCCTGTCTGAAATGACATAATGTACATTATCGGACATTTATCGATATAGATAAACAGGATCGCCCGCCATTTTCGCGTTTGTCCGGCATGCACTTGCACCACCGTTTAAAGTAACTGTGACTTTAAACGGTGGTGTTTCCGTTACTGGCGTTTGTATGCGTTAAACAATTGGAACCCCGTCAGACATCCCAATAAGACTGCAACGCCGAGCAACAACCACATCTGTTGGATGCCGACGAATATGCCAAAGCCAATCAGCACGACGAGCCTGAACCAGATGATCGGAATCAGATGCTTGGAGTTCATCACTATCTGATTTTCTACTTCTCGAGCGTTACGCGGATATTAACTTCGCCTTCTTCGGCGATCTTTGCGGCGATTAGTTCTGGTGTCTCAATTCCATAATCCAGTCGGTTCACTGGAATGTTGCCGCCCAGGACAATCGTCTTGTCGTCACGGACAACGTCAAAGTCTTCACTAACCTTCTTCGTCTTGTCCTTAATAGTAAGCTCGCCTGTCAGCGTCACCTTGGCCACCGAGCCGTCCTCAGGAACGTTCGACAAGTCAGCGGGCTCCGTCAGCTTGAAGCTGGCCTCCGGGTACTCGCGCGTGATGAAGAGCTTGTCCTTCATATTCTGGTCGCGGACCTTCTTATCCGTGGTCAGGCTGGTCATATCGACAACGATTGTGCCTTCTTCAACCTTTTGGTCCTTGATTACTGCCTGACCTTCAACTTCCTTGGTGGAACCCGAGGTGCGGGTTTTCTCAGCAGGTAGGATTTCGTCGATGCTGAAGCCAACTGAGGTGAAATTATGCGGCGTACCAGCAATAACGTGCCAATTGCCGTCTAGTTCAGTGCTTGCTGGCTTGGTATGTGCGGCGTCGACAGGCTTGGTCTCTACACCACGACCCATGTAGATCGAGTAAAACAGCGGGCCAAGCGCCACCAAGGTTGCAATGAGGATCAGCACCACGAAAATGGAGATGACCAGCTTGCGGTTACGTAGAAGTTTCTGCATTTGTCCTTACCTCAATTCCTCGAGCCGGCGTGCCAGAGTGACAAGCTCCGTGCACAGCTGTTGAAGCTCTTTAGTGTCCGCGCCTTCCTGTGCGGCAATCCCGATGTCCTCTGCGGAGCAACGCAGCTCAAACAGGCCGTCGCGAAGCGCGTCAGCGCGTTCGGGCGTCATGATGACAGCGTCTTTCGGAATCGAGGTTCCAGAGACGTTGTTGCGCTGCTCGTATGCTCGTTGTTTGCAAGATGGGCTGCAGAATTTACGAGGGCGTCCGCGCCCTCCTTGCGGGATCTCCTTGCCGCACCATTGGCATGTGGCTTGGGCGCGGTCGCGGGTAGCTTGACGGATCACCTGATACACCTTAGTCCATTTATCCCGGGGTGGGAACAAACCCGCGGAGTACTTCGTTATACTGTTAGTTTCTTGGGTGATGTATGTCTACCCTTCCAAGCACACTTTATGAAAAGGATGATGTTGCATGGCAGATCGCGTACTCCGTGGTAGCCGCATGGGCGCCGTCAGCTACGAGACGGACCGTGACCACGATCTCGCACCACGCCAGATGGTCAAGTACCGTACCGAAGACGGTGACATCTACGAAGTTCCTTTCGCAGATGATGCGGAAATTCCTGAGGAGTGGATGTGCAAGAACGGTAAGCTTGGCACCCTGATTGAGGGCGAAGGCGTTGAGTCCAAGCCAGCTAAGCCGCCACGCACCCACTGGGATATGCTGCGTGAGCGCCGCTCCATTGAGGAGCTGGATGAGCTTCTCAGCGAGCGCATTGAGAACCTGCGCTCCCGCCGTCGTTCTGCCGCTCGCCTGCTCAAGGAACAGCAGGAGAACCAGAACCAGGGCTAGTGCGGCCTTCTGCAGCGGATGAACGCAACTAAGTAAAAATAAGAAAGCGGCCTGTCAGCTCTCCTAGATATTAAATCTAAGTGTTAAAGGAGAAACTCACAGGCCGATTTTGCGGGCTTAGCCCGACGAAGTACTTGGTGTACTACTTGGAGTTGCCGAACTGGTGCTTAAGCAGAGACTTGATCTCGTCTGCGAAGTCACCGGTCCAGGCAAAGCCTTCCTTGACCTTGGCACCCAAGCCCGGGATGTTGCTGTGGCGGTAGGTGTAGGATGCGATGTTTCCTACCTCACCGGCGAAATCCTTAACCTGCTCAGAGCGATGCGCGACGCCCCACTTGGTTACCTCCATCAGTGAATCCTTAACGAAGGAGCCGTCAAGCTTAGACTCGCCGTACTCGCGCTCGGTGAAGGTGATTGGCACCTCGCGTACATCCCAGCCGTCCTTGACGGCGCGGAAAGCAAGATCTACCTGGAAGATGTAGCCAGCCTTAGACAAGTCTTCGAAGTCGATGGACTCGAGCAGCTCGCGGCTGAATGCGCGGTAGCCTGCAGTCATATCGGACAGGCCTGCACCCAGAGCCACTGAGATGTAGATATTGCCCAGGCGAGACAGGTACTCGCGGGAAGCCGGCCAGTTGACGGTCTCGCCGCCTGGGATGTAGCGGGATCCGATTACCAGATCAGCGCCCTTGTCGATCTCAGAGAGCAGCAGGTGCAGTTGCTCCGGTGCGTGAGAGCCGTCAGCGTCCATCTCACAGAGAACCTGGTAGTCGCGCTCTAGACCCCACTTAAAGCCGGCGATATAGGCACCCAGCAGGCCACCTTTCCCCTCACGGTGTAAGACGTGCAGCTTTTCGTCTTCAGCTGCGAGCTTATCTGCTGCTTCACCGGTGCCGTCGGGAGAATTATCGTCAACGATGAGGATGTTGACCTCTGGCGTTGCCTTGCGGACGCGTCCGGTGATTAGCGGAAGGTTTTCGATCTCGTTATAAGTCGGGATGATAACCAAGGTGGAAGCGTGGGTGTTGCTCACGTTTTTAAAGCTCCTCTTTGTTTGCTGCCGCTAAGACGGCAGAGTTTCTGTGTGGCGCGCTTAAACAAGGTTTCTTCCGCAATGAGCGAAGAGCCCACAACGCGCTGACTGTACCAATGATAACCATCAGCCATTGCAGGAGCGAACCAAACCTTACAGCGATCGTCGTACCCTCGCGCAGCGGAAGCGTCTCAATCAGATACTTGGGTTCAAAAATTTCGCTCTGCTGGCTCACCGTGCCATCTGGGGCGACGATGGCGGAGACGCCGGAGGTCGCCGCCACCACAACCGCGCGGTCGGTCTCCATGGCGCGCAGGCGGCTCATGGCCAACTGCTGATAGGTCATGTCGGAGTATCCGAAGGTGGCGTTATTCGTCGGCGTCGTAAGAATCTGCGCCCCATTGCGAATCGAGCTGCGGAAGGCTTGGTCGAAAGAAACCTCGTAACAGGTAGCCACCCCAACCAACACATTGTTCATGTGGATCACGCCGGGGCCATCGCCGGCTTTGAAATCACCGGCCAAATCCACCAAGTCGGTGATCTTGCGGAAGAAAGAACGCATCGGCATGGTCTCGCCGAAAGGCTGCAGATACTTTTTGTAGTGGTGCTCTCCTACTTCCCCATCCGCCTTAAAAACCTGCATGGTATTGCGTGAACCCACTGCGTCCTCGGTCAGCGTGCCCACGAGAATGGGGGCCTTGATGGCGCGCACCGCGGCGTCGATAAGCGCGCTAGCTTGGGCGTCCTCAAATGGGTTTACGTCGGAAGAATTCTCCGGCCAAACAACCATGTCCACCGGCTTGCCTGCCGCGGCGGCCTCCTTCGTTACCCGCACGTGGTTTTCCAACACCGCACGGCGCTGCGCGGCAAAGTCCAGCCCCATGCGCGGAACGTTGCCCTGGATCGCTGCAACGTTGACCTCACCTACTGTTTTGCTTGGGCGATTAACAAGACTGCCTGCAGCGAACCCAACGATAAGCGGAAGGATGACAGCAGCGGCAGCCCCCGCACGCAACTTACCGCGAGATCGAATCATCCCTACGAGGCCGGACGCCATTAGCACCGTGGCGAAGGTGATAAGCGCAGGCCCGCCTAGCGGTGCGAGGTTCGCAAGCGGCCCGTCGATCTGCCCCCAAGCCAGACGCACCCAGGAAAAACCGCCGAAGGGAACGCTCGAACGCAGCATCTCAACGGCGACGTAGAAGAACGCAAAGAAGATAAACCCCGTTTTATGTCGCGCTAATGCGGTGCCGCCCATGCCCAGCAGCAGGCTGTATAGTGCTAACCAAAACGCCAAGGCGACGTAGGGAAAATTGCCCACCAATTCGCCGATCCATGGCAGCGTGAGCAGGTAGAGCATGAATCCATGTGCAAACGCGAAACCGGCGCCGGCGCGCAAAGTAGGGGCATTACTCCCCCACGGCGTGAGCACGCCATAGAGCAACGCAATGCCTAGGATTCCCATCGGCCACCAGCTGAGTGGCTGGACGGCTAGAAAAGTAAGACCGCCCGACAGGCAGGCTAGCGTCAGGCGGATTAAAAGGTGCTTCATTACTTCGCGGAATCCCCCGCAGAACCAGATCCACCGCCTGTGAAATCATCCGGACTGAGATTCTCGCTCCACTTGCGGATCTCTTCCTCGTCAAGGACCTCTGCCGAGCCCTCCTGGAAAGGATTCCGCGCGTTAGAGCCATTGTTTGTCTTGAAGCCATCGAATCCGCCGAAGCTGCCATAAGAATCGTGGTGCTGTGCCATGGGGCTAGCTTCGAAGATGCGGGTACCCATGTGCTCAATCTTGCGCACCATCGACGCTGCGAGGATAGTGCGCGCCAGGGAACGGGTAGGTGCGAAGATCAGCAACGCCCCCACAATGGTGGACACAAAGCCTGGCATCGATAAGAGCATGCCACCTGCCAGCGTGAGTCCCACGTTGCCTGCGGTCTTTCCCGCCTGCTTGCCGTCCATGTAATAGATGCCATCTTCGCCGCGGACCACCTGACGACGCATGATGCGGCGAACTTCCCATGCGGCAATGGTCATGCCGAAGAACATGGTGATAAAAAGCGCCAGCACCGCGCCCAAGATGCCTAGCCATTTAGCCACGGCCCAAAAGGCGACGGACTCGAGCAAAACATAGGCGATAAACAGAACAAAAGGCATGGCTTCTACCCTACCTATCTGCAAACTTCCCGGGTGCGGCCAACACCCCTTGGCAGACGCGAATATTGGCGGTGGGGCGAGCAAAGTTAAGATCGCAGCCATGACTGATTTGCCCCACACCCCGCCCCAAGAATCACCGCAGGGCGCTCCTCATGGCGCGCCGCTGCTGCTTGACGACGCCACCTTCGGCACCATCGCACGCTTTGTTCCGGTCGCAGGCTCGACCACCGCGGCCGACTGGGTAGAGATTGCAGCCCTGGCTGAAGATTTGGCCGATGGGAATGTGTACTTGGCAGAAGGCGCCGCACTGGAGCTACGCGGCGTGCATGATCAGCAAGAGCTGTTGGCGCGCGTTAGCGCCCCGGGTTTACTGGCAGGTACTCAGCCGGTGCTGGCCTCTCCTCTATCTGCCGCTGCTCGTGCCGTAGCACGCGATATCGCAGCAGTAGTAGAAAGCTTGGATGTTGCGGCAAACCTGCGCCTCGGCGTCGACGGCGGCTACGGCGACATCCTGCATGAGGGGCTGGACTTTGGTGCGATGCTGGAGGGCGATAATCGCGCGCGCCTGATTAAAGGCGGCGCACTAGATAAAGATGTTTTTAGCATCGAGGAGCTAGTGCCAGCCCTAGTCCAGGCGCTGGAAGAAAGCGATACCCTTTCAGCTACCGCGGCACATGGCTCCGGCGAGGCCCAACACGACCGTGGGGCTTTTGAAGGCGAGCGCCCGGCGCTGCCAATCGGTTGGCTGGCTGAGCATACTCGAGAAGGCATCGTGGACCTTGGCGCGGGTCTACACAAAGGAATCATTCCGGCAGAGTTTGCGGATCTGATTGGTCGTCTCGATGTCCCGATTACCGTCACCCCGTGGCAGGGACTTATCTTCCACGACATCGCGGAAGGCGATGCCGAAGTGGTCCTGCGCGTTCTTGCGCCACGCGGGTTCATCTTCGACATCAATTCGCCGCATCTCTACAGCTTTTAAGCGCGCCTATTGGCCACGCAGTGTAGCTTGGCTACAAGCTAAACTCGGCAGCGAATTCTTAACGCTGCGTCTAACGTGGCATATGCCGCCAGATAGGACGTGGTACAAGCCGCATGACCCATGCCAGAGCCTGCAGAGCGCGAGGAATCCAAAGCGTGCGGCTGCGGGGCATGCGGCCTTCATCTGCCGTGATGGAATCCACGACGGCGTCTGCCACGACGTCGGGAGTCACTGATAACGGTGCCTGCTTCATACCAGTGGTCATGGAGCCAATCACGAAGCCGGGGCGAGCAGTGATTAGCGCGAGCGGACCACCGTGCAAGCGATCTGCCAGTCCCTGGCAAAAGGCGTCTAGACCAGCCTTGGTGGAACCATAAACATAGTTTGCGCGGCGCGCGCGCCATCCGGCAATCGAAGAAAAAGCGACGATGTGTCCGGACTTCATCTCATCAGCTAAGACCGTAAGCATGGACACCTGAGCGGCATAGTCCACCAGTGCGATATCGAATGCGTGTGCTTCGTCATGCTCCGCGCGTTCTTGCTCGCCCAAGATGCCGAACGCGACTACCGCCGTTTTGAGTTCTTCGCCCTCGCCAAGGCAGCGCTGCGCCGCGTGTACGAGGTCGCGATGCTTTTCTACCTGGGTGGCGTCGAAATCTAGCGTATGTACTTCGGTGGCACCCGCGGCGCGAAGCGTGGCGACGCGCTCGTCAAGGCCTTGCAGGCCACGGGCGGCCAGCACCAGTTCATTTCCCGGCGCAAGGCGCAGCGCAATCTCGCCGGCGATGTCGCTGCGACCGCCCAAGATCAAAACCCCTGCCATCTAGCGCAGCTCCCGCGGAGCCTTGTTCAGGGACTCGTAACCATCCGCAGTGGTGTAAACGATGTCCTCCAAGCGCATGCCCCATTTGCCCGGAATGTAGATGCCCGGCTCAATGGAAAAGGCCATGCCTTCTTCCAGCACAAGCTCGTTGCCTTCCATGATGAAAGGTTCCTCGTGAGTGGAAAGTCCAATGCCATGACCGGTGCGGTGGGTGTAGTACTCGCCATAGCCCGCCTCTTCGATGATGGAGCGGGTGGCGCGGTCCACATCCTGCGCGGTGGCACCGGGCTTGGCTGCAGCGCGGCCGGCAGCCTGGGCACGCTCTAGTACTGCATAAGCTTTCTGGAAGTCTTGCGGTGCCGCGGTAACGTCGCCGCCGACGACGTACGTGCGGGTGGTGTCGGAGTGGTAACCGGAAGGCAAGGTTCCTCCGATGTCGACGACCACCGGCTCGCCTTCAGTGAGCACGCGGTCGCCGTAGTCATAATGCGGGTTCGCGCCATTCGGGCCAGAACCAACGATGATGAAGTCGATCTCGACATGCTCGCGCAGGATCAGCTCACGCAGATCAGCGGCGACGTCGGCCTCGGTGCGGCCAGGCTTAAGCAGCTCCGGCACGGCGTTATGCACGGCGTCGATAGCCGAGCCCGCCTTAGCCAGTTCCTTGATCTCGGCGTCGTCCTTGCAGGTGAAAAGCTCAGCCAATGCGTAGGTGGCCAGTACGTACTGCGGTTGCGCAGAAGAATTGGCGCGCAGCCCATCCTGCAAGCGCAGCACATGATCGGCGGTCAGGGAGGCACCTAGCGCAACAGTGGGCGCTTTGTTCCCTTCGTCCCCTGTGCCCGCAGCGCCTTCCTGCTGCTGTGCAAAGGAATCGCAGGCCAGCTCATAAGGATTTTCGCCATCTTGCCAGCCGCGCAGTTCGATGCCCAGCTCCGCGACAGGAGAAGCATTCAGCGTCTCAATATCGGTTGCAGGAGCAACGATGAAAGGCGCGGCGTCCGGGCACAAGACCAGTGCGGTCAGGCGTTCGTGGGAAGAAACCCACGAGCCGGTGAGGTAGGCAAAGTCTGCGCCGGTACCGAGAATAAGGAGGTCAATCCCCTTTTCTGCGGCGACTTCTTGCGCATGCTTAAGACGCTGCGCGTAGACCGAAACGGGAAAAGCGATTTGTGAATCAGACATGCCCTCGAGCCTACCTTTTTGGATTAAGCTCCGATTGCCACAACGCCGCGCTGGATCGCATCCATAGCCCTGCGGGCATTGCGGCGAATATCTTCCTCGTAGCCCGTCTTCGCAATCTGCTGGAGCATATCGACCACCTGGCGGCACCAGCGCACGAAATCACCTGGAGTAAGCTCCGCACCGGCCTCGTTGGCCGCTGCCATGCAGTAGCCCAGCGGTGCGCCCGCGGCCCACTGGTGGATGGCGAGCGCAAAACCGGCCTCAGGCTCGCGAGTGCGCGGCAGGTTGTGGCGCGCTTCGTCTGCAATGAGCTCAGTGTAGATGCGATAGGTTGCCTCCATCGCATCGGCCATCGCTTCCGTTGCAGCCTCCGGCTCACCGCGGATCTCCTTGCGGTTTTCGAAGACACACAGCGAAGCCACGCCCGCGAGCTCCGCGGGATCCAACTCGTTCCAAATACCGCGCTTGAGGCACTGCGCGACTAGTAGGTCGGATTCGCTGTGGATTTGTGCAAGGCGCTCGCCCTCGTCGGTGATGACGGGGGTACGTTCCGCGCCAAGGCCTTCGAACTCCACATAGTCCATCTCTGAAAGTAGGTCTACGATGCGGCTGAAGGTCTTGCCCAAGGTGTCGGTGGCGCGCTCGATACGAGCGTTGACCTTCTCGAGGTCACGCTCACGGCGGGCAAGCTTCTGAGCTAGGCCTGCGAGCTGCTCGCGGTCCGTGGCCGGCCACGCATGCGCTGGGTGTTGGCGAATAGCGTCGCGCAACTGGCCGACCTTTTTATTTGGTCGGTTGCGCGGCTCCAAGCGCATCTTCTTCGGGCGGTCATAGTGGTTGCGCTTGAAGGAATCCTGCACGAACTTGGTGTTGCGACGGGGATTCTTCTGCACTGGGCGCGGCAGCTTCATGCGCCCGACCACAATCGGCGGGTTGTTGATCCCGGAGGCGTCGATGCGGCCGGACCAGCCGGTTTCAGTAGTCACCCAAGGGCGCGGATCGGCAGCCTGATTTGCCGGGGTGACCACCACGGCCAAGATTGGGCGCTTTTTGCCTGCGATAGCAATGACTTCACCGACCTGCAGGCGGGCGAGCACCACCGCGACTTCTTGGTTGCGTTGCGCGGTGTTGTTCGCGTGCGCGGCTTTTTCTTCTTCGGTGAGCTTGCGGCGCAAACGGATATAGTCCATGAGCACCTCAGCCGGATCCTCCCCGTCACGCGCCGGCGGTGCTAGAGCATCGATGGCGTCGTCAAGCTGATTGCGCAGCTCGCGTACGCGGTGCTCTGCCTTTTCTACCTCGCGGGTCTCCTCCACCACTGAGCCGTCTGCCTGGAACTGTGCGAAGGACTTTTCCAGCAGGCGCAGCGATTCCTCGAAGCCCAGCATGCCGAGCAGGTTGATGGCCATGTTGTAGCCCGGCGTAAAGGTAGAGATGAGCGGGTAGGTACGCGTGGAGGCAAGACCTGCGACGGCGTGCGGATCCATCGCTGGTGCCCATTGCACCACCGCGTTGCCGATGGTGTCGATGCCGCGACGGCCCGCGCGGCCGGTTAGCTGCGTGTACTGGCCCGGAGTGAGATCGACGTGCGCCTCGCCGTTGAATTTGATCAGTTTTTCTAGAACCACGGTACGGGCCGGCATGTTGATGCCCAGCGCCAGGGTTTCCGTGGCGAATACCGCGCGCACGAGACCTTTAACGAAGAGCTCTTCAACGATGTGGCGGAAAGCCGGCAGCATGCCCGCGTGGTGGGCGGCAAATCCTCGCGACAGCGCTTCGCGCCAACGCTTGAAGTCAAGCACCTGGAGATCTTCTTCCGGAATGCCTTCTACGCCGGCATCGATAATCGCCTTGATCTCCTCGGACTCTTCCTGAGTGGTCAGCACCATGCGGCTGCGCAGGCATTGATAGAGTGCGCCGTCGCAGCCAGCTCGGGAAAAGATGAAGGTAATTGCCGGCAGCATGTCCATTCCCTGGAGCACCTGAAGGGTTTCCGGCCTGCCGAGCGGACGATACCGGTCTTGGGATCGGGCATTGCCAGAGCGGCCGCGCTTATCGCGGCCTCCGCCGTGTCCGCCACCCTTGTGGCGCGCGCGGCTGCGAAAACCTGCACGGTCGTTGCCAGCTGTCTTGCCATCGTCACTATCGCCGGCTTCAAGACGTCGGATGCGGCGCGCCAGTTCGGCGTTTACCTGTCCCCCAGTCTCTGGCTCGAACAGCGGATAGACCTTGCGGCCAATCATCATCCATTGGTCGAGCGGAACCGGTCGGTGCTCAGAGACGATGACGGTGGTGTCTCCGCGTACGGTAGACAGCCACTCACCGAACTCCTCCGAGTTAGAAACCGTGGCTGACAGACCGATGATGGATACGCTTTCATCAAGGTTGAGGATGACTTCTTCCCAGACCGCACCACGAGAGGCATCGGCCAGGAAGTGGATCTCGTCCATGACAACGTGGCTAAGCCGCTCCAAGGCTCCGGACTCGGCGTAGATCATGTTGCGTAGAACTTCGGTGGTCATCACCAAGATTTCCGCGCCGGAATTGATGGAGACATCGCCAGTCAGAAGCCCCACAGCATCCTCGCCGTGGGCAGCTACGAGATCGTGGTATTTCTGATTGCTTAGCGCCTTAATCGGCGTGGTGTAGAAACAGCGAGTGCCGCGCGAAAGCGCCAGGGAAACTGCAAACTCACCGACGATGGTCTTACCCGCGCCAGTAGGCGCGCAGACCAGCACGCCGTGGCCATCTTCAACCGCACGGCAACCTTCCACCTGGAAGTCATCGAGTGGGTGGCTAAGTTCTGCGCGAAAGGTATCCAGGTGCATGGAAGTCATAAGCACCAAGGCTACCTGTTGCTACAACACATCGTCGAAGAAGCTCGCGTTATTGTTCGGTGCCGACTGAGAGTTGGGAATTGCTGGCTGTGAAGCCTGCGCGGGACGGGTTTGCTGCGGTGCGGCAATCGGGGTCGGTGCCGAAACTGCGGAGGCGCCGCCAATGCCACTGGCCTGGGTATTAAGCGGTGAGGCTGTCTCGTCGTCCAAGTCCAACCACTCGGGGCGTTCGCGCTTGCGGCGCCTATCGTTGATGCGGCAGAACTGGAATGCAAGCTCTACGAGCAAGCACAGCGAGCCAGCGAGCACCAGCATCGAGAACGGATCCTGGCCAGGCGTCATAAACGCGGCAAAAATCATAATCAACACGATGATGATGCGGCGCTTGTCCTTAACGTGCTCGTAGCGCAGGATGCCCAACAGGTTCAAGGCAACAATGAGCAACGGGATTTCGAAGCTGACACCGAAGATAATGAGCAAACCGAGCAAGAAACGATAATAGTCCCCACCAGTCAACGCTGCGGTCTGGAATTCCTCACCAATGCCCATGAGGAACTCAAGGCCGACCGACAGAATGAAATAAGCAAGCACTGCACCGGCAACGAAAAGAATCACCGCAACCGCGACGAAGCTAAAAGTAAAGCGGCGCTCATTCTTATGCAGACCAGGGACAATGAAGGCCCAGATTTGGTAGAGCCACACCGGCGAAGACAGCACGGCACCCGCTAGGGCGCCCACCTTAACTCGCAGCATCAGCATCTCGAACGGGGTGGTTGCCAAAAGGCGGCACTCCCCGTCCGCGGTAAAGGACACGCGCTTTTCTTCCGGAAGCGAACAATAAGGTCCGCGCAGAATCTCACCGAGCGGTGGCATGTTAAACGGTGCCTGTTGATACCAAATGAAACCGATGATGGTTCCAACCACCAGCGCAAGCAAGGAGATGACGATGCGGCGGCGCAACTCTTGCAGGTGCTGGACGAGCGTCATCTCCCCCAACGGGTTCTTTTTTGCCTTGCGTTGCGCGCGCAAACGCGCAAGCGCGCTCGCGGGCTTCGCGGCATTCGCAGGAGAATTCTTCGGCATTGTTTAAAAGGATGCTTTCACATTAAAAGGCGAACACCGAACCTCAGCTGAGGCTGGAGTTCGCCGTGGTTGCTAGGCCTAGTGATTAGTTAGCGTTGCCGCCGTTTGGCTGGGTCTGGCCTGGCTGCGAAGAGGTGCCGTTCCAGAACTCGTCGTCGGACTGCTTAGCGGCAGAGATCTGGTTTGGTTCCTGCTTTGGCTGGTTTTCCTGGTGCATCTCGTTTACCTCAGACTTGAAGATGCGCATGGAGCGGCCCATCGAACGAGCCAGCTCCGGCAGCTTAGTAGCGCCGAACAGGAGTAAAACGACAAGCAGAATAGCTAGAATTTCCCAAGGTCCCAGGCTCATGGGTTCCTCTTTCTCTTCAGATTATTGGTGTGGGGCGGCAGTTTTAAAAAGCAACCGCCTTCTGAACTTACGAACGGCTATTTAGTATAACCGTCCAGTGCCGCTAGACGGCGATCTGTAATCGCCTTCACGAGGGAATCCGGGCTGGTGACCCGCACTCTATCAGCTTGGCTTAACGCGAAACGAATAAACCACTCCTCCGAACCGATCGGCATCGTTGCAGCTACGTAGCCATTTTTTAACGTCTCGCCCAAGTCGATGTCGTGCTGTTCTGCTAACCATGTGAATTCTGGGTGAATCTCTAATGTCGCCTTCTTGGCGTGTCGCATGGCAAAGGGCTGCTCGGGATCGAAGTCAAGCTCCCGCAGGTGGGGGTAGGCCTTTTCAGCAAGCGTCTCGACCTCCTGAATGCGGTCCAAGCGAAAGGTGCGATGCGCTTTTAGCGATTCCTCCCACGCAACGAGGTATGGCTCGGATTCATAGATAAAGATGCGCGCAGGATCCACGGTGCGTTCTTTTTCCTGGTTGCTGGAGGCGGACCAGTATTTGAAGCGCACGCGGTGCCGCTTATCGACGGCGCTTGCTAGCGTGGCCTGGACTTGAGACTCATGTGGATCGGTATCCGCGAGAGAGTCATAGATAGCTGCTGTCTTTTCATCCATGATCTCCCGCAGCTTTGCGGCTGCTGACTTAACGGCCTCGGTATCGATGAGCCCAGGCATGGCCTCGAGGCTTTCGAGGGTGAGCAAAAGCGCACCGGCTTCCGTCGGAGTAAGCCGCAGCGCCTGCGTTAAGCCTTGGTCATTGTAGATTTGGATGCCGTCGCGATAATCGAAGGACAGGTCGATCAGGTCTTCAGTGTGACGGCCCACGCCTGAGCAAAAAAGGCGATCGACCGCGTCTTTAAGCTCCGCCGGCGTCATACCAAGGTCGGTGGCGGCTTCCATCGGGGTTTGGCCCGGGTGATTGCGAAAGTACGGGATCAGGTTTAAAGAGCGTACTAGCGCTTGCAACTTTTGCGAACCATCAGCCATGGCTACTCCCCTCCTTCCAGTGCGGCCTCATCTGTGACGCCGAGTGGCGCACTCAGCAGCTTAATTATTGCCTCGCGTACGTCTGCAGGTTCCTTAACCTCCACCTCGGGCGCATAACTTGCTGCTATTCGCACGAGCCAATCCTTATCCACGCCGCGCATCTCCACGATTCCATCATCGCGTCGTACCCCTGCTGCTTCTAGCTCCCGGGCACCGCCTTCAGGGATCGCCACCAGCGCATCGACGCGCTGACCGCGCTTAAGCGTGTCTATCACCAGCTCTTGCAGTGGCTTGGGGGCAACAAGGTGGGTTGCCTCCTGCCGGGAACGTTTCACATTATCGATGCGAGTGGCGCGAAATACGCGAGGGGCTTGTCTGTCGACGTCCCAGCCCACGAGGTAAACGCGGCTGTCATGGTTGACCAATCCCCACGGATCCATAGTGCGCCGGACTGCCGGCGCGGAAGGCCGCGCGTAGTAGTCGAAGCTGATACGCAGCCCCTTACGCACGGCCGTCAGCACTGCGGTGGTTAACTCAGGGCTAATGCGGGTGATGTCGTTTACCGCAACGTAGACCGGCGCGCCGCTGAGATCCCTTGAGGCGCCCGAGGCGGCAATCTTGGTCCAAGCAGACAGCGTGAAATCGCTGAGTCCGCCCGGCTTGCCGATGCCGCCGGCTACGCCCAACACCATCGCTTCCTCTGGGGTGAAGTGGACCGGAGGAAGTTGGTACTCCTCCTGGTTAAGACGATAGGTCGAGCCAAATTCACCACTGGTATGGACCACTGGCACGCCTGCGCGCTGGAGCGTGACGACGTCGCGCGCAAGCTGTTTTAGAAAGGCCTCGTCTCCGCGATCTTGGTAGCCTTCCACGTTCTTGCGGATCCAGGCCGCGCTGCGATCGGGACTGCCGCCGCCGTGGGCTGCGCCCTGCAGCGCAAAAGAAAGATTGGTCAACCTTTCAACGGCGGGGTCGCGTTTGCCTGGTTGAGGCTTCGCCATAGGCCCGTGTGCTCCTTAAAGGCAATAGGTGAATTTATGCGTTGTGCTCCATGTAGTCTAACAACGCTTGCAGCCTGGCATCCTCGAAGACAAACGGGTCTGAGAACTCCTCGGTGTGCGGTTCAGGTCGGTTTACCTTCAGACGCGTCCAGTCCACGGTGACGTTGGCACCCAAGCGGCGCGCCGTCTGCAGGAATTCTCCGCGCAGGCGCGCACGCGTAGTCTGCGGCGGAGTATCGACGCAGGCCGCGATTGCCGCGTCGGTGGTCCAACGCTCAACCATCTTGCGCGCTTCCAGCACGTTAAACAGGCCGCGGCCAGGGCGAGTATCGTGATAGGTCAAGTCAATCTGCGCCAGCTTGGGGTGGGCCCAATCGCCACCAAGGCGCTCACGATAGCGATCCAGAAGGCTGCGCTTGATTACCCAATCGATCTCGCGGTCGACGCCGCTGAAATCTTGGGTGTCAATGGCATGCAGCGTGCGCTGCCAGAGGTCTACTACCTTGCGCATCTCGGCATTCGGAGTGCCCTCATCCGGGCGTTCCTCCAGCCAACGTTGGGCGGCTTCGCAAAGGGCGTACTGCACTTCCAATGCCGTGATGGTCGAGCCGTCCTTCAACCCTAATTCGGTACGGCCAGTGGTATCGCGGGCGATGTCACGGATGCGATGAATCGGATCAACGACATCGAAACGCGGTACGTCGATGCCTGCCTCTAGCATTTCCAGCATCAACAACGTTGAACCGATCTTCAACGCCAGCGTGGTCTCCGACATGTTGGAATCGCCGACGATGACGTGCATGCGGCGGAAGCGTTTAGAGTCACCATGCGGCTCGTCACGGGTGTTGATGATAGGCCGCGAACGAGTCGTGGCCGAGGACACGCCCTCCCAGACCTGATCCGCGCGTTGGGAAAGCAAAAAGCGAGCAGGCTCGTCTGCCTTAGCCGGTTGAATCTTGCCGGCGCCGCAGATGAGTTGGCGGGTGATCATGAAAGGCAGCAAGGCCAGGCCTAAGTCTTTGAGCACCGCGTGACGGCTAATGAGGTAGTTCTCGTGGCAGCCATAAGAGTTGCCTGCTGAGTCGACGTTATTTTTAAACAAGTAGACGGAAGCTGGGCGATTTTCGGCAGCCATCGTCTCTTCAGCTTTGCGGGCTAGCTCGTCTACGATGCGGTCACCCGCGCGCTCATAGTTGATGAGCTGGGTGAGGCTATCGCACTCGGCGGTGGCGATCTCCGGATGCGAGCCCACATCAAGGTAGAGCCTTGAGGCATTTGGGCTAAAGATATTCGAGGAAGAATATTGCTCCACGACGGGCCGGAACAGGATGCGCGCCACCTCATCCGGAGTCAGCGCGCGCTGATCGCCATCAGCCCGTGAGGTCACGCCATATTCGGTCTCGATGCCCATGATGCGGCGGGCATAAACGTGATCCGTGTGCGCCTCGCTCACGTTTATTCGCCGCCCTTTTGCACATATGCGCGTACGAATTCTTCAGCGTTGTTTTCAAGCAAGCCGTCGATCTCATCAAGCAGATCATCCGTGCCCGCGCTATTGATGCTCACCTGGCCCGCGGAGAACTCCGCGGCCTCGTCACCGTTGCTACCGCCGTTGCCGGCGTTTACCTGGGATTGGTTTCCGCTCATTGTCTCTAAACCTTCTTTCTTTCCTACTATCTTTCTATCTTTTCGGTGAATTGCTTCCTATGGATACTTCGCGCTAACTGCGCCGAATTGCTACCCCGGCCTTATCGAGCTCAACGAGTAGTGTTTCGACGTCGTCAGCCCGCTCGATGAGCTCCGCAGCATCAGCTGCGCCTAGCTCTAGCGTGTCATCGAGAGTGACGGTCGCGATACCGGAACCACTGCGCAGGGAGACAGACTGCCAGCTGGCGGCAACGACTGCCTCACCGTACTTTTCTATGACTCGACCGCGGAAGAACGCACGCGTATCCCGCGGCGGGTTTTGGGCTGCCCTGTCAATCTCCTCCTCACTGACGAGCACGCGCATGCGCCCCTTTCGCACCAGCGCATGGTAAAGCGATTTGGCGGGATCGACGTCAGTGTATTGGAGATCGATAAGAGCCAGCTTGGGATCATCGATGGCTACGCCGCGATCCATGTATCCCTTGAGCAACTGGTATTTGGCTACCCAGTCCACCAGATGTGCTGCGGAAAGCGGCTCTGCCGCGAGCAGGCCGGCGACCTCGTCCCACGCCGCCAGGACCTTCTCATCCACGTCGTTCGTCGGAGTGACCCGCTTGCGATATTCAGCTAGCAAATCAAGTGCTGTGAGCTCGCGTCCGTCCTTGAGCTTCAGCTTGTGCTGTAGCTTGAGGTCTCGGCTAACCAAGGAAACCTCGGCCACCGCATCGCGGAGCTGTAGGTCGCTGAAATCGACGCCCGCTTCAATGGCATCAAGCACCAAGGAGGTCATGCCAAGCTTCAACAAGTTTGCTGTCTGCGACATGTTGGCATCGCCAATGATGACGTGTAGGCGCCCAAAGTCCTCGGCTACCGCGTGCGGCTCGTCGCGAGTGTTGATGATGCCGCGGTTGAGCGTTGTCTCCAGCGAGATCTCCTGCTCGATGTAGTCGGCGCGCTGGGAGATCTGAAATCCTGGCTCTTCACCTTCTTGTCCAAGGCCAACGCGGCCAGCGCCAACCACTACCTGGCGTGCCACGAAGAACGGGATGAGGCCCGCGGCAATCGCGGAAAACTCGGTAGAGCGCCGGTACTGGTAATTTTCGTGCGAACCGTAGGATGCGCCTTTGCCATCCACATTGTTCTTGTAGAACTTCAGTGGCGGGCACGGATCATGATTCGCCAGCACAGATGTGCCCTGCGCGGATAGGCGCGCTACCGCTTCGGCGGCTTGTCGCAAAACTACGTCACCGGCGGCGTCGTAAAGCATGGCGTCCCAAGCATTCGTGCATTCCGGGGAGGAATACTCCGGGTGCGCGTGATCGACGTAGAAGCGCGCACCGTTTGCGGTCACCACATTGGCCACGCCGATTGCATTTGGATCAACCACAGGAACGGTTTGATAGCGCTTCAAATCAAAACCGCGGGAGTCACGCAGCGGATGTTCCTCGCGGAAGTCCCAGCGCGAACGCGCCAAAGTATGAAGCGCCGCATAAGCCACCACGGCATGGGTCGAGGTGACAATGGGCGAAAACTCCGGACTCGTGGGAGTGGAAATCCCGTACTCAGTTTCTGTTCCTAGGACGCGTGCCATGAGGTACTCCTAAAGCCCATTAGCTCGACTCGGGTTACTTCTGCGCCAGCTTGGGTGCCGGCAACAATCTTGGTCCACTCCTCAGGGCTAGCCGAGGTTGGTACGTATTCTGACTCCGCCTGCTCCGCGGCAATGGCCTGGCGTAAGTGTTCCGAAGTAATACCGTGCGTGCTTATCTCGCTATCAGCAAGCGCGTCCTTGATCGCAAGCTTCTTTGCACGCGCTACGATGTTGGCAATCATCGCGCCGGAGACAAAGTCGCGGTAGAACAACGTCCGTGGCTCATCATTGCGGTAATGCAGACGTACGAAGGGTCGCTCCGAATAGAGCTCTTCGACTGCAGAATCAATCAGCCCCTCGAGGTCCGCCTGGTGCGGCACCTTCTGACCCAGATGCCGGCTAAAGATCTCGCGGGCGCCTTGCTTGCTGGGGCGATTGACGCGAATCTTGATGTCGAGTCGGCCCGGGCGCATGATGGCGGGATCGATGAGCTCCTCACGGTTGGTGGCGCCGATGACGATGACGTTGCCCAGCTTTTCGACGCCATCGAGCTCCGTCAGCAGCTGCGGAACCACCGTTGTCTCCATGTCTGAGGAAACTCCGGAACCACGGGTACGGAAGATGGATTCCATCTCGTCAAAGAAAACGATGACCGGGCGGCGCGAATCCTGGGCTGCGAGTTCGCGAGCGCGTTCAAAGATAAGGCGAATGCGGCGCTCGGTCTCACCCACGTACTTGTTTAAGAGTTCAGGGCCCTTGACGTTCAAAAAGAAGCTCGGGCCGCCACTACCCATCTTCGTAGCGAGCGAATTGGCCACGGCCTTAGCAATCAAGGTCTTGCCACAGCCCGGCGGGCCATAAAGCAGCACACCCTTCGGCGGCTCCAAGTCATATTGCCGATAAAGATCCGGATGCAGGAAAGGCAGCTCGACCGAATCGCGGATTTGGGAGATCTGAGCATCCAGACCGCCGATGTCGTCGTAGCTAAGCTCTGGGACCTCCTCCAACGAAAGCTGTGCCACCTCGGACTTTTCAATCTTTTCGAGCGCGACACCTGCCTTGCCATCGACAAGGACTGTGTCGCCAGCGCGAATGCCCTCGCGAAGACGGGCGGCCAAAAGCACCACCTGCTCCTCGCCGGAGGAGTTCGCCACGATGACGCGGGTGGTGCCTAAAGTCTCTTGCACGGTGGCAAGGCTTCCCGTTTGCGGGTGACCACAAGCTTCTACAACGACGAAGCCCTCGCCTAAACGCACGAGTTGGCCGGCTTCAAGGCTGCCTGGCTCTAGGTTGGGCGAGACCTTAACCCGCATGGGGCGGCCGTTGGTATAGACCTCGGCGTCGCGCCGGGAATCATGCGGCTTTCCTGAGTATCCGAGGAATACACCATAGGTTGAGGCAGGCTCTGATAGTTCGTTGACCTCGGCCAACATCTGCTGCAGCTTGTTGCGGGAATCCTGCAGCAGCGAAGCGAGCTTGGTGTTGCGCTCGGCTAGCTGATCAATCTGCCTTTTGAGGGCGGCTGTGTGACTTGCGTCGGTCATAGCTACACACTAGCGCGTGAACCATGCCGACAAGTCAGGTTGGCCTAAAATCTCCCCGCGGATTCTTTGGCTCCGCTTCGTTTCTTTTGCACCTACTTGCGGGCGCGGCGCTGCGGGCGGGGTGGAGTCACGCCGTCGGCAAGGCGGCGCGTCCAGATGAGGAACGCAGTGTGCGCGTTCATGCGGTGCTCTGGACGGGTGGCAAGGCCTTCCACCTTCCATTCACGCACGAGGGACTCCCAGGCCTTCGGCTCGGTAAAGCACTTCAGCTCGCGGATCCCCTCCATGACCTTCATCAGCTGCGGCACGGTAGCCACGTAGGTCATGAAAACGCCGCCAGGGATCAGGATGTCGCGAACCTTCTCCAAATGCTCCCACGGCTCAAGCATGTCGAGGATGACGCGGTCGACCGGACCGCCGAGTTCTTCCACGGTGACGTCCGCCAAATCACCCAAGCGCGGGGTCCACCACTCAGGCTGCTCGCCGAAGTATTCCTTGACGTTGTCCACGGCGTACTCCAGGTGATCATCGCGCACCTCGTAAGAGAAGACGTGTCCCTGCGGGCCAACGGCGCGCAGCAGCGTCATGGACAACGCACCGGAGCCGGCGCCAGCCTCCAGGACGCGTGCGCCCATGAAAATATCGCCTTCGACCAGGATCTGCGCGGAGTCCTTCGGGTAGATGACCGCCGCGCCACGCGGCATGGAAAGCACGTGGTCCACCATCAAGTGGCGGAAGAGCAGGAAGTCGCTGCCCAGTGTGGAGCGCACCACGGAGCCCTCATCCAGACCGACGATTTCGTCGTGGCGGATGATGCCCTTGTGCGAGTGAAACTCGCCGCCTTCCTCAAGTATCACCGTGTAGTGGCGGCGCTTAGCATCGGTCAGTTGGACGCGATCGCCATAGTGAAAAGGTCCGGAATAAGGCATGGTGTGTGCTTCCTATGCTTTCTCGTGGATTTAAAGGAGGTTTAATTAACCTAACAAGTATGCCTCAATGGCCTTGGCCATCCATACTTGGTCACGTTCGCCGACCATCTCGCGTGCGGAGTGCATAGAAAGCATCGGCACGCCGACGTCGACGGTGTCGATGCCTAAGCGGGTCGCGGTGATGGGACCGATGGTGGAGCCACAGGGCACGTCGTTGTTGCCCACGAAGCGCTGGAAAGGAACCTTGGCTCGCTCGCATGCGCGCTCCCACAGGGAGACGGTCGTGGCGTCGGACGCGTAGCGCTGATTGCCGTTGATCTTGGTGACGGGGCCCTTACCGATAATCGGGTGATGCGTGGGATCGTGCTTGCCTGCGTAATTAGGGTGGACCGAATGCGCGGCGTCGGCCGACACGCAGCAAGAACGCGCATACATTTGATACCGCTCCTCCTCGTTGGCTCCCAGCGCGCGACCAGTGCGCCCCAGGACATCGGCGAGAATCGGGCCGGCAGCACCGAAACGAGAAGCCGAGCCCACCTCTTCGTGGTCGAAGGCAGCCATGACCAAAATGTCTTCGTGTCCATAGTCCTTCTGCTGGGCGGCATTGCGCATTGCGACGAGGCTGGCAAACACGGAAGAAAGATTATCCATGCGGCCGGCCGCGATGAAGCGCTCACCGGTGCCGAATACGGCGCCCCGCTGGGCATCGGCAGTAATGAGATTGAATGCAGAGATCTCATCCTGAGCCACGCCGATGGACTCCGCTACCACGCGCAATACCGAGGCATCGGGAGTGCCCACGGAAAGCACCGGCTGCATGTTGTGCTGGCGATCCGGCTTGAACTCGTCCTTGCGGTAGAGGTGGATAGCCAGCGAAGGAAGACGCAGAATCGGGCCGGTGTTAACCAAATGATGCACGCCATCCTTCGTTACCACCTGACCGGCAACGGTCAGCTCACGGTCAAACCAGGTATGCAGCAACGGGCCGCCGTAAATTTCTACCGCGACCTGCTGCCAGCCCGCAGCATCAAAATCGGGGGTCGGCTTGAGCACAAGGCCCGGCGAATCTGTATGAGAACCGATGATCCTAAACGCGGAGTGTTTGCCCGCGCCCTCCGGCACGAACCAAGCCATGATGGCGCCGCCGCGAATCATGTAGTGGCCGCCTGGGGCTGCTGACCATTCCGCGGCCTCATCCTGGCGGACAAAGCCCACCTCTTCTAGCTGGCGCGCCACCTCGTGGGCCGCGTGATAGGAAGAAGGAGAAGCGGCTATGAAATCAAGGAACTCATCCGAAATACTCATGCCTCCTACTTTGCCATGAATTGCGCCGCGCTAAGCTAAAAGGACCATGGCTGATGCACGAAAACCTCGCCCGTTGGCGCTTTCGCCTTCTCGGGCCTCAGACTATAAACAGTGCCCACTTCTCTACCGCTTTCGGGCAATTGACAAGCTCCCCGAGCCGAAGACCGTAGCGCAAGTAAAAGGAACGCTGGTCCACGCAGTTTTAGAAAACACCCACAAGCTGCCGCGCGAAGAGCGTGACTACCCCGCTGCAGTGAAAATGATTAAGCCGGAATGGGCCAAAATGGTCGCTGCCGACGCCGAGCTTAAAGAGCTCGTGCCCGAGGAAGAAACCCTCGATTTCTTCGTAGCGGCCCGCGAATTGCTCAAGGGCTATTTCCAGATGGAAAACCCGCAGGGCTTCGATGCTAAAGAATGCGAGATGTACGTCAATACCGTCTTGCCAAACGGCGTGCCGGTCCGCGGCTTCATCGACCGCGTGGACGTTGCCCCAACCGGTGAGGTCCGCGTCGTGGACTATAAGACCGGCAAGAAGCCAATCCCCCGCTTTAGCCAAGACGCCCAGTTCCAGATGCGTTTCTACGCGCTTGTCTATTGGCGAATGCTAGGCGTCATCCCCGCCCAGCTGCGCCTGATGTACCTCAAGGTCATTGACTCGATGTTCCTTACCCCAACCCGCGAAGAGCTGGAGTACTTCGAGCGCGATCTAGGCGAGCTATGGGCAAAGATCGAGGGCGACGGTAAGGAAGGTCTCTTCCGCCCGAAGACCTCGAAGCTTTGCGGCTGGTGCTCTTTCCAAGAGCTTTGTCCTGAATTCGGCGGAACCCCGCCCGAGTATCCGGGTTGGCCGGGCTCCGCCGCAGATAACTAGAACAGGCCGGAAATGGTGCCATCGGCGGCAACATCGATGTTGTTGGCCGCCGGCTTCTTCGGCAGACCCGGCATGGTCATGACGTCGCCAGTCAGCACCACGATGAAGCCCGCACCAGTACGCGGCAGCAGCTCGCGCACGTGGAGGGTATGGCCCTCTGGAGCGCCCAAGGAAGCCGGGCTATCGGAGAAGGAGTACTGCGTCTTTGAGATGACCACTGGGAAGTTATCCCAGCCATTGTCCTTGATGTACTGCAGGTCCTTCTTGGCCTTCGGGCCGTACTCGATAGAGGTTGCACGGTAGACCTCGGTGGCGATCTTTTCGATGGACTTTTCCACGCCCTCTGCTGGATCGTAGAGCTGATGTGCCTGACCCTCGGAGAGGTTTTCTAAGAGAGTTTCTGCCAACTCCTTGGCTCCTTCGCCGCCCTTTGCCCAGACATCTGCCTCAGCCAGGGCGACGCCAAAGTCCTTGGCCCAGGTCCGCATGAATTCGCGCTCGGCCTCGGTATCGCTGTAGAAGGAGTTGAGCGCAACTACTGGTTGCAGACCAAACTTGCGGATGTTTTCAACGTGGCGCTCGAGGTTGACGATGCCCTTGCGCAGTGCGTCAAGATTTTCCGTGGTCAGGTCCTCACGGGCCTGGCCGCCGTTGTACTTTTGGGAGCGGATGGTGGTAACGACCACAGCACCCGCGACGTCGAGCTCGCCAAAGCGAGCCTTGATATCCATGAACTTCTCGCCGCCCAAGTCGGCGCCAAAGCCAGCCTCGGTGAGCACAATGTCGCCGAATTTCATCGCAGTCTGTGTTGCAAGCAAGGTGTTGCAGCCATGCGCAATGTTGGCAAAAGGTCCACCGTGTACGAATGCCGGGGTGCCGCCCAGAGTCTGTACTAGGTTCGGGTTGAGGGCGTCGCGCATCAAAGCAGTCAGTGCGCCCTCGGCATCAAGCTCGCGTGCCGTGACTGGCTTTTGGTCGAAGGTATAGCCAACGGTAATATCACCCAAGCGTTTCTTAAGGTCTTCGAGGTCAGTAGCCAGGCCCAAGATAGCCATGATCTCTGAAGCTGCGGTGATGGTGAATCCGGTTTCCGCAGGCACTCCGTGTGCCGGGCCGCCGAGGCCAGTGACGACGCCGCGCAGCGCACGGTCATTGACATCGAGGCAGCGCTGCCAGGTCACGCGGCGCGGGTCGATGCCGAGCTGGTTTCCTTGGTGGATGTGGTTATCGATGATGGCAGCCAAGGTGTTGGTGGCCGCTGCGATGGCATGGAAATCACCGGTGAAATGAAGGTTGATATCCTCCATCGGGACAATCTGGGAATAACCGCCGCCGGCGGCACCACCCTTGATGCCCATGACTGGACCTTGGGAAGGCTCACGCAAAGCGACGATGGCCTTGTGCCCCAGTAGTGCTAAAGCATCGGTTAGACCAATCAGCGTGGTGGACTTGCCTTCACCAGCCGGTGTTGGAGAAACACCAGTGACGAGCACCAGCTTGCCTTTGGTGGGAAGGTCCTCGAGCTTCGTGATATCAACCTTGGCTTTGGTGTTGCCATAAGGAATGAGCGCTTCCTCCGGGATTCCCGCACGAGAAGCAATATCGGTAATTGGCTCCAGTTTGTGAGCCTGTGCGATTTCGACATCTGAGAGTTGGGTAGCCATGGCTTTATGCTACAGAGAAAAGCCGCCCGATCTGCCTGTTTCGGAGAAAAGGACAGTGGGCGGCTAAATTGTCAAATCGCGGGCTCTAGGCGATGACAGCACCGAGTGCGTAGCTCAGCAGAACAGCGACCACGATGGAGACCGTTCCTGGGATGAGGAATGGGTGGTTGAACACAGCCTTTCCGATGCGGGTGGAGCCGGTATCGTCCATCTCAACTGCGGCCAGCAAGGTTGGGTAGGTCGGGAGGATGAACAGAGCGGAAACGGCTGGGAATGCGGCCAGTGCGGTCAGCGGGCTTGCGCCCAGGGCCAGCGCGGCCGGCAGCAGCGCCTTGGTGGTAGCAGCCTGGGAGTACAGCAGTGCGGCGGCGAAGAAGAGAACGACGGCCAGCATCCACGGAGCGGACTTGACGACGTCGCCCGCCATGGTCTGGATGTTGTCCATGTAGTGGTTGATGAGCGTGGTGCCCAGCCAGGCGACGCCGAGAACACACATGGAAGCAGACATACCGGACTTGAATACCGGGGTGTTGAGGATGTCAGCGGCTGGAATCTTGGTGATCATCACGATAAGCGTTGCTGCGGTGAGCATGACCGTCATGATGGCCTCGTTGCGTGGCAGCGTCGGCTCGGCGATGAGGCCAACCTGCTCCGAGGTTAGCGTTGCCCAAATCATGACGATGACGATGGCAGCCAGGAAGATGTAGATGGAGGCCTTTGCGCCCTTTTGCGTGCTTTGGTCGGTGTGTCCCTTCGGCATTGCGACGAGGCCCTGTGCGAGGCGCTCCTGATAGACCGGATCGTCTTCTAGCTCCTTACCCGCGTGGTTTGCCAGCCAAGCAGCCGGGAAGATGCTGAGGAAGGTTGCTGGAATAAGAACGCCGAGCAGCTGGAGGTAACCGATGCCGGTTGGCTCCAGAAGCGAGGCCAGCAGGACCACGGCGGCGGAAATCGGCGAGGCACAAATTGCCATCTGGGAGGACACCACGGCGATGGAAAGCGGACGCGATGGGCGGACCTTGCCTTCCTTTGCTACCTCGACGATGACGGGCAGCGTAGAGAATGCGGTGTGGCCAGTACCTGCTAGAACGGTCATCAGCCAGGTGACGATCGGTGCATAGTAGGTGATGCGTCGCGGGTTCTTACGCAGGAAGCGCTCGGCCACCTGGACCAGGTAGTCCATACCGCCCGCGCGCTGCATGGCGGCGATGGCGGCAATAACGGTCATGATGATGCCGATGACGTCGAAAGGGATATCTTCGCGGGTAACCGGCACGCCTGTTAGGCCCAGCAAGAGGACGCCGAGACCGCCAGCGACACCGATGCCGATTGAGCCAATGCGGGCACCTAAGTAAATCGCGGCGAGGACAATGAGGATATGGACTACAGCCATGGGAATCTCCACAAGGTCGAAAAATTAAATGGCTTCCTCAGCCGAAAATAAACGAGTCAGCCATGCTCTGTCCTCCCCATTGTCCCCCAAATCATGTGGTTTTGGTTAATTAAAACGCCCGTTTGTGCTTGTTCCCACAAAATTAACCTTTTGCATTACGGTTGGTTGATTGAAAACCAGAGAAATCCCTGCACAAAAACAAAACGACGAAAGGCCATGTGGTAAAACCACATGGCCTAAAACCCGTACCTAATAGCTCGCGGGGGCGCTGATACATTTAGGGCTTAGGTCGGATTTAGTCCTCGTCGATGTAGAGCTGGCCGCGGAACTCTGGGTGCATCAGGTTCTCAACGGACAGAACCTTGGACAGGGTTGCCTCGTCCATAAGGCCCTTCTCCAGAACGAGTTCCTTGACGCCCTTGCCGGTCTTCAGGGACTCCTTAGCGATTTCGTCACCGTTGTGGTGACCGATGAACGGGTTCAGGTAGGTGACGATACCGATGGAGTTTTCAACGTATGCGCGGCAGACATCAGCGTTGGCGGTGATGCCGGTGACGCACTTCTCGCGCAGGGTGTCAACAGCGTTGCCCATGATACGGATGGACTGGAACAGTGCCTCACCGATGACCGGCTCCATGACGTTGAGCTGGAGCTGGCCAGCTTCAGCAGCCATGGTGACAACGTGGTCATTGCCGAAGATCTTGAAGCAGACCTGGTTGACAACCTCTGGGATAACCGGGTTGACCTTACCCGGCATGATGGAGGAACCAGCCTGGCGAGCAGGCAGGTTGATCTCGCCCAGGCCAGCGCGTGGGCCGGAAGCCAGCAGGCGCAGATCGTTACAGATCTTGGCCAACTTCATAGCGGTGCGCTTGATGACGGAGTGCAGCAGAACGTATGCGCCGCAGTCGGAGGTTGCTTCGATGAGGTCGCGAGCGGTCTTGATCTCCAGGCCAGTGACCTCGGATAGGGCTGCGGTGACCTGGTGGCGGTAGCCAGCTGGGGTGTTAACGCCGGTACCGATTGCGGTGGCACCAAGGTTGATCTCCAGCAGGCGCTTCTGAGCGTCGCGCAGTACCGCCTGCTCCTCAGCCAGGTTATGAGCGAATGCCTTGAACTCGTCACCCAGGGTCATAGGAACAGCGTCCTGCAGCTGGGTGCGGCCCATCTTCAGGATGTCCTGGAACTCGTTGCCCTTGTCGTGGAAAGCGTTCTGCAGGGAATCGATGCGCTCGATCAGGGTGTCCAGGGAGTAGTACAGACCCAAGCGGAAACCGGTTGGGTATGCGTCGTTGGTGGACTGGGACATGTTGACATCATCGTTCGGGTTGATGATGTCGTATGCGCCCTTTTCCTCGCCGAGGTACTCAAGAGCGAGGTTGGCAACAACCTCGTTGGTGTTCATATTTAGCGAGGTGCCCGCGCCGCCCTGGAAGACGTCGAGCGGGAATTGGTCCATGCAGCGACCCTCGTCCAGGATCTGGTCACATGCCCAGATGATTGCCTCTGCCTTCTGCTTAGGCAGAACGTGCAGACGACGGTTGGCCATTGCGGTGGCCTTCTTGACCATCACCATGCCGCGGATGAAGTCTGGAATGGTGTTGATAGTGACGTAGGAGATCTGGAAGTTGTCGATGGCGCGCAGGGTGTGGACACCGTAGTACGCGTCATTCGGGATCTCCATGGAGCCGAGAAGGTCGGTCTCGGTGCGAGACTTCTTAGAAGAAGACTTCTTAGCCTTGGCAGCGTCCTTGGCCTCGTTAGCAGAAGGTTTTACGCCCTCCTGCTTAGCGTCGATTTCTGCATCCTTCTTAGTGGTCTTAGCCATTTGGCGGGACTCCTTAAGTGGTCAATACTCGCTGAAAAATCCGCGAGCATTTCGAACGATAGTTGTTTGAGTAAACTCAAGGCCCATCGTAGCTAGAGCAGGCATTCCGGCGTTCAATCTGCGCAAGATCTCTAAAATTTACCCCTAAAAGCGGGCGATGCGTAGCTCTGATGCCAGGATAGCTTCCGCTCCCAACGCCGAAAGGTGGTCCATAATTCGATTCGCATCCTGCCGTGGGACCATCGCGCGCACCGCTACCCAATTGTCCCTTGCGAGAGGGGCAACCGTGGGCCCGGTAAGCCCCGGTGTTACTGCCGAAGCCGCCTCCAAGTCTTCTTTGGGCACGTTGTAATCGAGCATCAAATAGTTACGCGCATTTAGGATGCCCTGGATGCGTTGGAGGACTACTTGCTCTTCATCGCTCAATCCCACGCCGGCGCGCTTGATGAGGACCGCCGTGGACTCGGTGATGGCTTCCCCAAACGGGGCAAGCCCCTGCTGACGCAGCGTCGCTCCGGTAGAGACCACGTCTGCGATCGCATCGGCAACGCCTAAGTGGATGGAAATTTCCACCGCACCATCGAGGCGGATAACTTCAGCTTCAATCCCCCGCTGCCGCAGATCCGCGCGCACGAGATTGGGATAAGAAGTAGCGATCTTTTTGCCCTGCAGCTTTTCAATGGTCCAGTCTTCACCCTGGCGGGCGGCGTAGCGGAAAGTGGATGCGCCAAAGCCTAAATCTAAAACCTCGTTGAATGATGCGCGGGAGTCACGCGCGAGATCGCGACCAGTTATGCCTAAGTCCAAGACGCCTTGGGCGACGTAGATGGCGATGTCTTTGGGGCGCAAAAAGAAAAACTCGACGCCGTTAGCCTCGTCAACGATGTTGAGTGCCTTGGAGTGCCCGCGGCCTTTGTAGCCGGCTTCTGCCAAGATGCTAAGGGCAGCCTCGGACAATGATCCCTTGTTGGGAACGGCAACTTTAATCATCTTAAGGCTCCTTCCCTTTAGAGATACTTGTAGATATCTTCTGGCCTAAGCCCCCGCTTTAGCATCATGACCTGTAGCCAGTAAATAAGTTGGGACATTTCCTCGGCGAGCTCTTCGTCGGATTGATACTCGGCAGCAATCCAGACCTCACCGGCTTCCTCGATGATCTTCTTGCCAAGATGATGAGCGCCCTTATCGAATGCAGCCACGGTTCCAGAGCCCGCTGCACGGGCCTGAACCTTCTCGGACAGTTCTGCAAAAAGGGACTCGAAATTCTTCACGGATTCTATTGTTGCATAGAAACTTGGCTCCGAGGGCTAAAATCGATAACTAAATAGATTTGGACGAATTAGAGCTCATCTCGCCAAACCACGCATAGACATCGGCCGCGTTAACGCCGTCTAAGTGACGCGCAGGCCGTAGCGTAGAAATTTCGGTTACTTCCGCTGGAACCTCTACCCTGTCATCCTCTGGTAGGCCAATGACGTGGCAGCCGGCGTCGACAGCCGCACGCATGCCCGCAGCGGAATCCTCAAAGACCAAGCAATCAGCGGGATGAAGATCGAGGCGACGTGCTGCCTCCAAGTACATATCGGGTGCAGGCTTTCCGGCTGGTACTTCGTCACCGCAGATTGTATCGACGAAGAATTCTTCGCCTATCTCCGGAATGGCCGAAGAAGCGACATAGCGCTCCGTATTCGTGGTGACCATCATCGGCATACCATCCGCATGCAGTTCGCGCAGAAGCTCCGGGATACCTGGGAAGATTTCTAGGTTGCCGTGGAAGAGATTTTTGACGTAGTCAAAAGTAACCTCCTGGTAACGCTGATAGTCACCGGGCATAAGCTCGACTCCAGCCAACTCAGCGCAGACTGAAAGAGTCTTTTCAAAAGTGCCGCCAACCGTAGCAAGCCGCTCCTTCGGGGTCATTGCATGGCCCATAAGGCTAGACAGATGCAATGTGGCTTGGGCCCACAAGGGCTCAGAGTTGGTCAGCGTGCCGTCCATGTCCCAAAAGATGGCTGCGGGCCGTTTGGGTATGGATTGACTGGATGCGGAACCTGCAGATTCGAAAGATGAGCTCATCAAAAGATAAGGGGTTACGTTTAGAAGTCGAGCTCAGGCAGTTGTGCCAAGGCTTCGTCATCGGCGCCGGTGGCTGCGGAGGCATTGTAGATAAGCTCAGAGAGCTCTTCTTTTTCCTCCGGCTCCAAAACTGCATCTGCGTTCTTGCGGTTGAACGCAGCCAGCTTCTCGACTGACTTGTTTACGCTCGCGGCAAGAGATTGCCCGTCTGGATCATCAGGGAGTGCATCAAGATCGTCGAGAAGCTTTTCCACAATGGAACGCAGCTCTGGAAGAACGCCGGCGTCGAAGGGCGCCTCCCAGAATTCTTTCTCTTCTTCTTTGAGGTAGCTGCCAGTGGCAAAGGATTCGAGATTGCTGATGAACTCATCGACGATGGGCTGAAAGTCTGCGCGAATGCTCATGAAGTGAATTCTGCCTGATATTTCTTAAACGCGCACGCCAAGTAGCGAATAAAAAGCGGTGCGCAGCAATTCGGCCGCCTGCTCGTCATCTGCGCCGCGCTCGCCCGCTGCCCACTCGTCGACGGCCTGCAAAGCTGCCGGCGTATCCAGGTCATTGGAAAGCGCGAGACGCACTGCGTCGACAAGCGCCTGTGCGGCATCTACGCTGCCCGGATTCTCCAGTGCCTTACGCCAGTTTGCCAGGCGTTCGTTGGCCGCGTGCAGAACCTCATCGGACCAATCGCGCTCGCTGCGATAGTGGCCTGCGAAGACGCCCAGGCGAATGGCGGAGGGATCAACGCCCGCTTCAACCAGCTTGTGTACGAAAACGAGGTTGCCCAGAGACTTCGACATCTTGACGCCGTCGAGGCCAATCATGCCGGTGTGCACGTAAACCTGCGCCATACGCTCCACACCCAAGGCTGCCTCCGCATGCGCTGCTGAGAACTCGTGGTGTGGGAACTTAAGATCGCTTCCGCCGCCCTGGATATCAAACGAGGCGCCCAGGCGATTGGTGGCGATAGCAGAACACTCAATGTGCCAACCAGGTCGGCCCGGGCCAAATGGAGAATCCCATGCCGGCTCGCCTTCACGGTGAGCGCGCCAAATCAAGGCATCCAGCGGGTTGCGCTTTCCTGGACGCTCAGGGTCCCCACCGCGTTCGGCGAAGAACTCCTCCATCTCCGCTGCGGAGTAGTTGGACTCGTAGCCAAAGGCTTCCGTGGCTTCGATGGACGCATAGACGTCGGGGGATTCGGGGTCGTCAACGATGTAGGCGGCGCCGGCATCGAGAAGCTTGCCCACCATCTCGGTGACCTCATCGATGGCTTCCATCGCGCCCACGTAATCCTGGGGTGGCAAAACAGAAAGCAGCTCCATATCGGAGCGGAAAAGATCAATCTGGGAGGTGCCGAGCTCACGCCAATCGACGCCGTCGCGCTCTGCACGCTCAAAGAGCGGGTCATCCACATCCGTGATGTTTTGGACGTAATGAACCTTGTAGCCGTTATCCAGGAGCTGGCGATAGGCCAGGTCAAAGGTCAAATATGTTGCCGCGTGGCCCAGGTGGGTCGAATCATAGGGAGTAATACCGCACACGTACATGGTGGCGGTGTCCCCCGTTACCTCTACCTTCTGGATCTGCTGATCCGCGGAGTCGTAGAGGCGGAGTGCGTGGGGTTTCCCTGGAACTAATTCAACATGGGGTTCAGGCCAAGAATGCATGCGGTCTATCGTAGCGCCCTTTTCATGCCTAATGCACTTTGTACAGCATTAGGCATCAGGCAGGGCTAATAGCCAGTTATGAGAAAACCGGCCTATGGCTGAAGGTAGCCGAAAGCGATGAGCGCCATGATGATAATGCCCACTGGGATGCGGTATGCGGCAAACCATTCGAAGGAATGGTTGCCCACGAATTTCAGTAGCCATGCAATGGAGGCATAGCCAATCGCAAAGGCGATAAGGGTGCCCACTAGCAATTGCGCGCCGGTTGCGGACTGGCCGACAGTCGGGCCGAAGGCATCCCCCAAAGAAAACAGCCCGGAAGCCAACACGGCTGGGATTGCGAGCAAGAAGCTAAATCGAGTTGCCACCTCGCGGTCGAGGCCCAAGAAGAGACCTCCAGAGATGGTACCGCCGGAACGGGAAACGCCAGGCACCAGCGCCAAGCACTGGCATAGACCCATGACGATGGCGTCCTTCATGTTCAATTCTTCGAAGCCGCGCTCCTTTTTTCCGGTGCGCTCAGCCGTGATGAAGACAAAAGAGAAAAGGATGAGCATCGCAGCCGTAATCCACAGGTTGCGCAGATTGTCACGGATGAAATCCTTGCCCAGCACGCCCAGGATGCCGATCGGAATGGAACCGACAATGACCATCCATCCCATTCGATAGTCTTGACCCCGTTTTTCCTTGTTGAAAAGTCCAGCAAACCAGCCTTTAAGGATCTGCCAAATCATTCCGGCGAAGTAGACCAATACGGCTGCTTCCGTACCAAGCTGGATCACGGCAGTAAAGGATGCACCAGCGTCTTGACCCCAAAAAAGCTCGGAGACGATCCGCAGGTGGCCGGAAGAGCTAACTGGCAGAAACTCGGTGAGGCCTTGGACAATGGATAGGACGATGACCTGAAGCCAGGACATTGCGTCTGTTGCTGCTGCAGTATTCACTCGGGTGAGCATACATAGTCTGGCGCGCTTCGGGATCTACCCACGCTGGCTGCTAGGATAAACAACCGTGAAACCACTGGCCAGAACAAAGAAATTGATGCCACTGACGCTTTTTGCAAGCGCCCTAGCACTTAGTGCATGCCAGCCGGAGGTAGGCGTTGGCGGCTATCCAGATTCAGCTCTGAAGGTAAACGCCACGCCTGCTCCTGCCTCCAACGATGGGGCAAAGCCTGCAGGCAAGGTCGCGAAATTTGAGGAGAAGGTAACGGACCTCGCGGCCCACGGCAACACCATCGCCGTCCGCACCAAGGACGCACTTTACGTCGGCCAGCAGAGCGAGTTCCTCGGCGGCGACGCAAAGAAGATCGACATCGACGAAAAGTGCGGCGATTTGAACGCCTCCCAGCAGGGCTTCGTACTTGCCTGCGGCGATAAGGTCTATCTCATTGACCCAACCAAGCCCGATGCCCCGACCGAGGTAGCCATGGAAGAAGAAGCTCCGGTCACCGTCGCCACGCAACTTTCTAGCGGCGAGATCTTCGCAGGCTCCAAGGACTCGCGCACGGTTGGCATCTATGAGGACGGCAAGCGCGACCGCGACATTGAGGTCGAGGAAGGCTCCGATCAGCTCCTAGCTGTGCCTAACGACGCCGGTGCCGACAACGTCGTGCGCATCCTGCGCGCTGATTCCACGATCCAGAACATCGATTGGCAAAACGATCGCGCCGGCGGCCGCCTTCGCGCAGGCCAAGGCATAGGCCAGATCTCTGTTGGTGGCGGTGCCCTCGTCCTCGCCTCCGATACCTCTGGCGAGCGTCTTGCGGTATATACCGCCGACGACGTAATCCGCCTGCACCAATACGGCAACGTCGACGGCTCGCCATGGGGCGTGGCATGGGACCCACAGCGCCAGCTGGCATGGGTTACGACCACCGACAACGGCAAGGCACATGCCTTTTCCATCGTCTCCGGCGTGCCTGAGAATAAAGGTAGTGTTGACACGGTCGCAGATGCTCAAAATATCGCCGTGCTTGACGACGCCACCGTGGTCACCGCCTCTGCGAGTGGCAGCGGCATCCAGTTTATTTCCGAACCGAATCTGAAGTAAGGGCCCTTTAAAACCATGCAAGAAACTCGCGTCGACGCACTGCGCAAAGCCGCCTATCAATTAGCGCTCAAAGGCATGTTTAAGCTCGCGCCCGAGCGCATTCACCTCATTATGATGGGTGCTTTATCCGGCTTGCAGAAAGCACCCCTGCTGCACCGCGGTCTACACAAGGTGGTGCCAGTCAATGATTCAGTACTGGAGCAAGAGGTATTCGGTGTAAAGTTCCCGCGTCCGCTGGGACTTGCAGCTGGTTTTGATAAGAATGCCGCAGCCGCCGATACTTGGTCTGCTGTTGGCTTTGGCTATGCAGAACTGGGCACCGTCACGGCAAAGGCGCAACCGGGAAACCCTGCCCCACGCCTTTTCCGCTTGAAGGCGGATCGCGCAATCTTAAACCGCATGGGCTTTAACAACGAGGGCGCAGCCGCTGCAGCCCGCAACCTGCGGGCACGTCGGACTTCCGACGTCATCGGCATCAACATTGGCAAGACTAAAGTCACCCCTGCCGAAGAAGCGGTCCAGGACTACCGCCAGTCAGCTTCGGTTTTGGGCGACCTGGCTGACTACCTCGTAGTTAACGTCTCCTCGCCAAACACCCCGGGCTTGCGTGACCTCCAAGCCGTTGAGTCCCTGCGTCCGATCATGGCTGCTGTGCAGGAATCCACCAGCTCTCCAGTCCTGGTCAAGATCGCTCCAGATCTCTCTGACGAGGACGTTGACGCAGTTGCCGATATGGCGGTCGAGCTGGGCCTTGCGGGCATCGTGGCCACCAACACCACTATTTCACGTGAGGGACTCAAGACCCCCGCCGACGAGGTTGCTGCAATGGGCGCTGGTGGCATTTCGGGCGCACCGGTTGCGGCGCGCTCCTTGGAGGTCCTCCACCGCCTCCACGCGCGGGTGGGTGACAAGCTCGTGCTCATCTCCGTTGGTGGCATCGAAACCCCGGAGCAGGCGTGGGAGCGCATTGCTGCAGGAGCCAGCCTCCTGCAGGGCTACACGGGCCTGATTTACGGCGGCCCGGACTGGATTCGCGATATTCACCGCGGCATCGCCGAGCAAATTCGGGCTCACGGCCTTCGCAACATCTCTGAGGCTGTAGGCTCCGGCCTTCCTTGGAAGTAGAAAGCTGCCAAGCCAAAACCACGAAACGCCCGTCCCACCACCTCAACCTACAAGGTGGCGGGACGGGCGTTTTAACACGTCTTTAACGAGCCTTAGGTGGTCTCGTACCAACCCCAAGTGATCGCACGTCCCAGGGCGTGGAAATGAAGATTAAAGCCTAGGACAGTCGGCGTGGATTCTGGGTCGATGTCGAGCTTTTCCACATCTACCGCATGCACTACGTAGAGGTAACGGTGCGGGGCATGCTCTGCGGGCGGATTCGGGCCGTAGTAGGTCTTCTTGCCGGAATCCCCGCGCAAGCTAACCACGCCTTCGATGCCTAGGTCCTCAGCCGAACCTGCGCCGGTTGGAAGTTCTGTAACGGTGGCTGGGATGTTAAAGGCCGCCCAGTGCCAGAAACCCGATGCCGTAGGCGCGTCTGGGTCGAAGCAGGTAACCGCATAGGATTTCGTGCCTTCAGGCGCGCCGCTCCACTTCAGCTGTGGAGAGACATCAGAGGGAGCACGGAAACGCTCAGCGATCTCCTCGCCCTCTACAATGTCTGCGGAGGTCAGCTCGAAGCTCGGCAGATCCTTTAGCGGCGCATAAGGATCGTGGCCAGGAAAACGGGAATCTTGTGCATATGAAGTCATATTTCAGTTGTACCTGAGGCCACACTATGCTGTCGATGAGTCTGGCATCTCAATTGGCAGCCCCCCACGCCATACCGCAGGCGCAACTGCCAACTTACAACGATGTACTTTTACGCGCTTTAAAGGCCTCAAAACTAAGCCATTTTCCACTACTACCTGCTGATTTGTTTAATCTACGCGTTTCGCGCTACAGTATTCGAGTGCCCAGCCGAGAGGCTGAAAACACCCAGCCCGGGTGGCGGAATGGCAGACGCGCTAGCTTGAGGTGCTAGTGTCCTATTAACGGACGTGGGGGTTCAAGTCCCCCCTCGGGCACAAATGTGAAGTCTCGCGACATCGATAGGAACGATGTCGCGAGACTTTTTCCGTAGCATCTATTGCCCTCCCTGCCTCGAGCTAAGATGAGGGCAATTATCCAAATGTTAAAACAAGGCGCACAACTCTCGCTTGCCTCGGAAGCGCGGCCGCTGCCAAGGCAGCCGCCTAGACTACAGCCTCCGGCTCAGCCTCGGAACCCTTAAGCTTTTTCGCTTTACGGCGTTCGATGAAGTACTTGATAATGATAGGCAGTACCGAAAGGAAGATGATGAGCAACATGATCTTCTCAATCGAGTCCGCGATACCCGGAATATTGCCCAGGAAGACGCCCACCAGATTCATCGACACCACCCACGCGATGGCGCCAGAGATATTCCACCCCACGAAGTTCTTATAAGGCATCTTCGCTGTACCAGCGGCAACCGGGATGTAGGTACGAACAATCGGTACGAAGCGGCCGAGCACAAGCGCAACCGGGCCATGCTTGGCAAAGAATTCTTCTGCCGCGACGAGGTGCTCAGTCTTCAAGATGCGTGCATCATCTTTGAATAGGCGGCGGCCGAAGCGATGGCCCAGGTAGTAACCAACTTGATCGCCCAGCACTGCAGCCACGATCCCCACGCCGAGAAGCGTCCAGATATTCACGTGCAGCTGGTCGCGCAAGATCGCCGCTGTAACCAGCAGCGAGTCACCCGGCAGGAACGGGAACAAAACGCCCGACTCAATGAATACAACGACGGCAATGCCGGCGATTACCCATGGCCCAAATGATTCCAATAGGGTCGCAGCGTCCATGTAGGACAAAAGGTTAGAAATTGCGTCCACTCGATACTCCAAAACATTCTTAAAGCGCCTCAACCAAAAAGGAGGCGCAGGTGATTGCATCTAAGTATCTCCCCTGTCTTGCCACTAAGTACAGCTCGACATGGCCTTTCACGGCAAATTGTCGCGATCGACACAGCATACATTCAGCCACCGCGATTCCACATCCAAAGATTGGCCCACTACTGTTTTACCCATGACTCGACTTCTTGGATGGCTGCGTAGCTTGGGCGGCTTCGTAAAAGACGTCTGTGCCTCTGCAGTCGCCGCCGTGCAAGGTTGGTCAGCCACGCGATGGTTGGTCGTCCTCACTGCTGCCATTTGCCTAGGCGTTGTCGCAGTGCTTGTCGATGTCCCTGACATCACCGCCCTGCGCTCCTGGGCCGAGAATATGGGCACCTGGTTCATTATCGCCTTCTTCCTAGGTTATGTCATATTTACGCAATTTCCGCTGCCCCGTACCTTTTGGACCGTGGCTGCAGGTATCCTATTCGGCCCTTGGCTCGGTCTTAGCATCTCTCTTGCGGCATTGACCGTATCTGCAGTGCTTTCGCTTTTCATCGTTCGCCTTCTCCTCGGCGACTGGATTCGCCCGCACCTAACCCACCCTGCGGTCTTCAAAATCAACACGAGGTTAGAAAGGCGCGGGTGGCTTGCCATCGCAAGCTTGAGAATGGTGGCAGGCGTGCCCTTTTCCCTCCTCAACTATGTCGCCGCGCTGACCCCTATCCCCGTAGGCCAATTCACCGTGGCCACACTTGTGGGCTCCATTCCTACCACCGCCATCGGCGTTTTCTTCGGTGATACCCTGACCGGCCAATCCGAGCCTTGGATCTTCGTCGCCATCGCCGTTCTCGCCGTTATAGGCGTCGCAGGCTTGGTTCTCGCCGCCAAGTTGCCGATGCGCCCCTAGGTAGACCCTCAAATGCTATGAAAGCCAAAGGACAGCGAGTCAAGTTTCACCTATAGACTTTATGGGCGCTATGCTGATTAGCACTTCGCTTTGAATATTCTTCGGCCCTAGGAGACACAATGCTCGCTGTACACGCACGTTATCGCGGCCGCTCGGTACGCCGCGCGGAGCTGGTGCAGCGATCCGCCACCGCCCTTTCCACGCTTGACGGAGTCGGCGAGTTCCACGTCCTGGGTGTCGAGGACATCTGCGCGGTGGCGCACTCTGCGTCCTCCGTGTGTGACGTTGTCATGGCGCTGCTTGCCGACGGTGACTGGGCCATCGGCATCGGCGTATCCCCCGGAGCACGCGGCGACGAAGAAGCTGCCCGTCAGGTGGCCACTGCCGCGCTGAAAGGCTCGGCGCGCGCGGGCCAGGTATACGCCAAGATCAGCAAGCGAGGGCGCGCTTCGGAAGCTAACGATATCGCCGCCACCTTTGCCTTGCTTGGATTCGTGCTCCACAAGCGCACGATTGAGGGCCGCGAGGCAACCTCGCTAGTGCGCGCTGGGCTAAATCAGAATGAGGCGGCCGAGGAACTCGGCATCTCCAAGCAGGCAATGTCGCAGCGTCTGCAGGCCGCTGGTTGGGCCGCCGAGATGGCGGGTTGGCAGCTGGCGGTCAACATCATTGAGCGCGCCGATACTCTTTAATATCCGAGGTCAGCTTTCGAAAGCTCCGGCGTGGTCACGAAATCGACCAGCCTTTCCACTGCTCCAATCAGCGTCGGATCTAGATCTCGGAACGTATTGACGGCGGTATAAACTCGGCTCCAGCCTTCCTTCGGGTCAGACCAGCCCACGCGCTTAGCGATGCCCGTCTTCCAATCCTCACCGTATGGCACCTCCGGCCATTCGCGAAGCCCCAGACGCTCGGGCTTTACCGCCGCCCAAATATCGATAAAAGGATGGCCCGTTACCAGCACGTGCTCGCCCACACTCTGGGTAAGGCGGGTTTCCTTAGAACCTTCGACTAGATGGTCTGCCAGAACGCCGACGCGCCGGCCAGGGCCAGGCTGGAACTCGGCGAGACGTTCTTCCAAGTTGTCTAGACCCTCCAGGTATTCGACTACCACGCCCTCAACGCGCAGGTCATGGCCCCAGACCTTCTCCACAATCGCGGCGTCGTGAATGCCCTCAACCCAGATGCGCGAGGGTGCCGCAACCTTTGCCTCAACATTGGCCACCCGCCGCGAACCGGAGTTGGACTTTTGCGGGGCCTGCTTTTCGACGTAGCGCGTCAGGGTGACCGGCTGCCCCTCCAACAGGAAGCCGCCTTCCACCAAGTTGAAAACACGCTCTTTTCCGTAACGATCCTCGAGGCGGACTACTTGACCGAACACGGTCTTGTCCACGCCCATCACTGCGCCGACAAAGTCGTCGCCACGTACCTCAACAACCATTCCAGGTTCTGCTGGAACCTTTGGGTACTCCTTCTTCTGTGCACGCTTATGGCCTGCAAAGATGTCGCCGCCGTATGGATCGATACTCATGGGCCAAAAGTCTATCTACTAAACTTTGCCGTCATGGATATGCGCGCCGAGGTTTGGTCTCCTTTACAAAACACCGCAGTCTGGCTGGGCGCCTGGCTGTGGGGACACGAGTCCACGGACGATCTCTTGGATGCGATGCAGGAGCTCGGTGGCTTGCATGTGATGGAGGATGAAGCACCCTTTGTGGATTTGCTAGCTTACCTGCGGGCAGAAACTTCCGCGATTGTGCAAAACGGCGAGCTCGAACCCGTGCTGCGTCTTGTCCTTTCCGGGCCGGGTGAGTCCCCGCTTTTGCCGGCAGGCTCGAAATCATGGAAGGCGGCGGCCGCAAGCGATGCGGGCGCAATCGTTGTGCGTACCAATGATCACAACCGCCACTTAGTGCTCGTGCCCCACTATGGAAACTCCAGCACCACTTGGCACGTGTTCGAGGAGGAACTGCCCTTGCCTGCACCTGCGTGGCTGAGTCCGGGCGAGGCTGACGAGCTGCTCAGCAAGGCAACCAACCAAGCCGCAATACTCATCGAAGCTGCGGGCTATAAATCGGATGCTTTGCATAATCCACGGCTTACCGTAGGCAGCCTCAGCGATTTTTATGACACTCCGAGACTTCCACGATCAGTATCACCGCGGGCCGCAAAGCTTTTCGCCCGTGCAGACCGCGTGGGAGCGATTATCGAAACCGTGACGGAAAGAATGAACGATCACAGCCTCGATCATCACCTTTTAGGTCTGTGGCGGCACATCCGTCAAGCGCGTATGGCGGGCGTTGCACACGCGCTTTCGGATTTCAGCCGCTAAGGGCCATTATTTACGCAGCGACCAAATATCGCAGCAGCCCTCAGCACAGGGAGCGCCGTTAGTAGTACAGCCCTGAACGGTGACGTTGCCAATGCTCTCCCACTGCTTATCTTGCTCGAGCTCCTCGATAAGATCCACGATCATCGATGCAAAGGAATCGGTCGGGCCAGCGGTACGGGTACGTTCAACGAGCACACCCATCTCATCGGCCGCATTCTTAAGCTCCGTATCGAGGTCCCATACAACCTCCATATGATCGGAGATGAAGCCGATCGGGCAAACGACGACCGCCTCAACGCCATCCTTGTCATGAATTTCGGTGGTGTGGTCGACGATATCGGGCTCGAGCCATGGGGTCTTTGGGTTGCCGGAACGCGACTGCCAGACCAAGTCATAGTCAGCTACACCTGCGGCTTCTGCCACGAGACGGGAGGCTTCGGCGACCTGGCGGGAGTAGATATTTTTATCGCCTTCGCCGCCACCGACGTTATCGTGCGCGGTAGGTACGGAGTGCGCAGTAAAGAGCATGCGTGCCTGCTTGCCCTCTGGGATCTTGGCATAGGCATCCTTTACCGCCTGGGTCATCTCTGCGATGAACTTCGGGTGATCGTAGAACTGACGGATCTTGGTGAACTCAATCTCAGGCAGGCCTTTTTCGGCGAGATGCTCGCGCAGCTGGCGAATATCCTCGTCGTACTGGCGGCAGGCAGAGTAACCGCCCCACGCAGAGGTTGCGAGAACGGCGGCGTTACGCACGCCGTCGGCAGCCATCCGCTCCACTGTCTCGGTGCCGAATGGGTGCCAATTGCGGTTACCGAAGTAGACAGGTAGATTATGTCCGCGTTTTTTCAGCTCCTGCTCGACATGGTCGATGATTTCACGGTTGAGCTTGTTGAGCGGGCTTACGCCGCCGAAATGGAAATAGTGCTCGCCCACTACCTCAAGGCGCTCACGTGGAATGCCGCGCCCGCGGGTAACGTTCTCCAAAAACGGAACGACCTCCTCGTTTCCTTCCGGGCCACCGAAAGAAAGAACGAGGAGGGCGTCGTAATTGCGGGAAAGCTGTTGTGCGTCAGTCATACCGCAATTTTACCAACCAAAGGTTGGGGCTTAGAGGAGGCGCACGACATTAGGCGTCATTCCGGACCAACGCACAGGAGAAATCTGAACGTTAGATCCAGACTGAGGGGCCTCAATCATAGTGCCGTCGCCAAGATAGATAGCTACGTGCTCGCTTGCGCCGGGCCCGTAGAAGATAAGGTCGCCGCGCTGCATCTCGCTAGCTGGGACCTGAGTACCCTTCTGGTACTGGTAGCCGGTGTAGTGTGGCAAGGAGATGCCGGCACCGGCAAAGGCGTACATCGTAAGGCCAGAGCAGTCGAAGCCGACCTTGTTGTAGTCGCCGAAGGAGTCAGCCACGCCGCCGTCGCGGATTCCCTTGGTGGGGCCGTTCGCGTTGCCACCGCCCCATGCATAGGGCATGCCGATCTGGGACTTTGCACGGGCAATGACCGCTTCAATCTTCGCGCTGCGGTCGGCATCGCCAAGCGCGTTCGTTGCTTCTTCCGTGACATCATCCGTGGTGTCCAACTCGCCTAGGACGTCAGAGACCTCATTGGTCAATTCATCGTCCTCGGTGTTGCTGGTGGTGCTGCCGCCCTGGAGAGCTGCGAGCTGCGAAGAACCCTGCGCCAGCGAGTCCAGCTCCTCCTGGGTCAAGCCCGTATGATTTGGCTGGGCCGCGCCAACAATCGCGGCAGCCGCACCGATTGCCGTGCCCGCGAGCGCCAGCGTCGAGGAGTCGACGGAAGAACCGTGCATGCTGAAACCTTCGGAGGAAAGCTTTTGCACGTTCGGATCCGAAGACAGCTCCTGGGCCGCCTCCGCTGCCTTCTGGACGTCGCTCGCGCTAAGCTGCGAGCCAGACCTATCCGCACGGAAGTCCCGGGTTACGGAATCCGGCTCGCCGCCCTGCATCATCGAATCAGACTCGGTAGCTGATGTAGATGACTCCGCCGCGGAAGCGTCAGGAGCAAGCGCCGCTTCGCCACCGTTGGCATTAGCATTCGCAGAAGCGCTTTCCGACGTCGACTGCGTTGCGCCCGCAGCATTGCTTGCCGCCGCGGACTCCTGGGAGCCTGCTGCCGGCGCCTGCGAAGTAGCCGCGCTATCGGTCTGAGCCTTCCTCTTGGTCAAGTTATTTGACTGGACGTTTGAGCCAGACTCTCCAGTCTTAGACTCGTTGGAATCTAGCTCTTTGGCTTGATTTAGCGCATTTTGCACCTGGGAGCGCTGCTTTAGCAAGCTCTCGCGCTCGGAGGAAAACTCGGCCACGTTCGACTGGCTTTCTTCCAGGGTTTGACGCGCTTGGGCCTCAGCCTCGGTAGCTTTTTCCTCGCGCAGCTGTGCCAACTCCTGGGTCTTGCGAAGCTGCGATTCCTTGTTCGCCTTCTCAGTGCGCTCTCGCTCCAACCGATCCAAGACCGCCTGCTGATCCTTGGTTTGCGTATGCAGATAGGTCTGGCGCTCCAGCATCTCGCCGCGCGCGTCATTTCCCGCAGCCGTGGAGACAGCGTCAGAAGTATTGGCACGGCGGTAAGCAGTACGCGAAAGCTCATTGAGCTTCTTCTGAGCCTTTTCGACTTCCGACTGTGCGGAATCGAGTTCACCACGCGCCGCAGTGGTGCCACGGCGAGCCTGAGCGGCTTCCGTACGCGCGTCCTGGAGGTCGACCAAGGCACGGTTTACTGCCTCACGTCGCATTCCAATTTCTCCCTCGAGCTTCGCAATCTGCTCTTCAATGGTGGCAATGGCGCCAGCAAGGTCAGCGACAGATGCATCTTTCGAGGAAAGCAAGGACTGGATGTTGACCGGTTCTTCCGCCTGGGCGGCAACCGGAGCAAGGGTGGAAACGGTAGATAGCGTCGCGGTGGTTGCGACGGTGACTAACAGCGTCTTCAGACGCCGAGAGCCGTACTTAAAGATGGTGGCCACGAGAAGTATCTCCTAGACACCCACGCTTCGCCGAATTGTTTCACGTCATGCAAAAGCTCATCCCTACACAATCAGCCACAATCAGCCCAGCCAAACCCGATAGAAGCTATGAGAGTCCTCGCCTGCGACCGGCGAGGTAGCCTTCGAGCATCCACCTCGGCACAAGATACAGATGCGCCTGTCAGCGAGCTGGCTGGCAGAAAGCTAGCGGGTTTACACTGTTGATTTAGATATAGGAATGCCCGGGACTTAACTTAAGCCAGCTTAAAAGCGCATGTCTTAACTAGCGCACCCCTTTGAACTCTTTTACCTAATCGCACAATGGCAAAAGTTAGGGGCACGTTACCCGGCACCAGGCAGCCTTGGAGTAGGTGCAGATATACGCATTCGATGCGTACACCGCCCTGGCAGTACAACCTTTAGGCAGGTTGTGCCTACGGTGAAAATGCGTGACGTTTATGCGCCGATCACAGGCGCGGGAGAAGCAATGCTGTGTTGAACTCGCGTCTTAACCCCGTATGAACCGCTCTAAAATCCGTGGCCTGCCGTCGCCGCAATTCCGTTGCGCTTGCGCGCGGTCGGGAGGGCGGAAAGCAAAATCCACGAACCTTGAACGGGCCGCACGAAGCTAGCCCTACGAGTAACTCGCTATGCCGATCACATTGCCATCCCCTTACCGAGAACCCGCAGAAGCTTCTCGCCCCAGAAGGCTGAAGCTGCACCGGCACCCGGTGAGGCGACGACAAGACCAACCGGCTTGCTTGTCCCCAATCGGAATGTGGGTGTGTCAATTCTTAAAAAATTCGAACACTGGAATCGGCTTCGACGAATCGTTCTTGGGGTGCCAGGTGTGTTCGAAATAAGCCAGCGCTGCTTTACGACGCCGCTGTCTCCGACACGCAACAGAGTTAAAGGCTCGCGCCTTAAAGCGTTATGCGTCAGGGCTTCAAACAACTAGGCCCCATCCCATCTGCTCATCGTGAGCCAGGCGGCGAACCTCAATCCCGCGATTTCCACTCGTGGCGTGCTTCCCCACATACCCGTGTGTCATCTCGATTGAGAGTCAAGGCTTGGCCCATGAACGTATGGAACAAGAATCAACCCGTGAGTCGATATTTGAACCATACGTCACCGACACACCGTCGCGCACACTTTCCTCAAAATTCACTCCAGTCAAGTCGCGCCACATGACGTTACAAAGGCAGCCAACCTGCAATAATTTTGTTACCTTCCCGTGATTGTGTGTTTCATCACACTACTAGTGAAATCTCCACGCAAACCCCCTTTAGCAGCCCCTCCCCCACCGCTTGTCAAGTCAGGGTGGTTGACTAGATCCCCTACCCCACTCTTGGAATTTGACACTCGCCAGACCAATTTCGACATCCGCCGGCGCCCAGATGTCCACAATCCCATAGCCACCAGATGGGCATGGATTGGTTTCCGCTTTAACTAAAGGGCGCAAAACGATCGCCTCGCCCAGCGTTAAATGGGAGGCAAATTCCCAACGGATTGAGGTCCAGATCCGCGCGAGATCGATGACTCAGGTGTAGCCAGATCGGTAAATTTGATGGCCAACTTTCGGGTTGATTGCAACCGCACGGTTCCCCTCATTCGGCACCCGGTGACCCCGACGGTTCACTCAGGTTCTGGGGATAGTTTTTCGAACAAATCTAAGTCTCATAGTTTCCGAAACGCTGAAAACGAGAGAAATCTTCGAGCTTCGGTTGAACCGAGGTTCGGCGGACAATCGTCCCACCGTTGGGCCTAGCCCATTTTCTCGGAACGCGTTTCACGCCTTGATGCAGACCTGAAAGCTATCCAAGCAACGGCGAGCGCGAGCACCACCATAAAGGCGGTGAGAATCACCGAATGGACGTCAAACCGATCTATGCCGTCGTAAAAGCGTTCAAGGAGCTCAACCTGATCGATGCCCCTAGGAATCTTGCGTTGCACTGCTTCGAGTTCCGCACGCGACAGCGAGCCACTCACGGCAGAGACATGCGAAGGCACTTGAACGATGACGGTGTCTAATCCCGTGGCATTTTGAAGATCGACGGCAAGGTTGCGGCTTTCTGCCGCAGTGGCGGTGTAGTCATCCACAACAGCAACGCCATGGCCGGCATGCAACGCCGCAGAAATGGAGTCCTGGACGGATTGATCGTTGGCCAGGTCCGTATTAGTAAAGGCGGAGCCATCCGCGCGTAGCTGCGCGGCGAGGTCAGCGATATCGATCGCCGGAGACTCAGCGCTTTCCGCACTCATTGCTCCCCTCCTCTACTTCGGTTGCTAATGCTGCCTTGCCGTAACCCACCCTATAAATAGCAGCCCATGGGCGCCTGTGAGCAAGCAGCTTCGATTCATAAAGTAACGCTGCCATCATCAGGATTGCCTATGTGACGCGCGAAACCTTCCCAAAAGGTGAAACAGAACGCTCGTACTGTTATAGTTGACACGGTCGTCGGTCGAAACCATTAGACTGGTTTCCGAACCTTCGCGTTCTTCTCGTTTCCAGCGCCTTGGCCTTAAACGCAAGCGCCTTATTCCTCATATATATGTGAACCATATATGTGAACATGGAAAGTGGCGGCTTACCTTTAAGGCGGTAGAGCTGGAAACCATGAACTTTTGTTCTGACAAACAAGGAATGGAGCTCCCTGTGACTGAAAGCCTAAACTCCTTCGGTGCCAAGAAGACTCTTGACGTCAACGGCAAGTCCTATGACTACTTTGACATCAACGCAGTCGCTGGCCTGGAGAAGCTGCCTTACTCCCTGAAGGTGCTTGCTGAGAACCAGCTGCGCTACGAGGACGGCAAGAATGTAACCAAGGATCACATCAACGCACTTGCTAACTGGGATCCGTCCGCTGAGCCGGACACCGAGATCCAGTTCACTCCGGCACGTGTTCTGATGCAGGACTTCACCGGTGTTCCGTGTGTAGTCGACCTCGCCACCATGCGTGAGGCAATCTCCGCTCTGGGCGGCAAGCCAGAGCAGGTTAACCCGCTGAACCCGGCAGAGATGGTCATCGACCACTCCGTTATCGTTGAGGCCTTCGGTTCCGCAGAAGCGCTCGAGAAGAACGTTGAAATTGAGTACGAGCGCAACCAGGAGCGCTACCAGTTCCTGCGTTGGGGTGCTGAGAACTTCTCCAACTTCCGCGTTGTCCCACCGGGAACCGGCATTGTCCACCAGGTCAACATCGAGTACCTGTCCCGCGTCGTCTTCGACAACGACGGTGTCGCATACCCAGATACCTGTATCGGTACCGACTCCCACACCACCATGGAAAACGGCCTGGGCATCCTGGGCTGGGGTGTTGGCGGCATCGAGGCTGAGGCTGCAATGCTCGGCCAGCCGGTCTCCATGCTTATCCCGCGCGTTGTCGGCTTCAAGCTGACCGGCGAGATCCCAGTCGGCGTTACTGCAACCGACGTCGTTCTAACCATCACCGAGATGCTCCGCGAGCACGGTGTTGTCCAGAAGTTCGTTGAGTTCTACGGCAATGGCGTTAAGTCCATTCCGCTGGCTAACCGCGCCACCATCGGCAACATGTCCCCAGAGTTCGGCTCCACCGCCGCAATCTTCCCGATTGACGAGGAAACCATCAAGTACCTCGAGCTCACCGGTCGCCCAATGGAGCAGATCGAGCGCGTCGAGGCTTACGCCAAGGCACAGGGCATGTGGCTGGAGCAGGACGCTCCAGAGGCAGAGTACTCCGAGTACCTCGAGCTGGACCTGTCCACCGTTGTTCCTTCCATCGCTGGTCCAAAGCGCCCACAGGATCGCATCCTGCTGTCCGAGGCTAAGGAGCAGTTCCGTAAGGATCTACCGACCTACGCAACTGGCGACGTCGTCGTTGACGAGTCCTCCCTTGAGGCAAAGCGCATGACCTCCGAGGGCGACGCTGACGAGGCACTCGTTGACGTTACCGGCGGTCTGAACAACTCCCGTGAGGGTCACGGCGAGTCCGCAGCCAAGGGTGGCTCCGGCCGTCAGTCCAACCCAGTTACCGTCACCTCCCCTAATGGCGGCGAGTACACCCTGGACCACGGCATGGTTGCAATCGCTTCTATCACCTCTTGCACCAACACCTCTAACCCATCCGTCATGGTTGGCGCTGGCCTCATCGCCCGCAAGGCTGCTGAAAAGGGCCTGACCTCCAAGCCATGGGTTAAGACCATCTGTGCACCGGGTTCCCAGGTTGTTGACGGTTACTTCCAGCGTGCAGACCTCTGGAAAGATCTTGAGGCTCTGGGCTTCTACCTCTCCGGCTTTGGTTGCACCTCCTGCATCGGCAACTCCGGCCCGCTTCCGGAGGAGATCTCCGCTGCCATCAACGAGCATGACTTGGCTGCAACCGCAGTCCTGTCCGGTAACCGTAACTTCGAGGGACGTATCTCCCCGGACGTCAAGATGAACTACTTGGCTTCCCCAATCATGGTTATCGCTTATACTATTGCTGGTACCATGGACTTCGATTTCGACACCCAGGCTCTGGGTCAGGATCAGGACGGCAACGATGTCTTCCTGAAGGACATCTGGCCTTCCTCCGAGGAGATCGAGGACACCATCCAGAAGGCAATCTCCCGCGAGCTCTACGAGGCTGACTACGCTGACGTCTTCAAGGGTGACGATGCATGGCGCTCCCTCGATGTGCCAGAGGGCGAGACCTTCGACTGGAACGACGACTCCACCTACATCCGCAAGGCACCGTACTTCGACGGCATGCCGGCAGAGCCGACCCCAGTCGAGGACATCAAGGGCGCTCGCGTTCTTGCCAAGCTGGGCGATTCCGTCACCACCGACCACATCTCCCCTGCTTCCTCCATTAAGCCGGGCACCCCTGCTGCTCAGTACCTGGATGAAAACGGCGTTGAGCGTCAGGACTACAACTCCCTCGGTTCCCGTCGTGGTAACCACGAGGTCATGATGCGTGGTACCTTCGCCAACATCCGTCTGCAGAACCAGCTGGTCGACGTTGCTGGTGGCTACACCCGCGACTTCACCCAGGAAGGCGCACCGCAGTCCTTCATCTTCGACGCTTGCGAGAACTACAAAGCAGCTGGCATTCCGCTGGTTGTTATCGCTGGCAAGGAGTACGGCACCGGTTCTTCCCGTGACTGGGCTGCTAAGGGCACCAACCTGCTTGGCGTCAAGGCTGTCATTACCGAGTCCTTCGAGCGTATCCACCGCTCCAACCTCATTGGTATGGGCGTTATCCCGCTGCAGTTCCCGGAGGGCGAGTCCCACGAGTCCCTCGGCCTGGATGGCACCGAGACCTTCGACATCGAAGGCATCTCCGCTCTCAACGAGGGTGGCATCCCGAAGTCGGTTCACGTGACCGCTACCAAGGAGTCTGGCGAGTCCGTCGAGTTCGACGCTAAGGTCCGCATCGATACCCCGGGTGAGGCCGACTACTACCGCCACGGCGGCATCCTGCAGTACGTGCTGCGCCAGATGGTTAAGGCTTAAGGTCTTCACACCATCTAATTCCTAGGTAAAACCCTAGGTAGAGCGGGGATCGCAAGTTATCTTGCGGTCCCCCTTTTAGACTTGACCGGGGGAATCCAAGCTCCGGTTAGAACTAAATATTTCTAACTTGCTATCTAGAAGAAACGGATTTTCTATGCCCATCGTGAGTGATGCTGAGCTCAACCGACGTCGACATGACATCCTCGTTGGTGCACGCAAGTGTTTCGCCGAGCATGGCTACGAGGGAGCTACGGTCCGCCTTCTAGAAGAGGCCACGGGCAAGTCCCGCGGCGCCATCTTCCACCACTTTGGCGACAAAGAGTCATTGTTCTTGGCGCTGGCGCGTGAAGACGCTGCCCGCCAGGCGGAGGTCGTTGCGAATAACGGCTTGGTCGAAGTAATGAGTGAGATGCTCCGCCACCCAGAGCGCCACGATTGGCTGGCTACTCGGTTGGAGATCTCATCGCTGCTGCGGACCGATCCTTCGTTCCGCGCGCGGTGGGTGGACCAACAATCGGTGCTTTCCGACGCAGTCCGTGCCCGCCTACAGTCCAACGCTGAGGAAGGTCGCATGCGCGACGACGTCAGCGTGGACACGTTGGTGCTCTACCTCGAGACCTTCATGGATGGCTTCATTTCCCGCCTAGCACTCGGTGACCACGCTGGTCTTAGAGCTGTGCTAGACCTCGTGGAGCAAACCATCCGTAAAGATAAAGCGGGTGCCTAGCCGGCTTAAATACTGCTGACTGGATTCTCGCCATCGATGAAGGCCAACGGGCTAGCCGGAAGGCTCTCGCGGCCAACAACTTCAGTAATCACCTCGGCAACCAGCTCACGGCTAGTCTGGCCGTGAGGATTCGTATCCTCGATTACCTCGATGCCGCCCGCTGGCTCTTCCGTAAGCGCAGATGGGCCGAGGATGACATAGTTCAGTTCAGAAGAATTCAGGCGGTTGTCTACTGCCTTCTTTGACTCAACGTAGGCGTACCAAGACTCATCATTGGGATCGGTCTCGTTGTGCGTTGCGCCAACGTAGGAGATCATCACGTAATCAGGTACCTTTTTGCCCTCTGCTTTGAGCAGCTCTAGGGCGTCGATAGTTGCCATTGCGCCATCGCGATCTACAGCCCAGGTAAGGTCTGCGCCTCCACGGCCGCCGTTACCGGCACCCCACACCACGGTGTCGAAGTCCGCGAAAAGCTCAGCCCATTCTTGGGCGCTGGTCTTTGTGATGTCCTTCAGCACTGCGGTAGCGCCTAGGTTTTCAATCTCCTCCACTTGGGACTCGGAGCGGATCAGCGAATGAACGTTGTGGCCCACTTTTAGCATCTTCGGGGTGGCAAGCAGACCGACCTTTCCGTGTCCGCCAATGTAAAGTACTTTCTTTTTCGTCAAAGTCATGGCCCCCACCGTACGTGAAGAGCGATAGAATTTAATCCATGATTGCCATTATGACTGTTACCGGTGCGGATAGCACCGGAATTATCGCTTCTGTTACAACCAGTCTCGCTGAACTTGGAGTCAACATCGTTGACGTCTCCCAGACCTTGATGTCTGGCTTCTTCACCATGATTCTGCGCGTGGAATTTGATGAATCTGAGGTTTCGATCCAACAGATTCAAGAGCGCATGAATAAGGTGGGCGAAGACATCAACCAGTCCATCCGTGTTCAATCCGAGGCGCTGTTTACAGCGATGAACGAGATCTAGATATGCTCAATCGCTTTAATACCGTAAGTATCCTCGACACGATCGAGATGATCGATAAGTACCGTCTCGATATCCGTACCGTCACCATGGGTATCTCGCTGCTTAGCTGCACGCGCTCTTCTATGGACGCTACAGCACAGGCTGTCTATGACTTGGTCACCGAGCGAGCCAAGCACTTGGTGGAAGTCTGCGAAGGCATCGAGCAAGAGCTCGGCATCCCGATCGTGAACAAGCGAATCTCGGTGACCCCGGTCAGCCTGATCGTGGCTGGTGTCGACGGCAACCCGGTCGAGGTAGCCAAGGCCCTGGACCGTGCCGCAGCTGAGACCGGCGTCAACTTCGTCGGCGGCTACTCTGCTCTCGTGGAAAAGGGCGCCACCACCGCGGAAAAGAAGCTCATCAATTCGATCCCTGAGGCACTGTCCACCACGGAGCTCGTGTGCTCCTCCGTAAATATCGCGTCCTCCCGCGCGGGCATCAACATGAATGCCGCCAAGCGCATGGGCGAGGTCATCAAGGAGGCCGCCGAACTGACCAAGTATCAGTCGGCGATCGCCTGCGCCAAGCTGGTGGTCTTTGCAAACTCCGTGGGCGACAACCCGTTCATGGCGGGTGCCTTCCACGGCATCGAGGAACCGGATTGCGTGGTTTCCGTGGGCGTTTCCGGCCCCGGCGTGGTTGACCGTGCGTTGGGCAACCTCGAGGGTGCCACCCTGGATCAGGTTGCCGAGGAGGTCAAGAAGGCCGCGTTTAAGATCACGCGTGCTGGCCAGCTCGTGGGCAACATGGCCTCCGAGCGCCTTGGCGTTCCCTTCGGCATCATTGACCTTTCCCTGGCACCGACGGCCGAGCTCGGCGACTCAGTGGCACACATCCTCGAGCACATGGGCCTTGACCAGGTCGGCACGCACGGCACTACCGCCGCGCTGGCGCTGCTTAACGACGCAGTGAAGAAGGGCGGCATGATGGCGTGTTCCCGCGTCGGCGGCCTTTCGGGTTCCTTCATCCCGGTCTCCGAGGACAAGGGCATGATCGACGCAGTGCGTTCCGGTGCCATCTCCATGGACAAGCTGGAAGCCATGACCGCAATCTGCTCGGTCGGCTTCGACATGATTGCGCTTCCTGGCGATACCTCTGCGGCAACTATTGCCGGCATGATTGCTGATGAAGCCGCCATCGGTGTGATGAACCATAAGACCACCGCGGTCCGCGTTATTCCAGTACCGGGTGCCAAGATTGGCGACGAAGTCAACTTCGGTGGTCTGCTCGGATACGCTCCGGTCATCCCGGTCAACACCGTGGGCAACTCTACGTTTGTCAATCGCGGCGGCTTTATCCCGGCACCGGTCCACGGCTTCCGAAATTAATCAGCAGCGTAGAGCTAGAGAGGTGACCTGCGCATAAGCCGCAATTTCTTCTACGAAACGAGGTTCATGGCAGGTCACCACGAGGGCTGCTCCCCTTGCTAAAGCGTGGTGCATGAGCCGGTGCACCCACGTTGTGCCCCGGGCGTCGAGAAGCGTGTCTGGCTCATCCAACATCACGACCTCGCGCCCCTGCGCCACCACGTGGGCAATCTGTGCTACGCGTAGCTGGGACATAGAGACGTCCAGCGGATGATCATCGAAGGCAATCTCGGCGGAAAGCTGGCTCAAGAGTTCTTCGGGTAGAGTCCCTTCCCCGATCCACTGGGCGATGGTGGGTTCAATAATCTGATCTAGCGGCGACTGTAAAGCCAGCGATGTGCTCGCATGCACAGGAGCATTTCCGTCGAGGCCGGCCATCGCGCGCAACAGCGTGGTCTTGCCGGAGCTGTTGTCGCCGCGCAGCCACAGCACGGCGCCGTGCTGCAACCGCAAATCCACCGGCCCTACCGTGAAAAGCTTGGAGTCCACAGGTTTCAGGTTCCACCACCGCCTGCGCCTGCCACCGCGCTTGGCTTGAATACCGTCTAGAACGATTGCCTCACCAGACGGAACAATCGCTTCCAGTTCTTGGCCGTCCTGCGCGAGCATCTGCATCTCGTGCTCGACCAACACCACGGCTGTTTGATCCAACTTTCCTAAGTAGGCCGCGATGCGTTCGCGGGAATGCGCGTCTAGGCCGGCCCATGGCTCAACAATAATCAGGATTTCCGGTCGCGCGATGGCGACTTGTGCCAGTGCGAGCCGACGCGTTTGACCGCCCGACAGCGTGGCGGGATTGCGGGTGCCATCAAGGTCGACATCGCCAAGCGTGGCGTCAACACGCTGGGCCATCTCCTCGCACTGCCTGCCTTGGTTCTCCAAGGCCAAAGCCAGTTCCTCACGCACGGTATCGCGCAGAAAAGTAACGTGCGCAGCCGCAAAGGAACCAATGACAGTATTTACGCCTAACTCCCGCGCGAGTTCCTGTGCCACTTCATCGGCGTTTTCCTCAAAAGCGACCCTCAAGGTGTGGATTTCACCAGGTTTTAGCTCCATATCACCGCTCCCAAGATGCTAAATACTGGCAAGGTCCAGCGCAATACTTGCTGGAACTTACTATCTGGTACGGGGACCAGCACTGTACGTTTGCCCGGGGTATCGAAGCCAATGGCTCCCAACGCATGCCCGCGGCTTGCGCCTTGGGTAAGCAAGCGTGCGATGACCGGAATGATGACACGGGGTGCAACATTGCCCAAGTGAATCTTCGCCCCGGCGAGGCGGTTAGCATCGCGTACTGCGGCCACCGTTGCAGCACCCTGCGGCAATGATTGGAGCGACGCCCCCACAACATATGCGGCCTTGTGTCCAAACCGCGAGGTTTGCAGCCATTTGGCTACGTCACTTACCTTTAGTGCTGCCGCTGCAGCGAGGATGCATCCCATGAGCGTGGCGAATCGCAGCGAAAGCTTAGCTGCAAGCCACAGCCCGTCACTGGTTAAAAAGGGCGCGAGGCGATTATCACCATAGGGCGCATGGATAAGCACCATCGAGGCGGCAGCGGGAAGCGCCAATACCGCGGTGGTCGCTACCACGGAGATGGAGCGTGACCAGATGGTGCCGCATATAAGCCATACGCTAAGCAGCACAAAGCTAAGCCAGGGCTGGTTGATCGCCACGACGAGAAACCACGTTGATGCGGCCGCACTGAAGATAGTTGCGGGATGAATCATAGCTGAGGGCGCAGCGATTCCAGGGTGCGCTTGGGCAATGCCTTGACGGTGGCCCACACGATCAAAAACACGATGATCTTATCGAGCGGATCGGAGATAAAGGACTGCAACGTCACCGATGCGAGTAGAGAGTTTCCCAACTCGCGGAAAAGCGAGACCACAGCGCCCGTACCCAGGCCGGCTGTTCCTCCATAAACGAAAGCCGCAACCGGTGCCGCAAGCATGCCGGAGATGATGCCGATAACAGCACCAGAAGCAACAACGCGCCACCACTTCTTAAACGCGCCGTGGGAAATAGCCCACCCGGAAAGGTACCCAGTAGCTGCAGAAACGGCCGCAAACGGAAGTGCTGCGGGATTGATGAGTCCCCACACCACCGAAGACAACGTGCCCGTGGCAAGGCCTGCGATTGGCCCGGCAAGAGCGGCTACGAGGATCGTGCCGACCGCGTCCAAATACAAAGGCACTCCGATAGAACCGATGATCTCGCCTACCACGATGTTTAAGACCAGAGCTACTGGAATGATCGCGATAGTACGGGCTGGAAGAACAGGCAATGTGCCTGCCAACAAAAACACGGCACCGCCCACATAGCCGCCCAAGGTAATGAGTGCCTCGGTCGAACCGGCTACTGATTCCCAAGAGGTCGGACGCACGAGGACCAGATAAATCCACGTCGCTGCAACCAAAAGGCCGCCGGCCAGGACCATAGCCTTGCGCGCAGGCGTTAGAGATAACTGTGACATAAAAAGAATTCTCCAGATAAAAGAAATGAAAGAAGGAAAAGCAAACGGATCTGCTTTGGATTTAATGCCCTATGTCACCTCGGGCAACGCACCAATAATAGGCAGACTAGGCGTGCTTGCTCAAAATCCGCGCGGCGCGAAGAAACTCAGCATGCGCGCCGGGGATATCCACGGCCTGCACGAGCCGCGCATTATGCGGCAGATCCCAATGCCCACGCAAGTCCGCGACGCTGGTTCCTCGCATCAACTGTGAATCCGCTTCGACCGCCACGGTGGTCTCTTGCTTTAGGTAGTCCACGCGCTCGAGCGCAATCATGCACGTTAAAAGGTCATGGATTTGTGCTTGGTATCCCTCGCCCTGCGCGCGGTGAAACTCGAAGTAAAAACGGAGGATCTCCGGAAGGTGCGCCTTCACGGGGTGCTCCCCCAACTCCTTCATCAGCGCCTCCAGGCGTGGTGGATCGATGAGGAATTGCTCGGTGACCTCCAAAGAGCACAAGGTAGCGTTGACTGTTTCGCGCTGGAGAGCATCAAAGAATTGCTGTGCCGCATGCGGGTCCACCCAGAAATTCCACTCGGCCGTGGGTGTGGTATTGCCTCGATAGTTAATCGCGCCGCCCATAACGCTGACCTTGGAAAATCCTGAAGTGCCGGCCAAGGCGGCGTTTGTTAGCGGGCCGGTGACGACGAGCTCGGCCCGGGCGTCGGCTGCGGCCTGCCAAAGCTCGCGCCAATCGTGGTGCGGCTCAAACTTCGGCGCGCTGACATAACCCAAACCGGCAGCGCCATGAGTTTCAGGTGTGGTCACCAGCTCCGCCTCGAGCGGGACGGGATGGCCCGGCGCAACGGGAACGCCGCCCAGCCCGCAGACCTGCAAGATGAAAGCAGCATTGCGTGCGGTGGTCGAAACATCGACGTTGCCGGCCGTGGTAGTCACTCCCACCAGCTCAATCTCGCCGGCGTGATGCAGCCCCGCGAGATAGAGCAGGGCCAAGGCATCATCAATGCCTGGATCACAATCGATAAAGACCTTGCGTGCTGCCATCTGCTTTCCTCTCTATAGGTCCTTTTAACCTTGGTGTGGAATAGGCCAACGAACTAGGCTAGCTCGACGATCTCCATGTACTCGTCGCTCCACATGTCTTCGTCGCCATCAGGCATGATGATCACGCGCTCCGGCTTTAGGGCCTTAACCGCACCAGGGTCGTGCGTGACCAGGACGACCGCACCGGTGTAAGTGGATAGCGCATCCAGGACCTGTTCGCGCGACTGCGGGTCCAAGTTGTTAGTAGGCTCATCCAGCAGCAAGACGTTTGCGCGCGAGGAAACCAGAGTTGCAAGCGAAAGACGCGTCTTCTCACCACCGGATAAGGTACCGGCGGGTTGCTCCAGCTTGTCGCCGGAGAACATAAAGGCACCGAGGAGGCCACGGAGATCCTGTTGGCCTGCGTCCGGGCAGGCTTCAATGGTGTTCTCCCACACGGTCTTGTTCGGGTCGATGTTGTCGTGCTCCTGCGCGAAGTAGCCGATACGCAGACCATGGCCGGAAACAATGCCGCCCTCACCGTCGGTGCGCTCTACTCCCGCAAGCAGCTTCAGCAACGTGGTCTTACCAGCTCCGTTGTAACCGAGAACAACCACGCGGGAACCCTTGTCAATGGCGAGATCGACGCCAGCAAAGACCTCCAACGAGCCGTACATCTTGGTAAGGCCCTTCGCGTTCATCGGGGTCTTGCCGCACGGCGCCGGCTCCGGGAACTTGATGGAGGCAACCTTATCGGCCACGCGCACCTCATCGAGCTCGTTCATCATGCGATCGGCGCGCGCAAGCATTTGCTTAGCCGCAGCAGCCTTGGTGGCTTTGGCACCCAGCTTCGCCGCCTGTTTCTGCAGGGCGGAAGCCTTCTTCTCCGCATTGGCACGCTCACGGCGGCGACGTGCCTCATCGGTAGCGCGCGCATCCAGGTACTTCTTAAAGCCCATGTTGTAGACGTCTGCTTCAGCGCGCACCGCGTCAAGGAACCATACCTTGTTGCAGACTGCCTCAAGCAGATCCACATCGTGCGAAATCATGATGAGGCCGCCCTCGTGCTTGGACAAGAATCCGCGCAGCCACGTAATGGAGTCAGCATCCAAGTGGTTGGTTGGCTCATCCAGCAGCAAGGTGGTTTGGGACTTACCAGAGCCTGCCGAAGCCGCGAACAATATCTGCGCCAGCTCCACACGCCTGCGCTGACCGCCAGACAGGGTCTTCAACTTCTGGTCGAGGATGCGCTGCGGCAGGCCCAAGTTATCGCAAATCTGCGCGCACTCGGAGTCTGCTTCGTAGCCACCCAACGAGTGGTACTCCTCCTCCAAGCGGGAGTATTTGCGGATGGCTTTGTCACGGAACTTCTCATCCGTGGCAGTCTCCATCAGCTCCTGCTGCTTTGCCATACGGCGCTTGATCTCGTCCAAACCGCGGGCGGAGAGAACGCGCTCACGGGCGGTGATCTCGATATTGCCTTCGCGGGAGTCCTGTGGCAGGTAACCAATGGGGCCGGAACGCGTGACAGACCCGCCATAGGGCTCGGTCTCCCCTGCCAGGATGCGCATGGTGGTCGTCTTGCCCGCACCGTTGCGTCCGACCAGCCCGATGCGGTCGCCCGGCTGCACACGCAGGTGCTGGCCAGGGGCGTCGAGAAGCGTACGTGCGCCCACGCGCACCTCGAAATCATTGGTCACAATCACGAGGAATCAGTCTATCAACCGGCGCTAACAGGTCATAGCTGAGCCAAAACCAGAAAACAAGATAAATCCCGCGGCCATTCGGCAGCGGGACTTATCAAGATGTGGAAGTTTAAATTGCTCGCCTAGACTGCGAAGCCTAGGGCCTGCAACATTTCGCGGCCTTCCTCGGTGATCATGTTCGGGCCCCATGGCGGCATCCAGACCCAGTTGATCTGGACGGCGTCGGCAAGCTTATTGCCCACAACAGCCGCCTCGACCTGCTCGCCGATGACATCGGTCAGCGGGCACGCCGGCGAGGTCAGCGTCATGTTGATCTTGGCGGTCTCCTTGCCGTCGACGTCCTCGAGCCAGACATCATAGACCAAGCCCAAGTCCACGACGTTGATGCCCAGCTCTGGGTCAATCACGTCGCGCATGTACTCGGTGATATCAAACGCCTTGGCAATCTGCTCCTCGGTCTGCGGTGGACGCTCGCCGCTGCCGGAAAAGTTGGCGTTGGAATCCTGATATGGATCTACTGGTTCAGACATTTATTTCTCCAGTTCATTGAGTGCTTCCATGGATGCGGCCTGAAAAGCCTTCCATCCGAGCAAAGCGCATTTGACGCGGGCGGGGAACTTGGCGACGCCGCCGAAAGCAACACCGTCTCCAATGATCTCATCGTCGCCCTCGATTTCTCCGCGGGAGGTGACCATCTTTTCGAACTCGTCGAGCTTCGCGCGCGCTTCATCCAAGGACTTGCCCACGATCTCCTCCGCCATGACGGAGGTGGAGGCCTGCGAGATGGAGCAGCCCTCGGCATCGTAGGAAACATCCTTTACGGTCTTGCCGTCCTCCGAAAGCTTCACGCGCAAGGTGATCTCGTCACCGCAGGATGGGTTGACGTGGTGAACCTCGGCCTGTCCTTCACGCAAGCCCGCGAATTTCGGGTTCTTATAGTGGTCCAGGATGACGTCCTGATACATCGAATCTAGATTCATTACTCCACTCCAAAGAATTCGCGTGCTGCCTTGACGGCCTCGATGAGCTTATCTACTTCTTCCTCCGTGTTGTAGAGGTAGAAGCTGGCGCGCGCAGTCGAATTGACGTTGCCTGCACGGTGCAGCGGCCACGCGCAGTGATGGCCGGTGCGGATCGCGACGCCGTGGGAATCTAGGACCTGGCCCAGATCGTGCGGGTGCACACCATCGACGACGAACGAGACCGCACCACCGCGGCTTTCGGTATCCTTCGGACCCACGATGTGCAGGCCAGGGATCTGCTGCAGGCCGTCCAGAGCGCGGGCGGTGAGTTTTTGCTCATGCGCATGGATATTGTCCATGCCGATTTCAGACAAGAACTTCACCGCCGCACCAAGACCAACTACTTGGCTGGTCATCTGAGTGCCCGCCTCAAAGCGAGTCGGCGGCGCGGCGAAGGTGGTCTCATCCATCTTCACGATTTCGATCATCGAGCCACCCGTTAGGAAAGGCGGGAGCTTTTCCAGTAGCTCAGCCTTTCCGTACAGGGCACCGATGCCGGTCGGACCACACATCTTGTGGCCTGAGAACGCAGCGAAGTCGACGTCGAGCGCGTGAAAATCCACTGCCATGTGTGGCACGGACTGGCAGGCGTCGAGGACGACCAACGCGCCGACCTCACGGGCGCGGCGCACCAGCTCGTCGACGTCGGCCACCGCGCCGGTGACGTTGGACTGATGGGTGAAAGCCACTACCTTGACGGAATCATCGAGCTCGAGGGAGTCGAGATCGATGCGGCCGTCTTCGGTCATGGAATACCACTTCAGCTGCGCACCGGTGCGCTGGCACAGTTCCTGCCATGGCACGAGATTCGCATGGTGCTCCAGCTCGGTAATGACCACGGTGTCGCCCTCGCCTACGTACAGATCGCCTGCGCGTTCGTCGGAAATCACGTAGGCAACCTCGTTGAGAGCTTCAGTTGCGTTCTTGGTGAACGCAATCTCATCACGATCTGCGCCCACGAAAGCCGCGATGGCTTGGCGAGCGGACTCGTAAGCGTCGTCAGCCTCCTCCGCCAGCTGATAGGAACCGCGGTGGACCGGAGCATTCGTGCCCAGTACGAACTCCTCCTCCGCCTTCCACACTGGCAGCGGACGCTGGGACGTAGCTCCCGAATCGAGGTACACCAGCGGCTTATCGTCGCGTACGGTGCGGCTCAGGATCGGGAATTGCTCCCTGATGGCAGAAACGTCGAAGTTAGACATTGTCCTTCTTACTTAACGAATTGGTCGTAACCGGACTCTTCAAGCTGGTCAGCCAGCTCAGCGCCGCCGGTCTTGATGACCTGGCCGTTGGCGAAAACGTGGACGAAGTCCGGCTTCACGTAATTGAGGATGCGCTTGTAGTGGGTAATCATCAAGATGCCGCCGTTGGTCTCCTCTTGGAAGCGGTTGATGCCCTCGGAAACAACGCGCAGAGCATCGACGTCCAGGCCGGAGTCGGTCTCATCCATGATTGCGAACTTTGGCTTGAGCAGATCGAGCTGCATAACCTCGTGGCGCTTCTTCTCGCCACCAGAGAAGCCCTCGTTGACGGCACGGTGTGCGAAGGACTTATCGATGGAAAGCTTCTCACGTGCCTCGCTAAGCTCCTTGTTCCATTCGCGCAGCTTCGGAGCCTCGCCGCGCACAGCGGTGACTGCGGAGCGCATGAATTGAGCCATCTTGACGCCCGGAACCTCGGTTGGGTACTGCATGGCCAGGAAGAGGCCAGCGCGTGCGCGCTCATCGACTTCCATCTCGAGGACGTTTTCGCCATCGAGCAGGATCTCGCCCTCGGTTACTTCGTACTTCGGGTGGCCAGCGATGACGTAGGACAAGGTGGACTTACCGGAGCCGTTCGGGCCCATGACTGCGTGGGTCTCACCGGACTTGATGGTCAGGTTGACGCCCTTGAGGATTTCCTTGGCCTCACCGTCCTCCTCGTTCGGGAGGACCTGCGCGTGGAGATTCTTGATTTCCAGGGTAGACATTGAGTTAGACCTGCTTTCGGGGATTGTTTCTAGGCGTTGATTTTTTCGAGCTCGTCAATGACGCGGGTTTCTAGATCCTCGCGCAAGGACTCAACTGGAATGCGGGAGATGACCTCGGAGAAGAAGCCGCGGATGATAAGGCGGCGTGCCTCTGCAGCCGGGATACCGCGGGACATCAGGTAGAACAGCTCGAGGTCGTCGAAGCGGCCAACGGTTGCGGCGTGGCCAGCCCCCACGATTTCGCCGGTCTGGATCTCCAGGTTCGGGATCGCATCGGCGCGAGCACCCTCAGTCAGGATGAGGTTGTTGTTGGTCTCATAGGTATCGGTGTTGGTGGCATCCTTGCGGATCAGTACGTCGCCAACCCAGCAGGTGCGCGCCTCAGCACGGCCAGACTCGGCGGAACCGTCAGCATGGGTTTCACCCTGCAGCGCACCCTTGTAGAACACGCGGGAGCGGCAGTTCGGTACCGAGTGGTCAACGAGCAGGCGGTTCTCGAAGTACTGGCCTGCATCGGCGAAGTAGACGCCGAGCATCTCTGCGTCGCCGCCTGGAGCGGTAAAGGCAACGCGTGGAACGATTCGCACGATTTCGCCGCCGAAGATGGCGGTGTTGTGGCGCAGAACAGAATCTCGACCCATGGAGGCAACCTGGTGGCCCAGGTGTACCGCGTTGTCTTCCCAGTCAGCGTCGACAACAACGGTGACGTTGGCGCCGTCGCCGACGATGAACTCAACGTTGTCAGCGTGGGTGCCGGAACCGACATACTTGAGCACGACGGTGGCCTCTGCATGGTGGCCCACCTGGATGGAGGTTGCACCGAAGGAGGTCACGCCCTCACCCGCGCCAGTGATGGTGATTTCCACTGGCTTATCCAGCTGAGCCTCAGCATCGATGGTGACCAACTGCGCTTCTGGCATGGAAGACCATGCCTGGGCTGCAACGCGGTCTGCAGGAGCACCTGCCTTGCCTAGGCGGGAATCGTCGGCAGCGACGGTCTCGGAGCTAACGCCTTCCGGTGCGCTGACAGCAATCTTCTGCGCTACCGCCGGAGCGAACTCGCCGTTGTGCAAGCCACGCAAGTTACGCAGGGCGATAAAACGCCAAACCTCGTCGCGACCGTGCGGTACTGGGAAGTCCTCCACATTGAAAGACGTGAACTGATCGCCCTTGGTGACGTCAGCCGGATTGAATTCGTTAGATGCGACCACTTAGCCCACCGATCCTTCCATCTGCAGTTCAATAAGGCGGTTGAGCTCGAGGGCGTACTCCATCGGAAGCTCCTTCGCGATTGGCTCCACGAAGCCGCGCACGATCATCGCCATTGCCTCCTCTTCCGCGATGCCGCGGGACATGAGGTAGAACAGCTGCTCTTCGGAAACCTGGGACACCGTTGCCTCGTGGCCCAAGGTCACGTGGTCATTACGGATGTCGTTATACGGGTATGTATCGGAACGCGAATTGTTGTCCACGAGCAATGCGTCGCACTCGACGTTCGCGGTGGAGTTGGATGCGTTCGCGTTGACCTGCACCAGGCCGCGGTAAGCCGCGCGGCCACCGTTGCGGGCGACGGATTTAGACACGATGTTGGAGGAGGTACGCGGAGCCATGTGCAGCATCTTGGAACCGGTGTCCTGGACCTGATCCTCGCCAGCGAAAGCCAGAGAGAGAACTTCGCCCTTGGCATGCTCGCCGGTCAGCCAACAAGACGGGTACTTCATGGTGACCTTGGAACCGATGTTGCCATCGACCCATTCCATGGTGCCGCCCTCTTCCACCTTTGCGCGCTGGGTAACCAGGTTGTAGACGTTGGTGGACCAGTTCTGGATCGTGGTGTAGCGGCAACGGCCGCCTTTCTTCACGACGATCTCGATAACGCCGGTGTGCAAAGAATCGGAGTTGTAGATAGGAGCGGTACAACCCTCGATGTAGTGAACATAAGCGTCCTCCTCAACGACGATGAGGGTGCGCTCGAACTGGCCCATGTTCTCGGTGTTGATGCGGAAGTATGCCTGCAGCGGAATATCCACGTGCACGCCCTTTGGAACATAGACAAAGGAGCCGCCGGACCAGCAGGCATTGTTCAGCGCGGAGAATTTATTATCGCCAGCCGGAATGACGGTGCCGAAGTACTCCTGGAGAATTTCCGGGTACTCGCGCACTGCGGTATCGGTATCGACGAAGATAACGCCTTGGGCCTCCAGGTCCTCGCGAATCTTGTGGTAGACAACCTCAGACTCGTACTGCGCAGCAACGCCGGAGACCAGGCGCTTCTTTTCTGCATCCGGGATACCCAGCTTGTCGTAGGTCTCCTTGATATCAGAAGGAAGATCGTCCCAGGTCTGCGCCTGCTTCTCAGTGGAGCGCACGAAGTACTTGATGTTGTCGAAGTCAATAGCGGAGAGATCCGGGCCCCACGTTGGAACCGGCTTCTTGTTAAAGATGCGCAGCGCCTTCAGACGGGATTCCAGCATCCACTCCGGCTCGTTCTTCTTCTCAGAAATATCGCGGACAACGTCCTCGCTGAGTCCTCGGTGAGCTGCCTGGCCCGCTTCGTCGGAATCGTGCCAGCCGTACTCGTAACCACCGATGGAAGAGATGATCTCGTCATCACTCATCTTGGTCTCGAGGCCTGGCGCCGGTTGTGCCTGAGTCATAACCCGCTCCTTTCGTCTAATGCTTTGTTTCCCGGTCTTGGTTAACCGGTGTCAAGGGGATGTTTGTCAAGGGGATGTTTGTGGTGCAGATTCCATGGCCATCTGCAATAGAAGCCAAGGGCTGCACGTGTTTACCTAACAGGGCAGAAAAGACTTCCTGTTCAGCCTCACATAGTTCCGGATGCTCTGCAGCCACATGGGCGACTGGGCAATGGTGCTGGCAAATCTGCACACCAAAACCGGCACTGTTGACGGTCGCGGCATAGCCATGTTCGTCCAAGACAGCAGCCAACTTTTGGGCCACTTCCTCTACGGACTCATCTTCCCCGATAAGCGGGTGCACGTCCTCAAGGAGCTTTTCAAAGCGGGCCTTTGCAAAACTGCGCACGGCCTCGGCTCCACCTGCCGCCCTTAGGGCGTTCAGGGCATCGGAAGCCAGCGCGTCGTAGGCATGCCCGAATTGTGCACGCCCGCGGTCTGTGAGGCGGAAATGCTTGGCGGGGCGGCCGCGGCCAGCCGCGAGCGACTTACGCTGGACCACCTCCGTGAGCTCTTCTTCCACCAGAATGTCTAAGTGCCGGCGGATACCGGCGGCCGAAAGACCTAGGCGCTCGCCAAGATACGAGGCCGTAACCGGCCCATCCTTAAGGAGGAGAAGCATGACCTGGCGGCGGGTATCGCCTTCAGTGGTCCTGGTCTCCTTTTCTGGGACCATCTGCTACACCTCCCGTCTTGAAAGCGAACGACTATTTTTAGACAACACTAGTGTTCCCTAATTCATTCCCAATTTCCACCAACGCAGGTACCCGGCGTGGCGAGCCCTCACCCCCAAGCCAATTGGCGGCCCGCTAGAGTAAACATTTATGAAACAACGCCTCACTGCTTTCCTCACGGGTATCCGCCAGGATCTCCCGCGTCTTGGCAGTGCGGGATCGCGTTCCGCGCAGCTGCATGCCGATGGAAATAGCGAAGATGCACCCGGCTCCCTGCCCGGCGCACTCTACGACCTTCTGCCAGATGAAGACGCCGCTCGCCCGCGTACCACCATCGCCCAGCTGCGTGCCTTCTTTGTGCTGCGATGGATGGGCACGCTGGGTGCCATCCTCATCGCCGTCGGCGGCCTTGGGGCCGGCGCACTGCCCGTAGTAGGCAACCCCTATGACAACGTGCCCTTCGGCTCATTGATGTCGCGCATGTTGCAATCGGCTTCTGCCCTCGTCTTCTGCGGCGTAGGCCTGATGGTCACCGCATGGGTGCTCATGGCCCCGTTTGTTGGAACGCCTCTCCGCAACACCGAAAGCAATGGCGAGCATTCGCGGCCGCGCCGGTTGGTTACTGAAAGCCAGCTCTGGCGTACCTGGGCTGGTTGGGTTATCCCACTTGTTTTCACTGCGCCCCTTTTTACCCAGGACATTTATTCCTATCTGGCCAACGGCTCCATCGTCACCCAGGGCCTCGACCCATACTCTGGGGGCCCGGTGGAGCTCCTCGGTTCAGCCGATCCTTTGGCTCGCTCGGTCCCCTTCATCTGGGCTAACTCGCCCTCACCTTATGGCCCCGTCGCACTCGGGTTGGCCGGGATAGTCAGCCTGCTCACCGGCAATTCAATCATCTTGGGGGTTATCGCACACCGGCTGCTTTCGCTAGCCGGCATAATCGCCGCCGGCTGGGCCATCTCGCAGTTGGCTATCCGTTGTCGAGTCTCGCCCGAGTCCGCACTGTGGTTGGGCATCCTCAACCCGCTGACCACGTTGCACCTGGTAGGCGGCATCCACAATGAATCGGTCATGTTGGGATTGGCCTTGGTCGGCGTCGAGCTCGGCCTGCGCGGCGTCGACTGCCTAGGCGGCGCTCCGGCGTGGCTGTACTTTTTATGCTCGGGATTGCTCATTTCATGCGCCGGAATGGTCAAGGTTACGGGCTTCATCGGGCTGGGATTCGTTGGAATGGCGCTCGCCCGCGTGCTATTCATCCGCCGCGGATACTCCACCCCACGCGCCATCGGTAGCGCCGTCGCCCTGCAGTTTTTCATCCTGTTGGCCGCAATTGCCCTTGTCACGCTGACTTCCGGAATCGGGCTTGGCTGGATAACCGGGCAAGGCGGCGCAGCATCCATCCGCTCGTGGTTGTCCTCTAGTACTGCAGTCGGCGTCAGTGCTGGCTTCCTCGGAATGCTCTTAGGTTTGGGCGATCACACCGACGCCATCCTCACTTTCACCCGTACCATCGGTGTTATCATCGCAGCCGGTTTCATGCTGCGTATGTTGCTAGCCACATATCGTGGCAGCATCCACCCGGTAGGCGGCCTCGGCATCGCCACCTTGGTGCTGGTCATCTTCTTCCCAGTGGTCCACCCGTGGTACATCCTGTGGGCCGTGCTGCCCTTGGCGGCGTGGGCCAACCGTCTCATCTTCCGGATCACGGTGGTTATATATTCTGCGGCGATGAGTTTCTTCGTGCTCCCTCGCGGCCTTGGCCTACCGCCCGGCACAATCGTGGTCATTTATACCGCAGCTATCGTGACTTATCTCGTGGTCATGGGACTGTGGATGGTGCTATTACGCCGTTCGCGAATCAGTGTCCTAAACTAGGCACTCGTGAATGCAACTTTCGATGGAGCACCAGCGCTAGAGCTCAGCAACGTGGTCAAGTCCTACGGCGATAAACGGGCCGTCGACGGGCTCAGCTTCCGCGTAGAACGCGGCGAGATGCTGTGCCTGCTTGGACCTAACGGCGCCGGCAAAACCACCACCATCGAGATGTGTGAGGGCTTTAAGAAGCCGACGTCGGGAAGCATCCGCGTCTTGGGCCTTAATCCCAGCACCGATCCCGACGCCGTGCGCGAGCGCATCGGCATCATGCTCCAGGGCGGCGGTTCCTACTCTGGCATCCGCGTACGCGAGATGCTACAGCTCAGCGCCAAGTACAGTGCAAACCCGCTCGATCCCGACTGGCTGATTGAACAGCTGGGGCTTAAAGGAGTGGAGAAAAACACTTATCGGCGCCTCTCCGGTGGCCAGCAACAGCGCCTGTCCCTAGCGCTGGCAATCATCGGCCGCCCGGAGTTGGTCTTCCTCGATGAACCAACTGCAGGACTCGACGCCCAATCCCGCTTGGCCGTGTGGGATCTCATCCGCGCGCTCCGCAATGACGGAGTAACCACCGTTCTGACCACCCACCTGATGGACGAGGCCGAGGCTTTGGCTGACCACGTTGTCATCGTGGACCACGGGCACATGGTGGCGCAGGGTACAACGGCAGAGCTCATGGAATCCACGGGCTCACCGCTCATCACTTTCGAGACAGCCACCGAGGTGGACCTTAACGCGCTCAACGCGGCAGGGCTGCCCACTGAGGCCACCCGCCCACTGCATTACCGCGTGGAAACCCCGGCTACCCCAGACGTCATCGCCCGCCTGGCCCAGGAGCTTGCCCAGCAAGGCGTTACCTTACGCAACCTGGACACCACCCACCGCAACCTTGAGGACGTCTTCCTCGACATCACCGGCCGCGAGCTGCGCAGCTAAGGAGTAATCATGACGCGTTTCGAACCGGGAACCTTTCAGCCTCACCCGCAGCGTGCCAGCGTCTGGACCATGGCACGAGCTCAGGGCCTAATCGAGTCCAAACTCATGCTGCGCCACGGTGAGCAGCAACTGCTCAGCATCGTCATTCCCCTAGCCATTTTGATTGGCGCGGCACGGATGGAGCACATTACCGGCCACGGCCTGAAGGAAATATTCCCTATGGTCTTGGCGGTGGCGGCCACAAGCTCCGGCTTTACCGGCCAAGCCATTGCGCTGGCCTTTGACCGCCGCTACGGCGCACTGAAGCGAACTGGCGCCTCCGGCGTCCCGGCCTGGACCATCATCGTGGGCAAGATTGCCGCTGTCTTCTCAATGGTCGCGGTCCAAGTCCTCGTCCTCGGCGGCGTTGCCTTCCTGCTTGGCCTTCGGGCTAGCCTTGGCGGCATCTTGCTGGGGCTTATCACCCTCATCCTGGGCGTGTGCGCCTTCACCGCGCTCGGCCTGCTCCTCGGCGGTACTTTAAGTTCCGAGGTAGTCCTCGCGGTTGCGAACCTCATCTGGTTCATTCTGATGGGAGTCGTGGGCTGGGCCATGTACACCCAAGGCTTGAGCAATGACGGCATCCTTACCGTGGTGCCCACGGTCGCGATGGCAAGCGCGCTTGCCGACGCCCTCAACCACACCCTCCCCTGGCAGGAACTACTCGTGCTCCTCGCCTGGGCCGGCGCCGCCTCCTTCGCAGCGGTGCGCTGGTTCCGCTTCGAGGGCTAATCGCGCACCTGACTGCACCACGCGGGCTTGAACCGTTTGGTGAGGGCCCACATCTGCAAATGGTGAGGTCACCCCGTAACAGCTGTGACCCGAGTATTGCGCTGAGACTGGTGTAGCCTCACCTCACCAAGTCGACCTCACCATTTGGAAACTGCGAAATGCAACCGCGAAAAAGTTCCATTTCTGGCAGCAAATGTGACTTTTATCTTTTTCGCTCCCGCAGGCATTCGGGGTTTCGTTCCGAGCCTGTCCGAGCGGTAGTCTTTTTAACGTGAATTCCGGTAACAAAGTATCTACGTTTTTCCGCGAGGCGACGCCCGCCATCAAGGCGCAGCGTTTCATCGCGATGATTCTGCTTGTCTGCCAAGGCGGCATTACCGTATCCGGCGCCATTGTGCGCGTTACTGGTTCCGGCCTTGGCTGCATCACCTGGCCCGAGTGCCACCCGGGCTCGCTTGTTCCTCTCTCCGGCGCAGCACCGTGGATCCACCAACTCATCGAGTTCGGTAACCGCCTACTTACCTTCGTCGTCACGGCCGCCGCAGTGGCTGCCATCATGGCGATGCATATGGCGCGCCGCCGCACTGAGTTGAAGGTTTACGCGTGGTTGAACTTGGCCGGCATCGTGGTTCAGGCAATCATCGGCGCCATCTCCGTTTTATTGAAGCTCAACTGGTGGGCCGTGGCGCTGCACTTCCTGCCATCGATGGTTCTCGTCTGGTTGGCTGCAATGCTTTACTCCCGCATCCTTGAGCCTGACGACGGCGTGCGTACCCAGATCTTCCCGCAGGCCATCCGCGTGTTGGCCGCGATGGCATCCATTGCCCTCGCCGTGGTTCTCACCACCGGCACCATGGTCACCGGCTCTGGTGTCCACTCTGGCGACGATGGCGTCGGCATGGAAGGGCGCCTCAACGTCGATACCGAGATGATGGCCGTGGCTCATGCGATTTGCATGTACGCCTACCTGATCCTCACCGTCATTGTGGTCTTCATGCTTTACCGCGTTCAAGCACCAGCTTTGGTCAAGAAGGCCGCGTGGATGCTCATCGCCTGCATTCTCATCCAATGGGGTATCGGCGTCGCCCAGTTCTACATGCACATCCCGCGCTGGACGGTGCCAATCCACATCGGCATGTCTTCCGTAGTCACCGCATTCACCGCTCTCCTATGGGCGCATGGTGTTCGCCGCGTCAACGGCACAGCGGGCCTAAAAACTGGCTCCCCAGCAGCCGAAGAAAAATTCGCTGCGCGGCAGGCAGCACTAGCTAAGTAAAGCTCAAAAAGGATATAGACTCCCGAGCCCTCACAGTCTTCCGCGGAACCGCTCCACCTCTTCGAACTGGCCTTGGTGCCGTTCGGTGGAGCGGTTTTCCTGCATGTATGCGAGTAGCTGCGATAGCCTTGAAGCATGTACGCAATTCAGGTCAACCACAAAGGTGGCCCAGAGGTCCTCGAGTATGTAGAGACTTCGGCACCCACGCCTACCGAGGATCAGCTGCTTGTCGACGTAATCGTGGCCGGTGTCAACTACATCGACACCTATTACCGCGAAGGCATCTACAGCGCCACGCCTCCTTTCATCCTCGGCCTCGAGGGCACTGGTCGCGTGGTCCACGATCCAAAGGGCGAAATCGCCGAGGGCACCATGGTGGCTTGGGACCACGCTTTCGGCTCCTATGCGGAGCAAGTATGCGTGCCGCGCGACCGCATCGTTGCGGTCCCCGATGACTTCCCGCCTGAGGTAGCCGGTTCCATGCTCCTGCAGGGAATGACCGCTCATTACCTGGCGAATGGCGTGTACCAGCTCGGCGAGGGCGCCTCCTGCCTTATCACCGCAGGCGCAGGAGGCGTGGGGCTTATCCTCACCCAAATGGCTAAGGCAGCCGGTGCCACGGTTTACACGGTAGTCTCGACCGATGAAAAGGAAGCCTTGTCATACGAGGCTGGCGCTGACCAAGTGTTCCGCTACGGCGAAGGTCTTGCTGAGCAGGTTCGCCGCTTCAACGGTGGTTTCGGTGTGGACGTTGTCTACGACGGCGTCGGCAAGGATACCTTCATGGAGTCGCTCGAAGTGGTGCGCCCACGCGGCACCGTGGCACTTTTTGGCGCGGCCTCCGGTCCGGTTCCTCCGATGGATCCACAGCTGCTCAACAAGCACGGCTCGATCTTTTTGACTCGGCCTTCTCTGGGTGCATGGACCTCCCAAGAAGGCGAGTTCCAAATGCGCGCCCAAGCAGTCGTTCAGGCGGTAACCGACGGCGACGTAGTCTTCAACGTCTCAGCGTCCTACCCACTTGCAGAAGCAGCACAGGCCCATCGCGATCTCCAAGAGCGCAAGACCACCGGTTCTATCGTCTTAAGAGTGCGCGAGGATAACTAGGCTAGTTTATTGCCGCTTGTTCTAGTTCACCTTCTGGCCCACCAAGTTGGCTGATTGTGTTAGAACCAGGCCGTCGACCAGCCAAGCATGCTGCCGATGGATTCCCAGCCCAGCACGGCGTCGATAGATAGGCCGATGAACAAGACCGACAGGTAGTTGTTGGAGTAGATGAACAAGCGCATGGGCTTGACCTTTTCGCCCTGCTTGACGCCGCGGTGGAGTGCAATGGCAATCCACAAGAAGACGGCGCCGGAACCAACTGCAGCCACCAAGTAGATCCACGAGGCAGCAGGGATGATCAGGAAGGTCACGATGAGCGTACCGACTGTGTACCAGACAATCTGGCGGGTTACCTCGACCTCAGGGGCGACTACCGGAAGCATCGGAACGCCTGCCTTGCGGTAGTCCTCCTTGTACTTCATTGCCAGTGCCCACGTATGTGGCGGTGTCCAAAAGAAGATAATAAGGAACAGCACGATGGCCTGCCACCACTTATCGGGCTCACCAGCAGGGGCATTGTCACGGATTACTGCCCAACCCACCATCGCCGGCATACAGCCAGCGAGGCCGCCCCAGACGATGTTTTGGGAATTGCGCATCTTCAAAAACTTCGTATAGACGAAGACATAGAAGAAGTTAGTCAGGATGACGAAGAACGCTGCCAGCCAGGAGTGCGCCAGAACGCCCAGCCAGAAGACCGAAAGCGCCAACATCACCCACGCAAAGATGGCAGCATTGCGGCGCGAGATACTCGCACGCACGAGCGGCCTGGCGCGGGTGCGCTGCATTTTCTGGTCAATCTCATAGTCCACCACATTGTTGAAGGTGTGGGCAGCCGCAGCGCCCATCCAGCCGCCGAAGATGGTGGAAAGGATTAGCCAGAAGTTATCCGTGACGGATTCAACACCACGCTGCGCTTGGAGCATCGCCGGAATTGCAGCGACTAGCAAAAGCTCAATGATCCTCGGCTTCGTCAGCGCAAAATAGGCCTTTAACGTCTCCAAGGAATATTCCTCCAGTATCTGGCGCGGGGTAACTTTTTGTGGCCGCCTGGTTATGGCCGCAAATTAGTTGTCGGCTTCGGGGGTTAGAAAGTTCCCCCGCCTTTAACCAAGGCTTCTTAACCATGCCAGCCTACAGTTTCTTGGACCGTTTTAGATAATCCACCACAATCCGTGACAATCCACCACCCGTTAATCAAAACATCTAGACTTGAGGGGTCAATAATCAACCGATCCACAAAGTAAGGGGCGTCCCCAGTGTCGCAAGAAAAGCTGACCCCAGAGTTGCAAGCCATGGTCGAGCGCCGTTATCCGGCTGACTGGACTGATGTGGATACTCGCGCGGTCGACACCGTCCGCGTTCTCGCAGCAGATGCTGTCCAAAAGTGCGGGTCTGGGCACCCAGGCACCGCGATGTCCCTGGCACCGCTGGCTTATACCCTGTACCAGCGCGTCATCAATCATGACCCGAACGATGTGAAGTGGGCCGGCCGCGACCGTTTCGTTCTTTCAGTTGGTCACTCCTCGCTGACGCAGTACATCCAGCTTTACTTGGGCGGCTTCGGCTTGGAGCTGGACGACCTCAAATCTCTACGTACCTGGGGTTCGCTGACGCCAGGCCACCCGGAGGTCAACCACACCGACGGCGTGGAGATTACCACCGGCCCGCTCGGCCAGGGTTTGGCTTCCGCAGTCGGCATGGCCATGGCGGCCCGCAAGGAACGCGGGCTTTTCGACGCCGCAGCCCCGGCCGGCGAGTCCCCGTTCGATCACTTCGTTTACGTCATCTCCTCTGATGGCGACCTGCAAGAAGGCGTTACCGCCGAGGCTTCCTCGCTGGCGGGCACCCAGAAGCTGGGCAACCTCATCGTCTTTTGGGATGACAACCGCATCTCCATCGAGGACGATACGAACATCGCCTTCAACGAGGACGTCGTCGCGCGCTACGAGGCCTACGGCTGGCACGTCCAGACCGTCGAGTCCGGTGAAGACGTCGTAGCACTCGAGGCCGCTGCACAGGCCGCCCGCGAGGAAACCGAGCGCCCATCTTTCATCCGCGTCAAGACCGTCATCGGTTACCCGGCACCAAACAAAATGAACACCGGCGGCGTGCACGGCGCTGCGCTAGGTGATGAAGAGGTTGCCGCCACCAAGGAAGTTCTGGGCTTCGATCCAGAAAAGACTTTCGAGGTCTCCGACGAGGTAATAACCCACACCCGCAAGCTGCGTGAGCGCGGCGCAGAGGCGCACGCTAAGTGGCAGGAAAAGTTCGACGCTTGGGCTGCCGCAAGCCCAGAGGGCAAGGCACTCTTCGACCGTATGCAGGCACGTAAGCTGCCGGAGAACTTCGCAGCAGAATTACCGGAATGGGATGAGGGCGATTCCATCGCTACCCGAAAGGCCTCTGAGGCCACCATCCAGGCACTGGCTGCTGCAGTTCCGGAGATGTGGGGCGGTTCCGCCGACCTGGCTGGCTCCAACAACACCGTCATCAAGGGCGCCCATTCCTTCGGCCCTGAGTCCATCACCACCGGCGCTTGGGATGCTAAGCCTTACGGCCGCAACCTCCACTTCGGTATTCGCGAGCACGCGATGTCCGCAATCATGAACGGCATCGCGCTGCACGGCAACACCCGGGTTTACGGCGGCACCTTCCTGATTTTCTCCGAGTATCAGTACCCAGCCGTCCGTCTCGGTGCCTTGATGTCCACCGATACCTACTACGTCTGGACCCACGACTCCATCGGCTTGGGCGAGGATGGCCCAACCCACCAGCCGGTCGAGACCTTGGCCGCCCTGCGTGCAATCCCGAATCTCTCGGTCATCCGCCCAGCCGACGCCAACGAGACTGCGCAGGCTTGGGCCGCCGCCTTCGAGTACAAGGCAGCTCCAAAGGGCCTTGCGCTTTCCCGCCAGAACCTGCCGGTGCTTGCCGGCACCAAGGAAAAGGCAGCCGAGGGCGTACGTCGTGGCGCCTACGTCTTGGTAGAAGCATCCAAGGAAACCCCAGACGTCATCCTGCTGGCCACCGGCTCCGAGGTGCAGCTGGCTGTCGAGGCCGCAAAGCAGCTCGAAGCAGAAGGCACCGCCACCCGCGTTGTCTCTGCGCCATGCCTGGAATGGTTCGACGAGCAGGACGATGCCTACCGCGAGTCCGTGCTGCCTTCCGCAGTCCGCGCCCGCGTCTCCGTCGAGGCTGCTCTCGCAATGCCTTGGTACAAGTACACCGGCACCTTCGGCCGCAATGTCTCCCTCGAGCACTTCGGCGCTTCTGCCCCAGCCGGCGAGCTCTTCGAGAAGTTTGGCATCACCACCGAAGCCGTAGTCAACGCCGCCCACGAATCCATCACCGCTAGCAAGTAAGGAAAACATGTCGCATATTGATGAACTCGCTCAACTCGGTACCTCTACCTGGTTGGACGATCTTTCCCGCGAGCGCCTAGACTCCGGCAACCTCGAGGAGATCATCTCCTCCAAGTCCATCGTGGGTGTCACCACAAACCCGGCCATCTTCGCCGCTGCGATGTCCAAGGGCACCGCTTACGATGCCGCGATTGCGCAGCTTAAGGAAGAGGGAGCAAAGGCTGACGACGCCGTCTATGCCCTTGCCATCGAGGATGTTGCCCGCGCATGCGATATGTTCGCAGGAATCTACGAGGCATCTTTAGGCCGCGACGGGCGCGTTTCCATCGAGGTCGATCCCCGCATCTCCGCCGATGCCGAGGCCACCATCCAGCAGGCACGCGAGCTGTGGGCGCGCGTTAACCGTCCGAACCTGATGATCAAGGTTCCAGCCACCGAGGGTTCCCTTCCGGCCATCGCTGACGCGCTTGCCGATGGCATCTCCGTCAACGTCACCTTGATCTTCTCCGTCGAGCGCTACGGTGAAGTCATCGACACCTTCAAGAAGGGCCTGCGCCGCGCCGAGGAGGCCGGCCACGACGTTTCCAAGATTCACTCCGTGGCTTCCTTCTTCGTCTCCCGTTTGGACAGCGAAGTCGACAAGCGCCTCGAGGCAATCGGAAGCGATGCTGCCTTGGCAGCGCGCGGCAAGGCGGGCGTCGCCAATGCCCAGCGCGCCTACGCCCTGTTCAAGAAGGAGCTGCTGGAGGCAGGCGATCTTCCCGCAGGAGCGAATGTGCAGCGCCCGCTGTGGGCGTCGACGGGCGTTAAGAACCCCGACTACCCCGCTACCTTGTACGTTTCCGAGTTGGCTGGCCCGCACACGGTCAACACCATGCCGGAAAAAACTATCGACGCAGTGCTAGCAGAAGGCAACTTGCACGGTGATACCCTAAGCGATTCCACCGAGCAGGCAGAAGCCGTCTTCACCGAGCTGGCAGAACTCGGTATCGACTTCGACGATGTCTTCGCAGTCCTGGAAAAAGAGGGCGTCGATAAGTTCGTCGCCGCTTGGGAAGAACTTCTGGAATCGATGGCCGCTCGCCTGTAGCTGCGGCCGCCTCTTTGGCCGCGCGCCCCGCTGACTAACCTCGGCGGGGCGCTTGTCGCTAGAATGTGTCGCTGGAGAATTAAATTGGGAAAGGAACCCCCTGTGACGGAAACGAGCGCCTGGGTAAATCCACTGCGCAACGCGAAGGACAAGCGCCTACCGCGCATCGCCGGTCCCTCGGGCATGGTGATTTTCGGTGTAACCGGTGACCTCGCTTATAAGAAACTGCTACCCGCCATTTACGACCTTGCACACCGCGGCCTCCTGCCCGCTGGTTTCACCTTGGTGGGCTATGGCCGCCGTGACTGGAACAAACAAGAGTTCTGCGACTACGTGATGGGCGCAGTCAAGGCAGGCGCCCGTACCAAGTTCAACGAGCACGTCTGGCAGCACCTGGCGCAGGGCATCGAGTTCGTGCACGGAGCTTTTGATGACGCCGGCTTCGACGCCCTGTCCGCACGCTTGGCGGAGCTAGATTCCTCCCGCGGTACCGGCGGCAACTGGGCTTATTATCTTTCTGTTCCACCGGAGTTCTTCTCCAGCATCTGCCACCAGCTTGAGCGCGTTGGCATGGCCAACAGCGCTGACGATTCTTGGCGCCGCGTCATCATTGAAAAGCCTTTCGGCCACGACCAAGCATCTGCTCGTGAACTCAATGAGATTGTCAACGCGGTCTTTCCGGAGTCTTCCGTCTTCCGCATTGACCACTACCTTGGCAAGGAAACCGTCCAGAACATTATGGCGCTGCGCTTTGCCAACCAGATCTTCGAGCCGATGTGGAATGCGCACTACATCGACCATGTGCAGATCACTATGGCAGAGGACATCGGCTTGGGAGGCCGCGCCGGTTACTATGACGGCATCGGCGCCGCCCGCGACGTCATCCAGAACCACCTGTTGCAGCTGCTCGCCCTCGTAGCTATGGAAGAGCCTTCTTCCTTTGAACCGGAGGCACTGCAGGCGGAAAAGATCAAGGTCTTGCGCGCGACCCAGCCGGTTCACCCGTTGAACAAGACCACTGCCCGCGGCCAGTATTCTGCAGGTTGGCAGGGCTCCGAGTACGTGCGGGGCCTGCGTGAGGAGGACGGATTCGATCCTGCTTCTACCACTGAGACCTATGCAGCTTGCACCCTTGAGGTCAACTCCCGTCGCTGGGCCGGTGTGCCTTTCTACCTGCGCACCGGCAAACGCCTCGGCCGCCGCGTCACCGAGATCGCACTGGTATTCAAGACCGCCCCGCACCAGCCGTTCAACAACGGTCAGGCAGAGTCTCTCGGCCAGAATGCCGTGGTCATTCGCGTCCAACCAGACGAGGGCGTAACAATGCGCTTCGGTTCAAAGGTGCCGGGTTCCACCATGGAAGTCCGCGATGTCAACATGGACTTCGCCTACGCAGAGGCCTTCACCGAGGAATCTCCTGAGGCTTATGAGCGCCTCATCCTCGATGCTTTGCTCGACGAGTCCTCGCTTTTCCCGACCAACGAGGAAGTCGAGCTCTCCTGGTCCATCCTCGACCCAATTCTTGACTATTGGGCCAAGGCCGGGCAGCCAGAAGAATACCCAGCGGGCACTTGGGGCCCTGAATCCGCCAACACGATGCTGCGCCGCCGGGGCCATACCTGGCGTCGCCCTTAAGGAGGCTACAGCGATGATTATCCCATTGCCTGATACCACGACCCGCAAGATCTCCAAGAAGCTCGTTGAGGCGCAGGAGCACTACACGCTGACCACTGGCCGCGTGCTCACACTTATTGTTGCCGCTAACGAGGGCGACGATATCGAGGGAATCCTAGCCTCCGTTCGCGACGCTTCGCACGAGCACCCCTCCCGCGTGCTCGTCGTCATCGCCGGCTCCGGCGACAAGGAAACCCACCTCGATGCCGAGCTGCGCGTCGGCGGTGAGGCTGGTGCCTCGGAGATTGTCGTCATGCACCTGCACGGCGACCTAGCTGAGCAGTCCGAGTCCGTGGTTATCCCGCTGCTGCTTCCGGATACGCCACTGGTTGCTTGGTGGCCCACCAAGTGCCCAGCTAATCCAGCGCAGAGCCCAATCGGCAAGCTGGCGCAGCGCCGGATCACCAACGTGGCCTACGGGGATGGGGCGAGCCATGAGGAGCTCATGCAGCTCTCCCGCGGCTATACCCCGGGGGACTCGGATATGTCTTGGGCAGCCATTACCCTGTGGCGCGGCATCGTAGCATCGGCGCTTGACCGCCACCCACATGAGCCGGTCGAGTCCGTGGAGATCTGCGGAGCGGCAGAAAGCCCGGCCGCTGACTTTGCTGCGGGCTGGCTTGTCGACGCCCTGGGTGTTCCGGTAACCAGGAAAACAACGGCTGCTCCGGAGCCGGGGGCGTTTCCTATCCACTCCCTGCGCTTTAACCGCGTATCCTCACACGTAACAGTCGACGTCGTCGACGTTAGCACCGTCCGTGTACAGGTTCCGGGTTCCCCGGATTCCCTGGTCTCGTTGAGCGTGCGTTCGCAGGCAGAAATCCTCTCTGAGGACCTGCGCCACCTCGACTCTGACAAGACATATGCGCACTCGCTTCGCGCACTGTCACGCGTGGGCTACAGTTAGTCGTACACCTTTATTTTTTATAACCCTTTTAAGGATCAAACACACATGGTCACTCTTCACCGCGTGAGCGATGTAGACGAACTCATATCCTCTGCCGCCCGCAAATTCATCGACGTAGTCACGTCGGTCCAGGCCCCGGGCGGCGGCCTTCACAACGACGGCGTGGCGCGCGTCGTTCTCACCGGCGGTGGTGCCGGCATTGGAACCCTGCGCGAGCTGGCTCGCCTCGATGCCGCTGCGAAGCAGCAGAGTGAGGATTACCCAGCCTTGGCCATCGATTGGACCCGCGTGCACGTTTTCTTTGGCGATGAGCGCAATGTTCCAGTCTCCGATCCTGATTCCAACGAGGGCCAGGCCCGTGCGGCACTCCTGCACGCAGCGGGCGTTCCGGAAGAACACATTCACGGTCTCGACTTGGGCGCAATCGCCATGGAACATGCGGCGAAGGCCTATGCGGGCGAGATTTCGGAGTTCGCACCTAACGGCTTCGACCTACATCTGCTCGGCATGGGCGGCGAGGGCCACATCAACTCCATGTTCCCGCATTCTGCGGCAGTAATGGAACAAGAAGACCTCGTTGTAGCAGTCCCCGACTCTCCCAAGCCACCAGCAGAGCGAGTCACGCTGACGCTGCCTGCGGTTAACCGCTCCGAGCGTGTGTGGTTCTTGGTCTCCGGTGAGGAAAAGGCTGAGGCGGCCTCCCACATCGTGGCTGGCTCCCCCGCCATCGAATGGCCTGCAGCCGGTGCGCATGGCACTAGCGAAACCATTCTTTTCCTAAGCGACGACGCCGCGACGGTAATCGAAGAATAAGCAACGAAGAATAAGCAGAAAAGTAAAAGGCCGCGCTTCCTTAAAAGTAAAGGAAGCGCGGCCTTTCTTTAAGCCTGCTTAGGCTTTAAACGGCGTATGCCTGGATCAGATTGAGTGCTACGATGCAGGCCAACCAGATAATGACCATCACGATGGTGTAGCGGTCCAAGTTCTTCTCCACGACGGTGGAGCCAGAAAGGTTGGACTGGACGCCGCCGCCGAAGAGGCTGGAAAGTCCGCCGCCCTTGCCCTTGTGCAGCAGCACGAAGATGGACATGAGGATCGCGGCAATCACCAAGATGATTTCCAGTGCCAAGATCATAGGATCGTTCCTCTCAGAATTTATTAATTAACTCCGGACTACTCTACACCACGACGCGGGCCGAAGAATACTTCGACCCACATGCGTAGCGCTGGTTATCCGGTACCTATTTCTTGACTCGGTGCTTAGACAACGGTGGATGCGTTCGCAGCGAGCTTGGCAAATTCGTCGCCTACCAAGGAAGCGCCGCCAACTAGCCCGCCATCGACGTCGGGCTTGCCCACGATCTCAGCGACGGAGTCAACCTTGACGGAACCGCCGTAGAGAATACGAATGCCTTCTGCCACCTCTTCGCCCGCAAGTTCGCGCACGAGAGCACGGATTGCAACGCAAACCTCCTGGGCGTCGTCAGCAGAGGCAACCTTGCCGGTGCCGATGGCCCAGACAGGCTCATAGGCAACGACGGTTTTAGACAAGTCCTCAGCGGACAGGCCTGCGAGGGAATTGCGGGTCTGGTTGACCACGTAGTCAACGTGGGTGCCGGACTCGCGAACGTCGAGCGGCTCGCCGACGCAGACGATCGGGCTCAAGCCGTGCTTGAGTGCTGCAGCAGCCTTTTCCGATACGAGCTCGTCAGTCTCGCCGTGGTACTCGCGGCGCTCAGAGTGGCCAACTACGGCCCACTTGCAGCCCAAGGATGCGAGCATCTTGCCTGAGACCTCACCGGTGTAGGCGCCAGAATCGTGCTTGGAGATGTCCTGTGCGCCGTAGGTCAGAAGCAGCTTGTCGCCCTCGGAGAGGGTCTGCATGGTGCGCAGGTCAGTAAACGGCACCATGAAGGCGACGTCGACCTTGTCGTAGTAGTCCTTCGGCAGGGAGAAGTCGAACTTCTGGATGGAGGCGATTGCTTCCTTGTGGTCCAGGTTCATCTTCCAGTTACCGGCAATCAGTGGTTTACGTGCCATGGAAAATTTTCCTTTCGGGGTTTTGTGCGTAGGCCTGTGTAACTGCGGCGCTTATGCCTGCAGAACGGATACGCCCGGCAGTTCCTTACCCTCGAGGAACTCGAGGGATGCGCCGCCGCCGGTGGAGATGTGGGAAAAGCCCTCTTCATTCAGGCCAAGCAGGCGAACCGAAGCGGCGGAGTCGCCACCGCCGACGACGGTGAAGGAGCCGTTGTTTTCGGTGGCAGCGATGATGGACTTAGCAACGCCTTCGGTGCCCTTGGAGAATGCCTCCATCTCGAATACGCCCATCGGACCATTCCAGAATACGGTCTTAGAGGATGCAATAACCTCGTCGAATGCCTTAACGGACTCAGGTCCAATGTCTAGGGACATCCAGCCCTCTGGGATGCCGTCGAGGGCGACAACCTTGTTTTCCGCATCAGCGTTGAACTCGGTAGCGGCGATGAGATCTACCGGCAGAACGAGCTTGTCACCGAAGCGCTCGAGCAGGTCCTTGCAGTTGTCGATCTGGTCTTCCTGCAGCAGAGAGTTCTGAACGTTGTAGCCCTGTGCCGCGAGCAGGGTGTAGCACATGCCTCCACCGATGATGACCTTGTCAGCCTTATCTGCCAGCGCTTCGATGACGCCGAGCTTGTCAGAGACCTTCGCGCCGCCGAGGACAACCACGTATGGGTGCTCTGGCTTTTCAGCGACAGCTGCGAGCGTCTCGACTTCCTTCTGCACGAGTTTGCCTGCAAACGCCGGCAGGCGCTTAGCGACGTCGTATACGGAAGCCTGCGCGCGGTGGACAACGCCAAAACCGTCGGAGACGAAGGCGCCGTTATCCGCAGCCAAGGCAGCGAGCTCATCAGCGAAAGCGCCGCGCTCAGCCTCATCCTTGGAGGTCTCGCGAGCATCAAAACGCACGTTCTCGATCAGCATGACGTCACCGTCGTTAAGACCATTTGCGCGCTCGTGTGCGTCCTCACCGGTTACGTCGCCAGCAAGCGCTACGTATTGACCCAGTGCCTCAGAAAGAGCCTCTGCTACCGGCGCCAGGGAGTACTTCTCGTTTACCTCGCCCTTTGGACGGCCCAAGTGTGCGGAAAGGATGACCTTGGCGCCACCTTCAACGAGTGCCTTGATGGTTGGCAGGGATGCGGTGATACGTCCGGAGTCAGTAATGTTGCCTTCCTCGTCGAGCGGCACATTGAAGTCGGATCGTACGAGGACGTGGCGGGAGCCCACACCCTCTGCGATGAGGTCATCAAGGGTCTTGAAAGCCATTGGATTCTCCTTCATTGAAATCTTTAAAAAACGTTCTATACAAGACTACCGGCCCACGCATGACCCTTGGGCGGGAAATTACGTGAGCCGGTAGAACATCTAAGCCAAGCCTCTAGTTAGGACTTGCAAGCGCCGAGCTTAAAGCTTGGAAGCGACCAAGGAGGTGGTGCGCACGAGCTGGTTGGTGTAGCCCCACTCGTTGTCGTACCAGCCAAGGACCTTGACGAGGTTGCCGTTGGAGACCTTGGTCATGCCGGCGTCGAAGATGCAACCGTGTGGGTCGGTGATGATGTCGGTGGAAACGATTGGGTCTTCGGTGTATGCGAGGGTCTCGCCGAACTCGCCAACAGCGGCTTCCTTGATTGCAGCGTTGATTTCCTCAACGGTGACGTCGCGGGAAGCGGTGAAAGTCAGGTCGGTTGCGGAACCGGTGATGGTCGGAACGCGCATTGCGTAGCCGTCCAGCTTGCCTTCGAGCTCCGGAAGAACCAGTGCAACTGCCTTTGCAGCGCCGGTGGAGGTCGGAACCATGTTGACCGCTGCAGCGCGTGCACGGCGTGGGTCCTTGTGTGGTGCATCCTGGATGCGCTGGTCACCGGTGTAGGAGTGAACGGTGGTCATCAGGCCCTTTTCGATGCCGAACTTGTCGTTAAGGACCTTTGCCATCGGTGCCAGGCAGTTGGTTGTGCAGGAAGCTGCGGAAATAACGTTGTGCTTTGCAGCGTCGTATTCGTCGGAGTTGACGCCGTAGACGAAGGTGCCGTCAACGTTCTTGCCCGGTGCAGAAATAATGACCTTCTTAGCGCCAGCCTCGATGTGAGCCTTTGCTGCCTCACCATCGGTAAAGAAGCCGGTGGACTCGATAACGATGTCAACGTTGTGCTCGGACCAGTTCAAGTTCTTTGGATCGCGCTCAGCAGAAACTGCGATGCGGTGGCCGTTGACGGTGATGGACTCGTCATCATGGGTGATCTCGCCGTCGAGGCGGCCGAGAACGGAATCGTACTTGAGAAGGTTTGCCAGGCTGCCGTTGTCGGTGAGGTCGTTGACTGCAACTACCTCGAGGTCGGAGTCGCCCTGGGCAACTGCACGGAAGAAGTTGCGGCCGATGCGGCCAAAGCCATTGATGCCTACGCGGATGGTCACTGTTTTTCTCCTCTATAAATCGAGTAAAAGTTATGTGGGCTCCGAGGCATCTCCTATAGTTCGTCTTTGGTGCGAAGAACCTCGGTGAGTTTTCCCAACACGGCCGATACTACCGAGCAAACACCAAGCATGCAGCGGCAAAAGGGCCGCCCCGAGGCTTTCTAGAACCAGGTAATGACGTAAGGCAAAAACAGGCGTACAATCTTTCGCCCACATGCCTAATCCGCACTGAAAATCCCCTGCACTACTCCCGAGTTTGTCTGTATATGTTGGTTTATGTTGCCTGGGGTGGGATATATCACTCCCCCAGCTCAGCGCGGATTAGCAGCCATATCCAGCAGGTACCAGACACAGCAATGCTCGGTGTTAAGTATTCGCCTACTCCCGAATGTGCCTGTTTTGCCCGAACAAAACCGCCCCGTCCGATCGGACAAGGCGGCTGGCGGCTAAGGCTTTGATCGAAGCCTTAAAATCAGAAACTTTTTGAGCTAGAAAGTCTACGACTCGTCAAAAAGGTCCTCTGTGATCGATTCGTTGGTGTCCGGGATATCGAGCTCCTCGGCGCGCTTATCTGCCATGGAAAGCAAGCGCCGGATACGTCCGGCAACAGCATCCTTAGTCATTGGAGGATCAGCCAGGCGACCCAGTTCCTCCAAGGAGGCCTCGCGGTGCTGGACGCGCAGGCGACCCGCATCTGCGAGGTGCTCGGGCACGTCGTCGCCCAAAATTTCCATCGCGCGCTCGACGCGGGCGGCCGCGGTTACCGCAGCACGCGCAGAACGGCGCAGGTTAGCGTCATCGAAGTTATCAAGGCGCTTCGAGGTATCGTGCGCCTCGCGCTTGACGCGCTTCTTCTCCCATGTCAAGCGGGTTTCCTGAGCGCCCATGCGGGTCAACAACGCGCCAATAGCATCGCCATCGCGCACAACGACGCGATCGGCGCCACGGGTTTCCTTGGTTTTTGCAGAGATTCCTAGGCGGCGTGCACAGCCCACCAAAGCCAGCGCGGCTTCTTGGCAAGGGCACAGCACCTCGAGGGTGGACGATCGGCCCGGCTCGGTCAGCGTTCCTTGGGCAAGGAATGCGCCCCTCCATGCGGCCTCGTTGTCAGCGATAGAGCCCGAGATTACCTGCGGCGGCAGCCCCACCACCGGATGGCCCGAACGAGTGACCAACCCTAGGCGACGCGTTAGCTCCTTTGCACCGGAGGAAACGCGCAGCTGAACGCGAGACTTCTTCTGCGAACCGGCCGGCCCCACAACTTGCGAGGTAGCCTTGACACTGTAGAGGTCATCGAGGGCTTCGATGAGCCGCTCGGCAATGCGCAGATTGTCCACTTCGATTTCGTAGGCCATCTGGTCCCCGCTCACGGTCAGCTCGCCGGCAAAGCGCAACATAGCGGAAATTTCCGCGGCACGAGCGGACTGGCGTGGAACGGAGACTGCTGTGAGTTCATCCTTGACCTGTTCGGTCAATGAAGCAGACAAAGTCCTTGCCCCTTTCTCAATGATTCTTGCTGCACAGACCAAGGATCATCCATCCAGGCCTGCGCAGTCACGGTATGCCTTATACAGACATAGAGAAACACTAGTCTAGCCTGCACGATAATTCCTTGGCCGCACCAGGCTAGCTTTGCTCGAGCAATCCCTTCAGCGCAGCAGAAAGTTTGTGTGGATCATGCTTGTTTAAACGCACTCCGTTTTCATCACGCAGGCTAACGTCAGCGAATACCGCTTGGGCGCCCAGTACGTTGGCGGCGCGCTGCAGATAGCTGCGCTCACTCTCACTCGGGATAGCGTTGGAATCCACCAAGACTCGGTCGATGCGCAGTTCCGGCGCATGCTGCGCCAACACGTGGAGATGCCGCTCCGCAGAAAAGCCCTGAGTCTCGCCCGGCTCTGCGGAAAGGTTCAGCACAACCACGCGCATCGCGGAAGAGTTCTTCACAGTGTTCACGATTTCCGGCACCAGCACGTGCGGTAGCACCGAGCTAAACCAAGATCCGGGGCCGATGGTGATGAGGTCGGCATCGGAAAGCGCGGCCAAAGCATTCGGATTGGCCTGTGGATGCGCCGGCAGGATGCGTACGCGACGTACCTGACCCGGCGTGGAAGCCACCGCCACTTGGCCGCGTACGGCCCGCATGATGCGGGGATCGTCGTCAAGCCCGGCGACCTCCGCCTCGATGTCCAGCGGCTGATTGACCACCGGCAGCACGCGGCCGCGGGAATTGGTCAGCTGGGCCACCTTATCCAGGGCCGCCTGATAGTCGCCGAGAACCTCAGTCAAGCCAGCGATGAGCAAATTACCCACGGCATGCCCTGCCATGGCACCGTTGCCCCGGAAACGATGTTGCAACGTTTCTGCCCACATTTGGCCAGTTTCCGTGTCATCGGAAAGTGCGGCCAGCGCCATGCGCAGATCACCGGGCGGAATGATTTCCAGCTCACGGCGCAGGCGCCCTGAAGAGCCGCCGTCATCGGCGACGGTAACAATGGCAGAGATCCTGTCCACGCCCGTCATCTGGGCAGCAAGAAGGGTTTGATAAAGACCATGGCCACCACCGAGGCAAGCCATGTGGGTTTGTCGAGTCATTAGTGGATCTATAAGCTTTCCGGGTCAATTGTGCAAGGAAACAGGAAAAACTAGCCGCGTTGAATATCGCGGTGCAGAGCATTTACCTCGAGGTCTCCGCGCTGACGCAGGCGCCGGGTCAATTCCTCGGCAACGGCAACGGAACGGTGGTGGCCGCCCGTACAGCCGACGCCAACGGTGATGAAGTTCTTGCCCTCGTGACGATAGCCCTCGAGCATGGTCCCAAACATGTCCAGAAAGTGCTCAATGAACTTCTCGGCGGCAGGATGCGCCAAGACATAATCCGAGACCGGCTCATCGGTGCCGCGGTAGCCGCGCAGCTCCGGAACCCAATAAGGATTGGGCAAGAATCGCACGTCAAGCACAAGGTCTACATCGCGAGGCGAACCATTTTTGAAGCCAAAGGACTCGACGGTGACGTGCTGGACGTCTTTACGCATATCACCGAAGGCGGCCTCCATCGCCCGCCGCAGATCATGGATGGAGAGGTTGGTGGTATCGATGATGATGTCAGCACGCTCGCGGGAATGCGCGATGGCTTTTCGCTCCCTCTGAATGCCCGCCTTCAACGTGTCGCCGCCCTGTAGGGGGTGGGTACGGCGCACGGAATCGAAACGACGAATCAAAACGTCGTCGCGTGCATCGAGAAACAGTACCGTTGGCTTCATGCCGAGTTCGCTAACCTCATCGATGGTCTCCAGCAGCGAACCTGGAAACATGCGGGAACGCACGTCAGTTACCGCTGCGACCTTCTTAACCTTGGTCTCCTCCATCGCGCACAGCTTGAGAAGATCAACGATGGCCTTCGGCGGGATGTTGTGGGCGACGTAGTAGCCTTTGTCCTCCAAGACTTTGGCTGCGGAAGTCAAGCCACCACCCGACATACCGGTGATGAAGATGGGCGGGGATTCTAAGTGCGTCATGGAGCCTATCTTAACCCGCGAAGACTTATAGAACGCTGATTTTCTTTAACCATGCAGGTGTTCATAGACCACACCGGCAAGTTTCGGGCCAAAGCCCTTTACCGCTGCGATCTCCTCCGCCGAAGCTTCCTTGAGCTTTTTCACCGAGCCAAAGTGCTTGACCAAATCGGTGCGGCGCTGCGGCCCCAAGCCCGGCACCGAATCCAGTACCGAAGAACGCATACGCTTGGAACGCTGCTGGCGGTGATAACTAATAGCAAAGCGGTGTGCCTCGTCGCGGATCTGCTGGAGCAAGTACAGGGCCTGCGAATTACGCGGGAGAATAACCGGTTCATCATCACCCGGGACCCAGATTTCCTCCAAGCGCTTTGCAAGGCCGACGAGGGTCACGTCCACGATGCCGAGTTCATCAAATACCTCTTGCGCTGCTGCAACCTGCGGGGCGCCACCGTCCACGATGAATAGCTGCGGCGGGTAGGCAAAACGACGTCCCGCTTCTGCGGATTCTTCCTGCACATTCTCGTCGTCGAAGGTGGACTCCTCGACTTCCTCGTCTGGGTTGGCGAGCTTGTCCTCCTTATGGCGCTTGAAACGGCGGCGGGTTACCTCGGCAATGGAGCCGACGTCATCCGAGCGACCGTCACCAGCCGCCTCCTTGATGCGGTAACGCCTGTAATCAGCCTTGCGTGGCAGACCGTCCTCAAAGACCACGAGGGAAGCAACCACATCGGTGCCTTGAATATGGGAGATATCGGTGCACTCGATGCGCAGCGGCGCCTGGTCCATCCCCAAGGCTTCCTGGATGTCCTGCAGGGCCGCCGAACGCGCGGTGAGATCACCGACGCGCTTGAGTTTGTGCTGGCGCAGCTGCTCCTTAGCGTTGCGCTCGACGGTCTCCATCAGGGAGTGCTTATCGCCGCGCTGCGGTACCCGCATATTCACCTGTGCCCCACGCAGATCCTCGAGCAGGGAGATGACTTCAGCCGACTCGTCCGGCATGGCCTGCACCAAGATCTCCCGCGGAATCACGTTGCCGCGGCGGGTCTCGGTATGCGATTCCTGGTCCACACCGCGCCTGCTAAGGGCAGCGTCTTCCTCCATCTCTTGCTGCTCGCGGTCTGCGGCATCCGAATAGAACTGGATCAGGAAGTTTTGCATCAACGCCGGCAAAGCCGGATCGCTTTCGCCTTCTTCCCACGGCCCCGTCGGAGCTTGGTCGCCTGAGCGTTCTACGACCCAGCCGCGCTGGCCACGGATGCGGCCGTCACGCACATGGAAGATCTGCACAGCGGCCTCCAGCTCATCAGAGCTAAAGGCAATAAGATCCGCATCAGTTCCGTCATTGAACACGACGGCCTGCTGCTCCATGATCTTGTTGATTGCGCCTAAGTCATCGCGCAAGCGCGCAGCAAGCTCAAACTCGAGGTTTTCCGCGGCTTGCTCCATGCGCTGGGTGAGTTCACGGGTCACGGCCGAAGTATTGCCGTTCATAAAGGAAACCAGCGAATTTACGGTCTCCCTGTGATCTGCCTTCGATACCGCACCCGTGCAGGGCGCCGAACATTTGCCGATATATCCCAAAAGACACGGACGACCCAAGCGCTCGTGCCGGTTGTAGACACCCTTAGAACAGGTGCGCATGGGGAACACGCGCGTGAGCAGATCCAAGGTTTCGCGCACCGCCCAAGCATGGGAATACGGACCAAAATAACGCACGCCCTTCCGCCGCGGGCCACGGTAGAAGAAAGCGCGTGGGACGGTCTCTCCTACCGATACCGCGAGCATCGGATAGGTCTTATCGTCGCGGTACATGACATTAAACCGCGGGTCGAAGCGCTTAATCCAGGTATATTCCAGCTGCAGCGCTTCCACCTCGCTGGCAACCACGGTCCATTCCACAGAGGCAGCGGTAAGCACCATCTGGCGCGTGCGCGGATGCAACTGCGTGATGTCCTGAAAATAGTTGGACAAACGTGCGCGCAGGTTCTTGGCCTTGCCTACGTAAATTACCCGGCGGTTTTCATCGCGAAACTTATAAACGCCAGGCTCTGTGGGAATAGTGCCTGGCGCTGGTCGATAGGTAGCGGGATCTGCCACTTGTTAATCCTGCGGCATGTACTTAGCTTCAAGGTCGCGGAAAGCGCGAACCTTCGGAATAACGGCGGCCTTATCGCCAGCCTGCAGTGCCCAGACCGGCACATACTCGAAGTCGGGCAACTCGATGCGCGCCATCCGCTCGCCCTCTGGGAAGGATAGTCCGTAGACGACCTGCCAAGGATAAAAACGGGTACCTACGATGTTACGCACCTCGACGCCGTCTTCATTCGCACGCAAGCGCGGGCGCGTCAGGGCCAGCCAAGACAGAACCGAGATAAGCAGGCCCACGCCGGGGAAAGCGAACTTATCGATAGTGGTGACGGCAGCACCGGTGAAGGAGATATCCAAGGTAAGGCCCATGAAAATATGGATAGCCATGACGAGGATGACCCAACCGATGGCCACCTTGCGCAAAAATTGCGACTTAGCCTCATAAATCCACGGCTTCGTCGAAGTCTGCGCGAACGGATCCGCACTGGTGTAGGCCAGAACCTCGGCGTCGGTAAGCTGCGTGCGTGTCGACGTCTCGCGGGCCCCAGATTCTTGTGCGTCAGTCATTAGTTCCTTCTTCGTGGTTTACAGGCTGGCCTAGCCTGCCAGCCCATCTAGTGTACGCAATTTCAATACCGTGTCTAAAGCCGCCACCATCGACTCCGCGCCCTTGTCTTCATCTGAGGTGGCAAAGCCTGCGCGATCGACTGCCTGTGAATACTCGTTCACGGTGAGCACGCCGTTGCCCACCGGAGTGGACTCGTCTAGAGCGATGCGGGTTAGGCCCTGCGTTACGGAGTCACACACGTAATCGAAGTGCGGGGTGCCGCCCTTTACCACGCAGCCCAGCGCAACCACGGCATCGTGGGTCCGGGCCGCCGCCTGCACCACGACGGGAAGTTCGAGTGCCCCAACCACGCGAGTCTCGGTCACCTGCGCGCCACATGCACGAGCAGTCTCTACAGCGCGCTTGTGCAGCTGGTCGCAGATTTCGGCGTTCCACGTCGCGGTTACGACAGCCACGCGGATCCCCTCAGCGGGGACCAATTCAATTTCAGGCAAGCCTTCTTTAGCCATCGGAAACCTTTCTTAGTGCTTAGTTGCGGTGGTCTTCATCATTCGCGTCGTGGGCACCACCTGCTGGATGCTGCATATCCCAGTGTTCAACCTGCGGCAGGTCATGGCCCATGCGGTCACGCTTGGTGCGCAGGTAGGTGATGTTGTCCTCGTTTGCTTCCACAGCAAGCGTAGTGTGCTGAGAAGCATCGACACCAAAGCCGGCCAAACCCTCACCCTTGTGCGGATTATTAGTCATGAGGACAACGGAAGCAATGCCAAGGTCCCGCAGAATCTGACCCGCCACGGAATACTCGCGCGCGTCTTCGGGCAGGCCCTGCTCGAGATTGGCATCGACGGTGTCAAGGCCTTTGTCTTGCAAACGATAGGCTTTCAGCTTGTTCACCAAGCCAATGCCGCGGCCTTCTTGGCCACGCAGATAAATCACCACGCCACGTCCGGCTTCCTGAACCGCCTTGAGCGAAGCGTTGAGCTGAGGGCCACAATCACAGCGACGGGATCCAAACACGTCACCCGTGAGGCACTCAGAGTGCACGCGCACCAGCACGTCTTCCGCGCCGCGAAGCTCCTCGACGTCGCCTGCAACCAGCGCGATGTGCTCGTTGCCGTCGATGTCATGGGTGTATCCCAGCACATTGAACAGGCCGTGATCGGTGGGCAGGCGCGATGCCACCGAGCGGCGAATCTGGGTTTCCTTGTGGCGGCGCCAATCAATGAGCTGCTCGATGGAGATCATGGTCAGCCCATGGGTATCGGCAAAGCGTCGCAGTTCCGGCGAACGCGCCATATCGGTGGGGTCTTCCTCGGAGACGATCTCGCACAAAACGCCGGCCGGCCGCAGCCCCGCCAAGCGTGCGAGATCAACAGCAGCTTCCGTGTGGCCGTCACGCTCCAGAACGCCACCTGGGCGTGCGCTCAAAGGAACCACGTGACCCGGACGGGTGAAATCAGAGACCGTGGTGGTCGGATCAGCCAAGCGCCGGATAGTCTCCGATCGGGAGCCCGCGGAGATTCCCGTGGTGCCCGTCGCTGCATCCACTGTCACCGTGTAAGCGGTAGAGCGCACGTCCTCGTTAAGCGCCATCATCGGCGGCAGGTTCAGGCGCGCGCAATCTTGTGGCAACAGCGGCGCACAAATATAGCCGGAGGTGTAGCGGACCATGAAGGCCACGAGTTCTGGGGTTGCCAGCTCCGCGGCGAAGATGAGGTCGCCTTCGTTTTCTCGGTCTTCGTTGTCAACCACAACCACCGCTTTGCCGGCCGCAATATCAGCAATGGCCTGTTCAACAGTGTCGAGTTTGACGGAAGATTCTGCTGCGGTCATAAAGATTTACTTTAGCCCCTGTGGTTTGCGTCCTGCGCGTTAGGCCCGTACATCTTCTCAACGTACTTGGCCAACACATCTACTTCTAGGTTTACGGCAGCGCCGACCTCCATCGTGCCAAAGATTGTGTCGCGCAGAGTGGTTGGAATCAGCGACACCTCAAACCAGTCCGCTCCGATTGCGCTTACGGTCAACGAGGTGCCGCTAACTGCGATTGAGCCCTTCTCGACGACGTATCGTGCAAGGTCTTGGGGAAGGCTAAAGCGCAGCACTTCCCAGTTCTGCGAAGGGGTACGCGATAAAAGCTCTGCGGTGCCATCCACGTGGCCTTGCATGATGTGTCCGCCCAAACGCGTGGTGGGCAAAAGCGCCCGTTCCACGTTGACGACGGAGCCCTCGCGCAACTGCCCCAGCGCCGAGCGTCGCAACGACTCGGCCATGACGTCGGCGACGAAAGCATCGCCATCCAGCGCTGCCACCGTAAGACAGACTCCGTTGACCGCAATCGAGTCACCGAGCGCGGCGTCGCTTAGCACGTGAGGCGCCCTTATCCCCAGCCGAATCGCATCGCCCTGCTCCTCAATGGAGCAGACAGTGGCTAGTTCCTCTACGAGTCCTGTAAACAAGCAAATTCCTTCTATTTATGAGTTGTTGACTTTGTGTGTCTAACTCGGCGAATTGAGCACGTACTCAATTAAGACGTCATCGCCCAAGACCTTGGTGGCACTGCGGCGGAAACGCTTAGCGTCGCTCAAGGTCTGGGCCACCGGATGCGCCAATACGCCGCGGCCTTCGCCCAAAAGAACCGGGGCAATATAAGCCTGCACGGCATCGACGTAGCCTGCGTTGAGAAAAGAGCTAGCAAGACCTGCCCCGCCTTCCACCAAAATATCGCGTGCGCCATCCGCATAGAGCTCGCACAAGGCTTGGTCGATGTCCTCAAACTGCAGGTAGCCGAGCTCGCGCAAGTTGCCGGCCGCCGCACCCGCGTCCTCCAAGTTGCGGCGACCAATCACCACGCGGCGCGGCTGCTGCTCAAAAAGGCTGCCGTCTGGGCGGCGGGCGGTAAGCGACGGGTTATCGGCCAAGGCCGTGCCCGTGCCGATCAAGATGGCGTCGCGTTGTGAGCGGTCAACGTGCACCCAGGCGCGGGCATGCTCGCCAGTAATCCACTGGCTGGTGCCGTCTACTGCGGCGGTGAACCCGTCGAGGGTCTGCGCAAATTTGAGGGTGACGTGTGGCCTGCCCATTTCGATGGCACGCAACCACGGCAAGAGCGCGTCGGGAACATCCTTGTCAACGGGTGCCGCAACCTGTGCAACTTCAATCCCAGCTGCTTGCAGGGTGCTCGCTCCCCCGGCTGCTTCCTGGTTTGGATCGCCATGCAGGAAAAAGACCCGCGAAACCCCAGCATCAATAAGAGCCTGCGCGCACGGACCGGTGCGCCCGGTGTGGTTGCACGGTTCAAGGGTGACCACCGCAGTGCCATTGCGCGCAGCCTCCCCGGCTTCATTGAGAGCCACTACTTCCGCGTGCGCACCTCCTGCCGGCTGGGTGGCACCAGTGCCAACCAATTCGCCCTGAGCATCTAAAATGACGGCACCCACAGGCGGATTGGGGCTAGTGGTACCACGGACAGACTGGCCAGCCTCCATTGCACGCAGCAGGGCTGCTTCTAAATCAAGCTTCATGAAAATTCTTTCAGGCTTTTGCGAGCTTCCGATTCAAAGCTCTATTCACGGTCTTCTACAGGGTGGCCAGCTCGCGCAATTCCGCGACTGCGCCAGCTTTATCCTCCTGCTTATAAATTGCAGAACCGGCAACGAAAGCATGGCAGCCAGCCATTGCTGACTCACGGATGGTCTCCGCCGAAATGCCACCGTCGATCTCGATGAGAGTTGCAAGCCCTTCATCATCAATGACTGCACGCAAAGCACGCACCTTATCCAGCATCTCCGGCATAAACTTCTGGCCGCCAAAGCCCGGCTCCACGGACATCACGAGCACCAAATCAAAGCTAGCGAGCTTGTCCAACCACGGCTCAATTGCGGTATCCGGCTTGACCGAGATACCTGCGCGCACGCCCAGCCCGCGAATCTTTTCCGCCAAGGCAAGGCTGGCCGCCACATCCGCAACAGCTTCCGCGTGGAAAATGATGCAGTCGGCGCCGGCTGCAGCGTAGGTCTCCACCCACTTTTCTGGCTCCTCAATCATCAGATGCACATCAAGCACCTGGTCCGTGACTGCGTCAACGGTCTTGGTGATGTCTGGGCCAAAGGAAAGGTTGGGGACGAAGTGACCATCCATGATGTCGACGTGGATCCAATCAGCGTTGGATACGGCGCGCACTTCTTCGCCCAAGCGGGAGAAGTCAGCGGCGAGGATGGATGGGGAAATAATCGGAGCAGACATGCCCCATAGTCTAGACCTACCCTGCGACGCCTCGCCGCGAAACCGGCTCAGCGCCTAGTTCGTGCGCCGCAAAGCTGCGAAGAACATCGCATCCGTGCCATGACGGTGCGGCCACATCTGGACCGACTTATGGCGGCCCACATCCCCCATGTCTGGAATTAGTGTGTGCGCGTCGAGTTCCTCTGCGCCCAGCTTGGCGACGGCGCGGTCCACAATGTCGCGCGTTTCCCTAAGATCTGGAGAACAGGTGGAATAAACCACCACGCCGCCAGGACGGACGAGCCGCAACGCGGATTCGAGCAGCTCAAATTGCAGCTCATTGAGGTCAGCAATGTCGCTTTCGGCCTTCCGCCAACGCGCCTCTGGACGACGGCGCAAAGCACCCAGGCCGGAGCACGGGGCGTCGACCAGCACGCGGTCGAAGCCCGGCTCCAGGCCAGGTTCGCGGCCATCACCCACGTGCACGCGCACCGGGAGATCCGCCACGGTCTTTTTGATGAGCTCCGCACGGTGCGGTGAGACCTCGACTGCATCAACGGTGGCCTGCTCAATACGCGCCAGCGCACCCATCAGCGCCGCCTTACCGCCAGGGCCGGCGCACAGATCCAGCCAGCGTCCGGAATCCTCCCCTTCCAGCGGCGCCTCCGCAACGGCGCGGGCGATAAGCTGCGAACCCTCGTCCTGCACTGCGGCCAGGCCTTGTTTGACCGGCTCCAGATCGCCTGGATCACCGGCAGACATGTACACCGCATAAGGCGAATACTTGCCCTCCTCGTTGCCGGTCATAAGGGCCAGCTCCTCCGCGCTGATCTCACCAGGGCGTGCCACCAAGTGCACGATCGGGCGCTGCGAATCCCCTTCCAAGGCGGCCTCCAGCTCGCCCAAGCCGACGACGCGGGCGAAGGATTCCGCAATCCAGGTCGGGTGCGCATGCTTGAAGGCAAGCGCTGCTACCTCACCACTCGGCGCGAGCTTGTCCAGCCACTTCTCGGAAGGCGTGCGCGTTACCGTACGCATAATGCCATTGGCAAAGCCCTTCGCCTTCTCGAAGCCGGCGGCCTCCACCAAGCGCACGGTGGTATCAACCGCAGCGTGAGCCTCAACGCGGGTGAAAAGCACCTGATAGGTACCCAGACGCAATGCGTCGAGCACCTCTGGTGCGATGGCATCGAGCCCACGGGAAGAGCACTTTTCGATGACGGCATCGAGCACGCCCTCACTGCGTAACGCACCGTAGGTCAGCTCGGTGCAGAAAGCTGCGTCCCGGGCCTCCAACTTGTGTACGCGCAGCGCCTTCGGCAGGGTGAGATTCGCAAAAGCATCATCACTGTGCACGCGGCGCAGCACCTCGTAGGCAACCGCGCGCGCGACATCAATGCCCGCTCGGCGCGCTGCTTTCACGAAGGATGGGTTCTCTTTCCTGCCGCGCGCATTGTTGCGCACCGGCCGCCTATTACCTTTATTAGGTTTGCCAGACTGACCACGCCCCTTATTCTGGGACGTTTCCTTAGGCTTGTCGCCAGACTTGGAACGAGAACGGAATCCGCCGCTCATGAAAACCTCACTTCTTTAGCACCGCCAAGACCGCGTGCCCAGTCTGCAGCGTTCATCATCTTCTTTCCTGGGGGTTGCAGGCGATCAAGCTTGACAATCCCCTCGCCCGTTCCAACGTATACGGCCTTCTTCGTAATGTGCGCCTGACCTGGTTCGAGCACGACGTCGACAAGCGCCGCGCCAGCCTCAGCATCCTTGACAAGGCTTAGCGGGGAAAGCTTCACGCGCTGAGAATCCAGCAGCGTCCAAGCGCCTGGCCCCGGAGTATGCGCGCGGATGTGGCGATCCACCACGGTAGCCGGTGCCGTCCAATCCACTTGCGCGTCCTCCACCGCAATCTTGGAGGCGTACGTGGCCTCGCCTTCCTGCGGGCGCGGTGTGATGCTGCCGGCTGCCAAACCGTCCATTGTCTCAACAAGCAGATCTGCCCCCTTAAAAGCCAGGCGGGTCAGCAAGTCATCGGCAGTGTCGGTCTCCGAGATATCTGACTCCACGACTCCGAGAATCTCACCGGTATCGAGGCCTTCATCGATGCGGAAGGTGGTAGCGCCCGTGCGCTCATCGCCCGCCGCAATCGCTGCCTGGACCGGCGCCGCCCCTCGCCATGCCGGGAGCAAAGAAAAGTGCAGGTTTATCCAACCGTGCTCGGGTACATCCAGCAGGTCCGGTTTAATCAGATTGCCATACGCCACCACCGGAATCGCGGCCGGTTGGAGCTCATGCAGGCGCTCACGCAGCGCCTTTCCATCCTCGGTATCCGGCTTCAGCGTGGTAGGAGTTAGCACCTCTATGCCGTGCTTTTGCGCCAGCTCTTTCACCGGGCTCGGATGCAGGCTGCGCCCACGCCCCTTGCGAGCGTCCGGCCGGGTAAGTACGGCGACGACTTCGTGTTCAGAGGCAATCAGCTTTTCCAGTGCCACGACCGCCGGTTCCGGCGTTCCAGCGAAGATGATTCTCATGCTGTGGCGTCTCCTTTATAAGTATGCTTTGAAAAATACTAGGTAGTTTTTAAGAATTAAACCAGTCAGAATTGCGGATTACCTGCATGGCCTGCTTGCGCCTTTCCTTAGTCAATCTGTCCAGGAACAACACGCCATCGAGATGATCGGTCTCGTGTTGGATACAGCGCGCCATGAGCCCGGAGGCGACCATAGAAATGGCGTTACCGCGGATATCGCGGCCGCTTAAAACCACGGTTTCGTAACGCTCCGTGTTTTCAGAAATCCCAGGGATGGAAAGACAGCCCTCAGGGCCATCCTGCGTCGCCTGTCCGATGGGTTCCCACACGGGATTGATGATTGCGCCACGCAAACCCGTTTGCACGTGCGAGCAATCGTAGACAAAGATGCGCTTGGTCAAGCCAATCTGATTCGCCGCTAGTCCTACTCCGCCTGCCTCGTCCATAGTCTCCAGCATGTCTGCCGCTAGCGCTGCGAGTGAAGCATCGAATTTCTCAATCTCCGCCGCACGGGAGGTGAGAACTGGGTCGCCGTACATGCGGATTGCTCTTAGTGCCATTTAATAGGAGCCTTCCTCGCCTGATCCACGTTGATTCCTCTTTTATTTGCTGCCCTCGACAATAGTGGAACAATTCCCCGGCACCGCCTACCGGGGTATGGAAGGACTAGCCGATGTGGATGGGATCGACCTGGATGCGCAAAGGAAGCTCGTCCTTGCGCGCGCTGCGGGCGGCATTGGCCTTACGCAAGGCGTTGCCTAATTGGGCACGCGGGCCCAACGGGGTCCTTATCAACACGCGTTGTGGCGGCCCAAATCGCTGCTCGTCATATTCACCGGGCAGGCTCAGCCCCGGCGGCAACGGTACGGGTCCCAAAACCTCCACGTTTTCCGGTAGCTCCGCAATAGACATGAAGTGATCCAGACTGACATCGGCACCATCGACCGCAGCCATGTGCACTGCTGGCGGGAAACGCACTTCCCGACGCCCCGCCAGCTCACGGCGTGCGGCACCAACCATGTCCCAATTCAGCAAGGACTGAATGACCGGCAGTTCACCGTCAGCGGCGATGACCACTTCACCGCCCTTTTTGTGCGAACAGACCAAGGTAGCTGCAGACGCCCACTTAGAGAGAGCTTCCTCCGTGGCGCGCAGATCCTGGCGGTTGAGCAACGTGCCTGCATCCAACAGCAAAGCTGCGCCGTAGTGCCCGTCGTGGGCGACGGCCGGTTCGGCGCCCGGTGTTGCGATGACCAGTGCCGCCTCATCTGCGACCTCGTCTACGACCTTGTTGCCGCCCGAGACAACGATGCGGGTACTCGGAAACGCCCGTCCCAACTCTTCCGCCGTGCGCTCAGAGCCCAGTACGATAGCCCGCAGCCGCGGCGAGCCGCATTCGACACAACGGAATTTCGACTCGATGCGGCCACACCACCGACACGTGGGCAAGGAGGCATGGTGCGTATCTCCCCCGCGTCTATCGGCGGCAAGGCCCAAGGGGCCGTTACAGTGGCGGCAGCGCGCGGGGGCTCGGCAATTGCCGCAAGCCAGAATTGGTGCGTAGCCCTTCCGCGGGACCTGCACGAGCACCGGCTGCGCACGGTCCAGCGCACGCTTCGCAGCTTGGAAGGCAGGCCCTGTAACCGAGGTGGTTCCGCCCTGCAGATCACGCGCAACCTGCAGGCCAAACGCCCCTACCGCAGTCATTGCAGGACGCCGTGTTTCCAGCGTGGATTCACTAGCGAGCAGGTCATGCGCCCACCCAGATTCGACCAGCAGCTGGGTCTCTGCGCTGCGGGCATGTCCCGCCAGAATCAGACTGCAGCCTTCCTTAGCCGAGCGCGTGGTCAGCACCTCGCGGGCGTGGACATAGGGTTTTAAGTTATCTACGAGGTTGTCGTTGCCATCATCGAAAATAACCGCCAAGCGTAGGTTCTTCACCGGCGCAAAAGCCGCCGATCGGGTGCCCAGCACAATGCGCGCCTGCCCCACCAAAGCGGAAAGATATCGGCGGTAGCGTGCCTGCGGGCCCGTGGCGTTGCCCAAGACGGTGATCTGCTTGGCTGCGACCACCTTTCGTAGAGCCTTTTCCAGCTTGTCGACGCCGCGTTGGTCCGGCACCACGAGCAAGACGCCGCCGCCGTCGAGTGCCACTTTCGCGGCCAATGCCGCGACGGCACTCGCCCAGTCATCACCCGGCGCAATTTGCCAGGCGGCACGCGCCAGCCCGCCGGCCAATACCGAGTCCACAAAGGACTCACCATGCTGATATGCCGACCACCCCGAAAGATCTGGTTCTTGTGCCTCGCCCATCTCCTCCCACGAGGTGGAGAGATCCGATTCTTCTGCCTTGGCATGCCGCGGCGGAATCGCGGAGCGAATAATGTCTGAGCGCACCGCCCCATATCGGGCCGCGAGGGACTCGATGAGTTCGGCAAGCTCAGCTGGGTAGACCGCATAGGGCGAAATCACGCGGTCGAGGTAGCGCAGCTGGCCGTCGAACTCGCTGTCATTGCGGCGCTCCAAAACGATGGCGTCTGTCAGCCGCCCATTGAAGCGGATGCGCACGCGCACGCCGGGCTTAGCAGCAGCCGACTGCGATTCGTCGACGCGATAATCGAAGCCGCGGTCTAGGTGGGCGACGCCCAATAAAGGCAACACCCGCGCGACCGGTTTATGGGCGGCGGGTGTTCTAGCTGGCATAGGCTCTGATACTACAGGCCGGCAGCCTCACGCAGTGCGACGGCACGGTCGGTGGACTCCCATGGCAGCTCAATGTCGGTGCGGCCGAAGTGGCCGTAGGCTGCGGTCTGGCGGTAGATGGGACGCAGCAAGTCGAGATCGCGGATGATAGCGGCCGGGCGCAAATCGAAGACCTTGTTGACGGCGGCCTGAATCGTGGCGTCGTCAAGCCCGTGTTTCGCAGTGCCAAAGGTCTCGACGTACAGGCCCACCGGCTTCGCACGGCCGATGGCGTAGGCGACCTGGACCTCAGCCTTGTCAGCCAAATCCGCAGCGACGATGTTCTTAGCTACCCAGCGCATGGCGTAGGCCGCAGAGCGGTCCACCTTGCTCGGGTCCTTGCCGGAGAACGCGCCACCGCCGTGGCGAGCCATGCCGCCGTAGGTATCGACGATGATCTTGCGGCCGGTAAGGCCAGCATCGCCCATCGGGCCACCCAAGATGAAGGAGCCGGAAGGGTTGACCAGCAGCGTGGTGTCCTCGCCGTAGAAGTGCTCGAGCTTGGCGTCCTTGATAACCCATTCCACGACGTGCTCGCGCAGTTGCTCCATGAGCCACTCCTGGGAAACCTCGGGATCGTGCTGGGTGGAGATAACCACGGTGTCCAGGTGGGAAGGTCGGTTATCGTCGGTGTAGGCGAAGGTCACCTGGGTCTTGCCGTCTGGGCGCAGGTGATCGACGATGCCCTGCTTGCGAACCTCGGTCAAGCGGCGCGAAAGGCGATGTGCCAGTGCGATAGGCAACGGCATGAACTCATCGGTCTCGTTGGTGGCGTAGCCGAACATCAGGCCTTGGTCACCGGCACCGGCGGTATCATTTTCCTCGTCGTAGTCATCGGAACGGTCACGAGCCTCCGTAGAGGTATCGACGCCAGCGCCAATTTCCTGGGACTGCTCGCCGATGGCGACGTTAACGCCACAGGTGTGGCCGTCGAATCCGACGTCGGAGGAAGTAAAACCGATGTCCGTCAAGGTCTTGCGGACCAACTGCGGGATTTCTACGTAGCCGGTGGTGCGAACCTCACCGACAACGTGAACCTGGCCGGTGGTCACGAGGGTTTCCACTGCCACGCGCGCCTTCGGATCCTTTTCCAACAGCGCATCCAAAATGGTATCGGAGATAGCGTCGCAGATCTTGTCCGGGTGGCCCTCAGTCACGGATTCGCTGGTGAACAAACGGGTAGCCGGTGCAGGGTTTAAAGTCACAGATATTCCTTAGTGCAGACAGAAAAGCTTAACTAGCGAAAGCTCTTTTAGCGTTCGATGCATGGTTCTGGCCCCAAGCTTTAACAACTAGCCAGCATAGACCAAGCGGTCTATTAAATCAATTAGGCTTTTATCTAGTTGCCCATTATCTCTTGTACTGCGTCGAGGATTTGGGACGCGACCACATGCTTTGAACCATGAGCCACCACTTGCGGCGCTGCATCACGACTTAAAATCCAGCCCTCGCTATCAGACTGCCCAAAGACCTTACCCTCGCCCACCTCGTTGGCCATCAAGAGGTCACAGCCCTTCTTCAAAAACTTTTTCTTGGCAAAATCGAGCGCGGAATGGGTGGCATCGCCGGTCTCCGCGGCAAAGCCCACGACGACGGCATTGGGGTTAAGCTCGCCTGCATCACGCTTGGCGACGATCCCTTTGAGCACATCAGGGTTCTCCACTAGCTGAATGCTAGAAAGCTCGGCATCTGCCTGGCCTTTCTTCATCTTTGACTCTGCAATGTGTGCCGGGCGGTAATCGGCCACGGCAGCGGCCATGATGACCACGTCCGCATCGCGCGCTTCCTCCTCCATCGCCGCCTGTAGCTCCGCCGTCGAAACAACGTTGCGAACCTTTGCCCCAGACGGAACAGGCAGCTTCTCCGTGTTACCGGCGACGAGGGTGACGTTCGCGCCGCGTTGTGCGGCAATCTCGGCAAGTGCGAAGCCTTGCCGGCCGGAGGAACGGTTACCCAAGTAACGCACCGGGTCAAGGTTCTCCTGCGTACCGCCTGCAGAAATAACGACATTCTTGCCTGCAAGCCCCTGGCCCATGCGGTAGCCCGCCAACTCGGTGCGCACGAGCTCGGCAATCTGCTCTGGCTCGGGCAAACGCCCCGGGCCCGAATCGCGGCCGGTTAGGCGGCCGTGTGCTGGCTCCATCACGGTGATTCCGCGGCGCCGCAAGGTGGCAACGTTATCCACCGTGGCCGGGTTCTGCCACATCTCGGTGTGCATTGCAGGGACAACGATGACAGGGCAGGTCGCCACCAGCACCGTGGCCGTCAGCAAGTCATCGGCACGGCCAGCGGCGATGCGGGAGATGACATCGGCCGTGGCGGGAGCTACAACAACGGCGTCTGCGTGCTGACCAATATTGACGTGCTGGACTGAATCCACATCATCGAAAACCGAGGTGCTCACGGGGCTGCCTGAAAGCGCCTCAAAGGTAGCCGCGCCCACGAACTGCAGTGCCGCTTGAGTTGGCACAACGCGGACGCTATCTCCGTGCTCTTTAAAGTCGCGGACTAAATGGCAAGCCTTGTATGCGGCGATACCACCGGCTACTCCCACCACGATATTGCGCGGCCGAGCGGATGTTTCTGATGCAGTAGAAGGCGCGGAAGAAGATGCAGAAGAATGAAGGTTCGCTTGATTCACCCGGCCAATTCTACAGGCCGGAAATCATTCGCCTGCAAGAAGCCAAAAGGCCCAGGTTCCCCCGCCAAGATGGCGGCAGGATACCTGGGCCTGACAAAGCCTATTTAAAAGCTTCTACTTTCCTTCCTCGTGATCGAGGAGACCAGCTTCAATCTCACGCAGAGCGATGGAAAGCGGCTTCTCGCCCGCCTCAGGGGTTACCAGAGGACCGACAAACTCGAAGACACCCTCATCCTGCTCTTGGTAGTAGCTGTTGATCTGACGCGCGCGCTTAGCGGCGAAGATCACCAGAGCGTACTTGGACGAGACCTTATCGAGGAGCTCGTCGATCGGCGGAGCAGTAATGCCCACTGGCGGATCGAACACTGGCTCTGGCTTCGGGGCCTCAGCATTAGCAGGGGTGGTCACGTTAGTCACATGCACCTTTACTTCACTTGGAAATGGTCAAAATCTAGTTCTATCCCTGCAGGATAGCACTAATAGCTGCCACGGCGTCGTCAAGATTTTCATTGACAACGACGTGCTCGAACTCGTCTTGTGCGGCAAGTTCAGCGTGTGCGGTCTTAAGCCTACGGTCGATGACGTCCTGCGGCTCGGTACCACGGCCGGTCAGGCGCTCAACGAGCACCTCCCATGACGGCGGCGCCAAGAACACGGTCTTAGCTTCCGGCAGTGCGGCCTTGACGTTGCGAGCGCCTTCCAGGTCCACCTCTACGAGTACGGGGCGACCTGCCTCCATTGCTTCCTTTACAGGCTGTGCAGGAGTGCCGGAGCGCTGGAGCCCGCCATGAATATCCGCCCATTCGAGCATTTCACCGGCGTCAATGCGCTGCTGGAAAGCTTCAGGAGTAACGAAGAAATAGTCAACCCCGTCCTGCTCACCAGGTCGGGGTTGACGCGTCGTCATTGAGACGCTGAAGTACAGCTTGTCGACGTCATCGCGCAGACGCGAAACCACAGTGGACTTGCCCACGGCGGAAGGCCCAGCCAGAACGACCAGGCTACCGCGTGCAGTTGCGTCAGACATCGCGAATCTTATTCGCCGTAGCCGAAGCGCTCGAGCAGGGCACGGCGCTGACGATCGCCGAGGCCGCGCAGACGACGGGTCTGAGCAATCTCGAGATCTTCCATGATTTCCTTAGCCTTGACCTTGCCAACCTTCGGCAAAGCCTCGAGGAGAGCGGAGACCTTGGTCTTACCGATGATCTCGTCGGTCTCAGCCTTGTCCAGAACGTCCTTCAGGTTGGTTTCGCCGCGCTTCAGCGCAGCCTTGAGCTCGGCGCGAGCCTTGCGGGCCTCAGCGGCCTTTGCGAGAGCTTCCTTGCGCTGCTCATCAGTCAACTTTGGAAGGGCCACGGGTTTCCTCCGATTTCATTAGATTGATAATTTACGTCCAGTAAGTCTTACCAGAATTCGGTCGCGAAAACGGGAATCAAAATCCCGCTGTGCCGAGCAAAACGACTAAAACCACTAGTCACAGGCTCGGCGCGAACCGACTTCTGGCAATCCTAGCACTGGTGATTACGCGATGACATCATTTGGGTCCGTATTGTACGGAATTCCTGCACGTCATCGCGGTGCGTTTCTCAAAGTACCAGGTAAATGGCGGGCCTTATAATCGGCCGCGCCATAACCTTAAAAAGCGGTCTCTTCGGTGGCCTCTGCCAGGGAAGATTTCACTGCTTCACGCAGGTCAACAACCTGCGGGCCAGCGGAAAGGACCGAACGGGAAACGTTGGCGAAACCCAACTGCGGGGCCGCCGCAGTGATTACTTTCACGTCCTGCGCAGTAGCACCTTGGGCACCGACGCCCGGCAGCAATACCGGGCCGTTCAGCTCGTCTAGGACAGGCGGCTGCGCAAGCGTGGCGCCGACTACGACGCCGACGTTGCCCGGACGTCCTGCGACTTTGTACGCGGCATTGAGCGCGGCGCATTGGTTGACCACGCCCTGCGCCAGCGTCACGCCTTCTTCGTCCATGATGGACTGAAACGCCACGGCCTCCGGGTTGGAAGTTGCAGCCAGAACGAAGACTCCCCTGCCCTTTTCTTCCGCCAGGTCGAACACCGGCTGGAGCGAACCGACTCCTAGATATGGAGAGACGGTCACTGCATCCGCGGACAACGGCGAATCATCGCTAAGCCATGCAGCAGCATAGCCGGCCATCGTGGAGCCGATGTCGCCACGCTTGGCGTCGGCAAGCGTCAAGCAACCTGCTTCACGCAAGTCCCGCAGGGTCTCTTCCAACACCGCAAAGCCCGCAGACCCAAAGCGCTCGAAGAAGGCCACCTGCGGCTTAACCATTGCGACGGTCTCGGCGAATGCCTCCACGCAGGTACGCGCGAATCTCCGTAGCCCATCGACGTCGTCGTTTAAGCCCCAAGCACGCAGCAGATGCGCATGCGGGTCGATGCCCACGCACAGCCTGCCGCGCTCGGCACCGGCAGCGACGAGCCGCTCGCCGAAGGTGCTAGTGCTTTGCGTCATGCTCAAGCTCCTGCAGTGCACGTACCTCAAGGTTGCCGATGCGCAGCGCCTCGATGCCCTGGACCGCAGCGGTAACACCCTGGACGGTGGTAACAAGCGGAACGCCCACGGAAACAGCCGCCGCGCGGATGTCGTAGCCGTCGTGGCGTGCGTTGTCTGAACCAGCCGGGGTGTTGAGGATGAGGTCGACCTTGCCGGCAAGAATCTGGTCAACGATGGACTCCTGGCCGTCTGCTGCCTCGGAGACCTTGACCGCTACCTCGCACTCCACGCCGTTGCGGCGCAGCATCTGTGCGGTACCTGCGGTAGCCACGATGTTGTAGCCCATGAAGGCCAGACGCTGGATTGGGAAGATGAGGGTGCGCTTGTCGCGGTTAGCCACGGAGACGAAGACCGTGCCCTCAGTCGGCAAGTGGCCGAAGGCAGCGATTTCGCCCTTGGCAAAAGCCGCGCCGAAGTTACTTGCTAGGCCCATGACCTCGCCCGTGGACTTCATCTCTGGGGAGAGCAAAGTATCAAGCAACGTACCATCTGGGCGGCGGAAGCGGTTGAAAGGCAGCACAGCTTCCTTGACCGCAATCGGGTGCTCCAGTGGCAAGGAACCACCATCAACCTCGGTAGGCAGCATGCCTTCTGCACGCAGATTAGCGATGGACTCGCCCATCATGACGCGAGCTGCAGCCTTAGCCAGCGGCACGCCGGTGGCCTTGGAGACAAACGGCACGGTGCGCGATGCGCGCGGGTTCGCCTCGATGACATACAGCGTGTCATCCTTCAGCGCGTACTGCACGTTCATCAGGCCCTGTACACCGATGCCCTTAGCTAGCGCGCGGGTGGAGCGGCGAACATTATCGATGTCTTCAGGCCCCAGAGTCATCGGTGGCAGCGCGCAGGAAGAGTCACCGGAGTGAATGCCGGCCTCCTCAATGTGCTCCATCACGCCAGCCAGGTAGACCTCTTCGCCATCGCAGAGCGCATCGACATCGATCTCGATTGCGTTGTCGAGGAAGCGGTCCACCAATACCGGGTGGTCGGAGGTGATTTCCGTTGCGCGGTCGATGTAGTCACGCAGGGAGTCCTCATCGTAGACAATCTCCATGCCGCGGCCGCCGAGCACGTAGGAAGGACGAACCAGGACCGGGTAGCCGATGTCGCGGGCTACAGAACGTGCCTCCTCGAAGGAGGTTGCGGTGCCGAACTCTGGCGCTGGAAGCTCTGCTTCTGCCAGTACCTTGCCGAACTCGCCGCGGTCCTCAGCCAAGTCGATTGCCGCAGCGGAGGTACCGACGACTGGAACACCAGCCTCGGTCAGGCGCTCTGCAAGGCCCAGCGGAGTCTGGCCGCCGAGCTGAACGATGACGCCGGCAACAGGGCCGGACTGCAACTCCGCGTGGTAGACCTCCATAACGTCCTCGAAGGTCAACGGCTCGAAGTACAGGCGGTCAGCGGTGTCATAGTCAGTTGAGACCGTCTCCGGGTTGCAGTTGACCATGACGGTCTCGTAGCCGCGCTCGGACAGCTCCAACGCTGCGTGGACGCAGGAGTAGTCGAACTCGATGCCCTGGCCAATACGGTTCGGGCCAGAGCCCAAAATGATGACCTTGCCCAACTTTTCGGCAGGCATCGGCTTGACCTCGGACTCTGCGTCTGGGTCCAGCTCGTAGGAGCTGTAATGGTACGGGGTCTGCGCCTCGAACTCGCCAGCACAAGTATCGACCGTCTTGTAGACCGGGCGAATGCCCAGCGACCAGCGCAGGGATCGCACGCCATCTTCGCCAGCGAACTCGGTACGCAGGGCGGCAATCTGGGCGTCGGAAAGCCCGTAGAACTTCGCCTCACGCAATAGCTGCGCGTCCAGGACCGGCGCGTGCAGCAGCTCCTCGCGGAAGTCAACCAAGGCCTTGAGCTCAGCAAGGAACCATGGGTCGATCTGGGAGTGCTCGTAGAGCTGTTCGACGCTAGCGCCGAGGCGGAAAGCCAGTTCTACGTCGTACATGCGGCCCTCGGTCGGACGCTCTAGGTCCTTGAGCACTGCATCCAGGTCCGTCGCGCGATCGCCGGCGAAGTACTCATCCGGGCGGGTCCAGAAGCCGTGCTGCTTGGACTCCAGGGAGCGCATGACCTTGTTGAGACCGGCGATGTAGTTACGGCCGATGCCCATGGCCTCGCCGACGGACTTCATCGTGGTGGTCAGGGTGTCATCAGCGCCCGGGAACTTCTCAAAGGCAAAGCGTGGTGCCTTGACGATGACGTAGTCCAAGGTCGGCTCGAATGCCGCAGGGGTAACGCCGGTGATGTCGTTTTGTACTTCGTCAAGGGTGTAGCCGATTGCCAACTTGGCGGCCAACTTCGCGATTGGGAAGCCGGTGGCCTTGGAAGCCAGCGCGGAGGAACGAGACACGCGCGGGTTCATCTCGATGACGATGATGCGGCCATCAACCGGGTTGACGGCGAACTGGATGTTGCAGCCGCCGGTGTCAACGCCGACCTCGCGAATAATCGCAATGCCGAGGTCACGCATCTTCTGGTACTCGCGGTCGGTCAAGGTCAGAGCCGGAGCAACGGTGACGGAATCACCGGTGTGCACGCCCAAGGCATCGACGTTTTCGATGGAGGCAATGACCACGACGTTATCGTCGCCGTCGCGCATGAGCTCCAGCTCGAATTCCTTCCAACCGAGGATGGATTCCTCGATGAGCACGTTTGCCTCGGGTGAAGCAGCTAGGCCGCCGCCTGCGATGCGGTCGAGATCTTCCTGGTTATAAGCCAGGCCAGAGCCCAAGCCGCCCATGGTGAAAGAAGGACGCACGACTACCGGCAGGCCGAGCTCTGCGACGGTCTCGTGCACCTCGTCCATGTTGTGGCACACGCGGGAACGCGCGGACTCGCCGCCGATGGACTCGACGATGTCCTTGAACTTCTGGCGGTCCTCACCACGCTCAATCGCCTCAATGTCGGCGCCGATGAGCTCGATGCCGTACTTGTCCAAGATGCCTGCGCGGTCCAACTGCACCGCAGCATTCAGTGCGGTTTGTCCGCCCAGGGTTGCAAGCAGCGCATCAATCTTGTGGCCTTCTTGCTGTTCCTTAACAATGATCTTTTCGATGAACTCAGGGTCAATCGGCTCCACGTAGGTGTGGTCTGCGAATTCTGGGTCCGTCATGATGGTTGCCGGGTTGGAGTTGACCAGCGTGACACGCAGGCCTTCTTCCTTCAGCACGCGGCAAGCCTGGGTGCCGGAGTAGTCGAACTCGCAGGCCTGGCCGATAACAATTGGGCCAGAACCGATAACCAGGACGTGGTTTACATCGTTACGCTTTGGCATAAGTTTCTAATCCTCTTCCTGGTGCCTACTTGTTAGGGGTCTTTTCGGTCATCAGCTCAACGAACTGATCAAACAGCGGGTTTGCGTCATGCGGGCCCGCAGCGGACTCTGGGTGATACTGAACGGAGAAAGCCATTCCGTCCTTGAGCGCTACGCCCTCAATCGTGTTGTCGTTGAGACAGGTATGGGTGACGATGCCGCGGCCGAAGTCGGTATCGAATTCCTCGCCAGCCGGGTTCTCCTGGCCAGACGGACTAGCGATGGCAAAGCCATGGTTTTGCGCGGTGATGTCGATCTTGCCGGTCAAGACGTTGCGTACCGGTACGTTGATGCCACGGTGCCCGAACTTCATCTTGAAGGTGTCTAGGCCCAGCGCGCGGCCTAGAATCTGGTTGCCAAAACAGATTCCGAAGAAGGGAATGCGGGCATCCAGGATGTCGCGGACGATGGCCACCATTTTGTCGGCGGTAGCTGGGTCACCAGGGCCATTCGAGACAAAGACGCCATCCGGGTTGTACTGCTTAATCTCAGCATAAGGGGTATTAGCCGGTACCACGATGGTCTCAATGCCGCGCTTGGCAAAGTTGCCCGGCGTAGCGGTCTTAACACCCATGTCGTAGGCCACGACGGTGAACTTCTTTTCGCCTTCTTCCGCCACGGTATATGGCTTTTCGGTAGCGACCTGCTCAGATAGATCCAGGCCCTCCATCGATGGCTGGCCCTTGACCTCCTCAAGCAGCTCCTCTACTGGGCGCTGCGCGTCCTCACCGGAGAACAAACCGGCGGCGATGGAGCCATAGTTGCGCAGGTGACGAACCAAGGTGCGGGTATCGATTCCGCGGATGCCGATGATGCCTTGGGCTTCCATCTCATCCGAAAGGGAACGCTCCGCGCGCCAGTTAGATACGCGCTGTGCGAGGTCACGAATAACCAGGCCGGCAACCCAAATCTGGTTGCCATGAGACTCGTTGTCTTCGTCGTTCCAGCCGGTGTTACCAATGTGCGGCGCTGCAGAAACGACGATCTGGCGGTGGTAGGAAGGGTCAGTCAAAGTTTCCTGGTAACCAGTCATTGCAGTGCTGAACACTGCCTCACCGAGGGTGGTGCCGGTGGCGCCAAAGCCGTATCCGCGGAAAGTGCGGCCATCAGCCAGCACGAGAATTGCCGGGATTCTTGCTGGTTTAGTCTCAGTCACAATGTGGCCTTTCTGTGGCTTGGTGGGTCTATAGGGTGCAAGGTTACTTGCCTTCAGCTTCGTCTGCGGCCAGTTCGTAGGTCACGGTGCCGCGCAGAATAGTGTGGGTGACGCGTGCGCTGAACTCCTCGCCCTCATAAGGGTTATTCTCAGACTTCGAAGCCAGCTTGGTGGAATCGGAGACCCACTTGTGCTCGGGGTTCACGATGGTGAGGTTGGCGGGCTCGCCCACTGCGATCGGACGGCCGTGGTCCGGCAGCTTGGTGATCTCTGCCGGGCGCTCCGACATCACACGGGCGACGAAGCGCCAGTCTGCGAGACCGGAGGCCACGAAAATCTTGGCGATAATCGCCAGCGAGGACTCAAGGCCCAGCATGCCTGGCTTCGCGTTTTCGAACTCAACGCACTTGTCTTCGGAACCATGCGGTGCGTGGTCGGTTGCCACGACGTCGATGACGCCGTCGAGCAGCGCCTGGCGCAGAACCAAGGTGTCGCGCTCCTCGCGCAGCGGCGGACTCACGCGAAAGACGCCGTCATAGCTCACCAGTTTTTCATCAGTAAGCAGCAGGTGATGCGGGGTAACCTCCGCAGTCAGTGGAATATCCTGGCCCTTTGCCCACTTCAGCAGCTCGACGGTGCCCTCGGTGGATGCATGGCAGATGTGCATGCGATTGCCGTAGTCACGCGCCAGCAGTGCATCGCGGGCGACGATGGACTCTTCCGCCACGCGCGGCCAGCCGCGCAGGCCCAGCTTGGCTGCCGTCTCCCCCTCGTGGGCAGATGCGCCCTCGGTCATGCGGTGGTCTTCCGCGTGCTGCGCGAGCAAGACGTCCAAGCCCTTGGCGTATTCGAGCGCGCGGCGCATCAACTGCGGGTCCTGCACGCACTTGCCATCATCGGAGAACATGCGCACTTTCGCGTCCGAGCGCGCCATCATGCCGAACTCGGTGAGGGTCTTACCCTCCAGACCCTTGGTAATAGAACCCACCGGGTGAACGTCGCACAGGCCGAGCGCCTGTGCCTTAGCCCAAACGGACTCCGCGATAATCGGCTGATCGGTCACCGGGTTGGTGTTGGCCATGGTAAATACGGCGGTAAAGCCGCCCTTGGCAGCAGCGCGGGAACCGGTTTCGATGGTCTCAGTGTCCTCGCGGCCTGGCTCGCGCAGGTGCACGTGCATATCGACCAAGCCCGGCAGCAGCACGTTGCCTTCGGCGTCGATTGCCTCATCGAACTGCGCGCTTGACTCAAGGTCAGCGCCCATATCCGCAATGACACCGTCGGCGATGAGCACCTGCACTGGCTCTCCCTCGCCGTAGGGGCGCACGTTCTTAATCAGCAATCGCTTTTCCGCAGCGGCAGAAAGACGGCCGGTTTCTGGATAGTTAGTCATGGTCTCTTACTCTCTTCCCTTTTCTTGATTCCGGCTGAATTAGATTCCGGCGTGTTCTCCGTTGGTCAACAGCGTGAACAGCACCGCCATGCGGGCGTATACGCCGTTGTTTACCTGCTGCAGAACCGCAGCCTTGTCGTAGTCGGCGACGGCATAGTTGATTTCCATACCGCGCAGCATTGGGCCCGGGTGCATTACGATTGCATCCTTCTTCATGGCTGCGGCGCGCGCCTTGGACAGGCCATAAAGGTTCGCGTACTCGCGGTGCGATGGGAAGAAGCCGCCGTTCATGCGTTCTGCCTGAACGCGCAGCATCATGACGATGTCTGCATCGGCCAGCTCGGAATCAAAGTCATAGGAGACCTTAACCGGCCAGGTATCGACGCCGAATGGGAGAAGAGTAGGCGGAGCCACCAGGGTGACTTCCGCACCGAGGGCGTTAAGAAGGTCAACGTTCGAGCGAACCACGCGGGAGTGCAGGCAGTCACCCACAATCTTGACCTTGAGCCCAGAGAAGTTGCCGCCCTTGATGCCAAGGCGCTGGCGCATAGTCACGGCGTCGAGAAGCGCCTGCGTTGGGTGCTGATGTGCACCATCGCCGGCGTTAATAACGGAAGGGCCATCGCCGTTAGGCGCTACCCAACCCGCCAACTGCTGCGGCGCGCCAGACGATGCATGGCGAATGATGATGGCATCCGCACCGACAGCGCTAAGCGTGAGGCCGGTGTCCCTCAAGGACTCGCCCTTTTTCACTGACGACGTCGAGGTCGACAGGTTGATGACGTCTGCGGACATCCACTTACCCGCCGTCTCAAAAGAGGAGCGGGTACGAGTGGAGTTTTCATAGAACAGTGTAAAGACGGTACGTCCGCGAAGGGTCGGAAGCTTCTTCACTTCCCGGCCTTCAAGCGCTTCGTGGAAACGGTCTGCCTCATCGAGCAGACCAACGATTTCGTCTTTGTTGAGATCAGCGATGGAAAGTAGGTGCTTCATTTTAAGCCTCCGCGGTCTTGCGGGTCAGGACTACCGCGTCCCGGCCATCAATTTCGGCGTTGTAGACGATGACATCTTCGTCGCGTGCCGTTGGAATGTTTTTGCCGACGTAGTCTGCGCGAATCGGCAGCTGGCGATGGCCGCGGTCCACGAGGACTGCGAGCTGAATGATTTCCGGACGGCCAACGTCGGCCAGCGCATCAAGTGCAGCGCGAATGGAGCGACCGGAATATAGGACGTCATCGACCAGGATGACGGTCGCGCCGTTGATACCACCGTTCGGAATTTTGGTGGGCTGCAATGCGCGGTGCGGCTTGTTGTGGAGATCGTCGCGATAGAGCGTGATGTCTAGGGATCCCCATAGGATTTCTACGCCGGAAAATTCCGCAATTTTTTGTGCAAGACGCTGAGCCAATGGCACGCCACCAGAGGGAATGCCAAGGAGTACGACCCGAGTTGCGTTCTCAGAGTCGAGCGCCGTCTTTTCAATGATCTGGTGCGCGATGCGTGCGACAGTGCGCGCGACGTCATCAGAGCTCAACAGCTCGTTAGACTCCGCGTTGGTGTCAATTCCACTCATCGTGACCTCCTTCCCCGCCTCACAGTGCGGTCTTTAAAGGATGCCGGTAAATGGGAATGAAGTAACTTTGCGCCCACCGTGGGCGGAAAATTGCCTCAAGCGTCCGAGCAACGTGGTTGCTCACATGGACAACGATGATTTTAGCATCAACCTATAGTTCCTCGAAGTCGTTTCATTCAGCTACTACCCCCACAAGTAGCAACGATCTCAATTTCGCCGACCTTTTCACGTATCGCGGCGGTCAGCGCAGCCTACCCAACCCCGCTCGCAGGTGTGAGCCTGCACACTAGTTCCGGTTGAACTGCGGCGCTTCTCGCCCAATTGTTAATGTTTAGGGAATAAAAAGTATTTGGGCTCCCCATGAGTCCGCCGTACTGGCACCTAAATCCGCTGAATTCTTGTCCCGTACAGTCGGTATCAATATCCTGCGCGATCGGCATAGATATAAGGAGAGGAAGACCAAAACCACGTGAGCTTTTCGGCCAAACACGAAGTTCCAGCCCCACGCGAGCAGGTATGGCAATGGCATACCCGTCGCGGCGCACTAGCGCGCCTTACTCCTCCTTTTACTTTCATGACCCCGTTAAAGCAGACAGAATCCTTGGCTGATGGCACCTCGATCCTGGGCCTGCCGGGCGGCCTCAAGTGGGTTGCCCGCCACGACCTTTCACGCTTCCAAACCAACGTCAGCTTCAGCGACGTTTGCCTCAACGCTCCCATGCGCTCCTGGGCCACATGGCGCCATCACCATCTCTTTGCCGATGCCACTACCGGTTCCGATAACGATGCTGGCGCTACCCAAATCACCGACACCGTCGACACCCGCATTCCGTCATGGGCTGTTAACTCCGTCTTCGCCTATCGCCAACACCAGCTCATCGAGGACTTCCAGTTTTTGAACCGTCTGCGCGACCTTGACACCCACGCCACGGCACCGGCTGTCGACCCTTCGGGCACCGTTCGCCCGTTGGTTTTCGCCATCAGTGGTTCCCGCGGTGGCGTGGGTCGAAAGCTCACCGCGCAGCTGACTACCGCAGGACATCAAGTTATCCAGCTTGTGCGCAACAGCCCCAAACCGGGCCAGCGTCAATGGCGCCCGAACCTGCCGGCGCCGGATCTCTTGGAGGGCGTCGACGTCCTTATCCATCTAGCCGGCGAACCAATCTTCGGCCGCTTCAACGCCGCCCACAAGGCAGACATACGGGAGTCCCGCGTGAACCCGACACAGCTACTGGCTGAGGTTGCCACCGCAACGCCTGAGCTCAAGGCAATGGTCTGTGCATCGGCAATCGGCATCTATGGCGCCGACCGGGGCGATACCGAGCTGACTGAAGAGTCCAGCCGCGGTGACGGCTTCCTGGCTGACGTGGTCAGCGATTGGGAGGCCGCCTGCACACCTGCCCGCGAGGCCGGAAAGCGTGTGGTCAATGTTCGCACCGGAATCGCCCTCTCCGGCAACTCCGGCTTGCTGCCGCTTTTGCGCGCGCTGTTTTCTACAGGACTCGGCGGCGCGTTTGGCAAGGGCGAATTCTGGTACAGCTGGGTCGCCATGGATGACCTGACTGATATCTACTTCCGCGCAGCAATCGATTCGCAACTTGATGGCCCAGTCAACGCCACCTCGCCTACCCCGGTCCTTAACAAGGATTTTGTCCATGCACTAGGTGAGGAGCTCAAGCGCCCAGCGATCGTGCCTATTCCAACCTTCGGCCCGGCGCTGCTCTTGGGCAAGGAGGGCGCAAGCGAGCTCGCCCTGGCTAACCAGAAGGTCATCCCGGCCCGCCTGAACGAGCTCGGACACACTTTCCGTTACTCCACAGTCGCAGCCGCGCTTGCACACGAACTAGGCGGCGAGGAGTTGTGGACTCCCGCCACGCGGGCGGCCAACTAGCAGGCACGCATCCCGGCTCCGGTAGCCTTGATCAAGATTCCGATTTATTCACCATGTAAACAACGTGAGGATTATTTTCAGTGACTGATCAAGCCGATGGTCAACCAACCATCTTGCCCGATCCCCCTATCGAGCCAGTGACGCTCGAGCGCATTGCGGAAATCTTCGACTCTGAGAAGTTGGAGTACCGCATCGAAGAACAGCCAGTTTCTGAAGAAAAGACCGTGAAGATGCTGCGCACTGGTTTCTCGAACGCAGCCATCGCATTCCAGCTGCGCGAGAACGCCATCACCGCCGATTCCGTGTGGCGCGGCACCATTCCAGCATCTGAGGGCCCGAACCTTCTGATGCACATTAACCAGTGGAACCAGAACCACTTTGCGCCGACCTTCCGATTCTTCGAAGGCCCAGAAAACACCCTGGCGGTCTCCGGCGTGCGCGAGCTGGACACCACCCACGGCGCTTCCCGCAACCAGCTGGGCGCTTTCGTTATGTCCACCTTGGACGCCATCCTGCAGTCCTTCGCATGGATTGAGCAGCAGTACCCGCAACTCGTCACCTGGGAGGAACACGAAAATGACTAATCAAGCTTATGCTCAGCCGCAGGTCACGCTCGACCGCATCATTAGCGCAATGCAGACCTTCGACATCGAGTTGACCAAGGTCGAAGGCCGCGACGATGCCGCTACCGCTAACTTGAACGGCCTGCCTTGCCTGTTCGCGGTTCTGGATTCCGTCGCCATCGTGCGCTGCGATGTGCCAACCGACGCCGTCTACACCCAGGCCGATGCTGGCCTGTTCCTAGCCGCAAACCAGATCAACTCCGTCGCTTTCGGCGCACGTGCCGTTATCTCCGAGCACGAGAACCTGCTTGTCGTACGTACCGAGCGCGATATCCCCTGCGCCGCTGGCCTGTCCGATGAGCAGCTGACCGCTGCTTTGAAGGTTGCCGTCGACGGCGTCATCGGCGCTCAGGATGCCATGGTTGCCTCCGCCGAGGAGATGGCCAAGCTCGGTTCCGAAACCGCAGCCCAGGCTGGCGAGGCTAGCTCAGCCGGCGAATAGCGCTCCTTTAACCCCGCGAAACACCTCTAGAAAGCGTGCGTTGTGACCAACCAGTCCATCTCTGAAGTCAACATTCACCGGCTCGCAGAGCTCTTCGAGCAGCTCGAGGCCGATTACGTCCTACTCGACAAAATCGAAGACCCCGCCCGGGAGGACGCTGCCGCTGACGGCGATAGCGCAGAAGCTGGCGTCGGCGAAGGCTTGGTGCTGCAGACTGGTTTGCCACACATCACCATCCACTTCGACATCGAGGATGACACCTTAAGTGCCTTCGCGGTGTGGGAAGGTCGCCTCCCGGCAAGCGCGGAAGACAAGGTTGGCGCATTCATTGCGGAATTCAATTGGAACATGTCCGCGCCGACCTTAAGTTATGACTTCCGTCCGAAAGGCACTGGCGCGGGCGCCAAGCAGGAGGAAGAAGAAATTGCCATCTGCGCCAACCGCGCGATGGGCGTAGGCATCGGCCTTAGCTCTAACCAGCTAGGCAGCTTCGTCTTGAGCGCCTTCGATAGCTTCGGCATGGCTTTCGACGCCGTTGCCGAAGCCTTCCCGCAGGCAGCTAAGTGGAACGATAAGGCAGCAAACAAGAAAGGTCGCAGCTAAGAATGTCTACCCCGAACGCATTTCCTTTTGACCTGTTTAGCAAGCCTGATTTTCCTGCAGTAACGCTAAAGCGCGTGCGCGAGCAACTCAGCACCCCGGAGATGAACATGTTTCCGGAGGATAACCCGGACTTTCCGGATTCCTTGAGTGCTCACCTTAATAACTTGAAGTGGGTCATCAGCGCGGCGGAAGATTTGGTGAAGCTGGAGTGCCTCCTGCCCACCACCCTTTCCTACGAGGATGTCTCCCCCGTCTTCCACGTCATCGCCAACGAGCACAACGCTTCTGCTTTCGACGGCCGCGCTCTCGTGGGCCGGAGCGAAGAAGACACCGTGGAACTGCGTGGCGACGCCACCTTCGTCACCACCGCGGGCATGAACGACGAGCAGCTTTTCCACGCGTTGAACCTCGCGGTCATCGCCGCCCAAGACGCGCTTCTTAGCACCCTGGACCGCTTCAACGAGTTCGCTCACGCGGTCCAGGAATCAGAAAGCTAAGGGAGGCTGAGGGGCCTCCGTCCCCGTTTAGAGACTAATCAGGCCACGAATCAAAGCGCTGACTGCGCCCAGGGAAGCCACGGTCAAAGAAAGAATGCGTGCCTTCTCGCGCGGCACGTGGCGCGCAATACGAGTGCCCGTGGCGATGCCGAGGAACATGCCAATGACGCCGGCGGGCCAAATTAGCCACGTCACATCACCGAATCCGCCCGCACCCACGGCCAACTTGGTGCTCACTGAGAATAGACCGCCCACGATAAAACAAGGCTGCAACGTAGCGGCGTAGACCGCCTGCGGCCAGCGCGCCGCCTGCGCATAAACGGTAATAACAGGGCCGGCTACACCAGCTAGCGTGTTTGTGAAACCGCCGAGCACACCCGCTGACAGGGAGGGGCCAAGGCCATGCATTTCCGGCACGAAGCGCTTGCCAAAGGTCACCACGCCGAGTGCGATGAGCAGGGCCGCGCCCACCAAGACCAGCAAGGCGGCCGAGTCGATATTAGCCACCAGCAGGGCCGCCGGGATTGCACCTAGCACCATCACCGGCGCGATACGCAAGAACTTGCCCCAGTCCACGTTGGCACGCATCGAATACGTAGTCAGCATCGCGTTGACCACCGCCAGCACGTTGATAACCATGATGCCCTGGACTGGGCCCAGAAGCAGCGTCAAAATAGGTCCGCCGACGAGTCCAAGCCCCATGCCGGAGACTCGTTGCAGGCAAGAACCCAACGTCACGGTCAGCAGGATCGCGAGTGGGATTGCAATCATTGGGCGTACTTCTCCACCACCGCGCGTCCCACGTGCGCCGGGAACATGCCCGTGACGTCCCCACCAAACTTGGCCACCTGCTTGCACAGCGAGGAGCTGATGTAGCCGTACTTTTCATCGGTAAGCAAGAAGACTGTATCGATGCCGGAAAGGCGGCGGTTCATCTGCGCCATCGGCAGCTCGTATTCGTAGTCCAAGGAAGAACGCAGCCCCTTGACCAGTGTGTCCACACCATGTTCCGTGGTGTAGTCCACGAGCAGGCCGGACCAGTAATCGACCTTGATGTGCTCATCGAAAGTCTCACGGATAAACTGCACGCGCTCTTCCACGCTAAACAGGCCGGAAGGCTTGTCCGGATTGCCGGTGACCAACACGGTTACTTCGTCGAACATCGCCGCCGCTCGGTTGATGATGTCCACGTGGCCCAAGGTAATAGGGTCGAAAGAACCCGGGCATACTGCTTTTGTCGGCATAGGTTTTCCTTTACTCCCCGCTTGCATCCGGACGGTGGTAGATGGCCATATCAAAGCGCGCGATGCCAAAGGTGCGCTTCTTGAGCTTCTGGCCGGTGGGCTCAAAGCCTTCGGGCCACTGCGGTTCTGGGCTTTCTACGTGACGCTCGATGACGACAATCGCTGCATCATCAAGCACGGGCTCAATGGCCTCCAGCAGGCCCTGCACATCGTCGAAAGCATAAGGTGGGTCTGCCAACACCATGTCAAAGTAACCGCGCGGTGCGGTGGCCAGGTACGTAGAGGCCTTCATCTCGCGTACGTCCACGCGCGGGTGCTTGACGACGCCCACGTTGTGCTTGATCACCTTCACTGCCGCCGGGTTGGATTCCACCAGAACGACTTCCTCCGCGCCGCGGCTAGCTGCTTCCAGGCCCAAGGCACCAGAGCCGGCAAACAAATCCAGCACGCGGCTATCAGCAAAACCCCAGCGCACATTCAACGAAGAAAAGAGGCCCTCGCGTGCGCGGTCCGCGGTAGGGCGCGTGCCGGACTCTGGCACCTTGATGCTGCGCCCGCGGGCTTCTCCGGCGATAATTCTGGTCATCGTGCCTCCCCAATAATCGCTAGTACGTCACCGCCATAGACTGCGGCAAAGTCTTCAGTACACAACTTATCCACCACTCCACGTCCCGGGACTACGACGGGAGCTTCTAGTTTGGTGGCCTCCACGGTAGCGATGGCATCTCCCGCAGAGACCTCTTGGCCCACGCTCACGTGAAAACGCACAGTGCCGGCAAAAGGTGCGCAAATGTTCATGGGCTCTAGATTAGTTCTTTTCTAGGTATTCCTGCTCGCTCTCGGTCATGTTCCGGGTTAATTCCACCGCCAATTCTGGGTTGCGCTGCACTAAACGGTACGCATCATCGTGCGTGCGCTCAATGATGTCGCGGTCATGGGCCAAGTCCAGCAGGCGCAGCGAGCGCTGGGTTCCCGATTGCAGGGTGCCCAGGATGTCTCCCTCGTGGCGCTGTTGCAGGTCAATCTCCGCCAACTCGAAGCCTGAGGTGGTGTCCGCAATCTGCATGATGCGTTTAAAGGAGCCCGTGTTTTCCGCCGCGGTGGTGTGAAACAGGCAGATGGAAGCATTGCCGCCGCGGCCGACGCGGCCCCGCAGCTGATGCAGCTGCGAGACACCAAAGTTCTCGGACTCGCGAATGAGCATCACCGTGGCATTGGGCACGTCAACGCCGACCTCGATGACGGTCGTAGAGACCAACACATCTGTTTCACCCCGCGCAAAGCGCGACATGACCTCATCTTTATCGTTCATGCGACCATGCAGAACGTCGAGTTTAAGGTCACGTAGCGGTCCGGCCTGGAGTTGGGACGCCACCTCGAGTACGCCGCTTTCTCCCTCGATGCGCGGGCAGACGATATAGGCCTGGTGGCCAGCCTGCACCTCCTCGCGGATGCGCGCTAAAGCACGCTGCACCCAGGCTGGTGCCCATTCCGGAACCACGCTGGATTGGATGGGCTTGCGCCCGCCAGGCAGCTCGCGCAGGGTAGATACCGCCAAGTCACCGAAGACAGTCATGGCGATGGTGCGCGGAATCGGCGTTGCCGTCATGACCAGCATGTGTGGGCTCGTGCCCTCTCGAGTTTTCGAGCGCAGGCTATCGCGCTGCTCCACGCCGAAGCGATGCTGCTCGTCTACTACCACGAGACCTAGGTCGAAGAACTCTACAGAGTCCTGAATAATAGCGTGCGTGCCGATGACGATGTCGGCCTCGCCGGAGACAATGTCCAGCAATGCCTGCCGCTTTTCCGCGGTGCGCAGGGAGCCGGTCAGGACGGTGACCTTGACACCATCGGGCACGCTCGCGCTTATCGACGCCCCGTGCTGCGCCGCCAGCACCTCAGTCGGTGCGAGCAGTGCCGCCTGTTTCCCGGCATCGACCGCCTGCAACATCGCACACGTAGCCACCATGGTTTTTCCGGAACCAACCTCGCCCTGCAGCAGGCGCATCATGGGCAGTGTGCCACAGAGGTCTTCGTCGATTTCCGCGATGACCTTACGCTGCCCTGCCGTTAGTTCGAAGGGCAGGTTGCTCAGCAACCCATCACGGTAGCCGTCCAAGATGGAAGGCATCGCCACGGCGGTACGCGCCTTGAAGTCGCGTTGGCGCAGGGCCATGACGAGGCCAATGGACAAAGCCTCGTTGTACTTCAAACGCTGAATAGCTCTTTCCGGGCCAGCCGCTGTGGGCTCGTGGACTTCACGGATAGCTTGGTCAAGTTCCACCATCATCCGGTAGTCCAGCGGCTCGGGGATCGTCGGAGTATTCTCCAGCACCATATGGATAGCGCCCATGATGTACCACGAGGTCACCTTGCCGCTGGCGGGATAAATGGGAATCCACTCGCGCTCAAGCAAAGATTCCAGTTGCCCGAACTGCGAGAGGTTACGCAGCGAGCCTGTAGCCGTAACCTTGCCGCCGCTGCTTCCGGAAGGCGCTGCGTCGTAAAGCGCGTTGCTCGCGCTACCTACACCGCCTGCATCGATAACCACGAAGTCAGGATGTTGAAGCTGCGGCTGCCCGCGGTAGAACTTCAGCTTGCCGCTTAGCATCAAGCGCATACCTTGGCGCAGCACGCGGGTGAGATAGTGCGCGTTGAAGAAGGTGGCGGTAATCCCATTGTCCATCGCCAAAGTGAGCAAGAACCTCTTGGCTGTGTTCCGCTGCTGCAGACGCACCACCTGGCCGGTGACGGTGACATAATCGCCTTCGTTGGCACCGCCCAGGCCTACCTCTTTGTTGTGGCGGATGTAGTCACGCGGATAGTGGCTGAGCAGCTCGCCGCAGGTGGTGTACCCAAATGCCTTTTTGATTTTGGTGGCGTCTTTGGCCGGCAAGATCTCTTTCAACTCCCGCTCGTCCCGCCATCCCAGCATGCTTACTCCACTCCGATCTCAGTCTTGATGCCCTCAACATGGATGGCAACGACCTCCACCTCGAGTGCCTCAGACAGGTAATCATCATCCAGCTTAAGGCTGGTGAGAACGGTGACTTGCTCTCCCCCGGCAGCCAACATCTCACGGCTTTTGGCCAAGATAGAGTCAGCGTCATCATGCGCAGGTTTATCCACGCGCATGGAACGCGCGGCATCCCGCATAACAGAAACCATGGAATCGGTGTCAGGATTATCCGGCTCATAGACGGAAATTGCCGCCAGGCCTGCAACCAGAGACTCAGTGGGCACCACGCGGGCCTCCCCGGCATCGCCCTCAAACCCGTTGGGCAGGTAAATATCCTGCGGCTGCGAAACCGTGACTTGCTCGCCTGGGCGAACAATCTTGGCGCCTACGGTTTCAAAAAGTGCTGCGACCGGGCCTGCCGGCGCTACCGCAAAGATGCGCCGGGATGACTCATCCGCTACGGGTTCGTCTGCTTGCTCCGGCAATACTTCCAAGCGCAGGTTGCTTACCACGCCGGAGCCGAAGGCCATCTCGATGACAGGGCCGGCCTCACGGGTATGAATGTGTACCGAGCCGGAGTTCTCAGTGGCGCGGGCAATGACGAGGCTATTGCCATGCTCACCTATCTTTTCACCAAGTGCGTCCAGATCCCCTTCGAAGAAGAAGACCACCTCGAGCTCGGCCTCAACCTCGTCTTCGTGTTCGGCCTCGCGCACCGCGCCGCCCTCGATCTCAGCCAGCAAGGCCTCAAGCAGGATGACGAACCCGGTACCGCCAGCATCGACCACACCGGCCTCTCGCAGTACAGCAAGCTGCGAAGGGGTCTTGGACAATGCAGTGCGGGCGGCAGTGATGGTTTCGACCACGATGTCGTGGAATTGCTTGCCAGGCTGCTCAGCAGACGCGGAAGCCGCAGCTGCCGCCGCACGCAAGACCGAAATGACCGTGCCCTCCACCGGACGCGCAATGGCGCGTTCCACCAGCTGCACTGCGAGGCTCAAAGCAGACGCAAAAGTCTGGCCATCCACGCGGGAATCAACCGTGGTATCCGCGATGCCGCGCAGCACCTGGGATAACACCATGCCGGAGTTGCCACGGGCGCCGCGCACGGAACCGATAGCAAGTGCCTCGGCTACGTCGCCTCCCTTTTCCACCTGCTCGAGTGCAGCCTCCATGGTGTGGGCCATGTTGGAGCCGGTATCGGAATCTGGAACCGGGAATACGTTAAGCGCATTGATTTCAGCGCGTCGGTGGGAAAGTTCACCAACAGTTCGGATCGCCCAATTATGAAGACCACGGGCATCTAACGAACTCGGATATGACATGCCGAATAGTTTACAAGTGCCAGTCGACATCCGGCGCGCCCTGGTCGCGCAAAAGCTCATTAGCGCGCGAAAACGGGCGGGAGCCAAAGAATCCTCGGCGTGCGGAAAGAGGCGAAGGATGTGCCGAATTGATAATCGGCACGTCCGGCAAGAACTTCGCGCAGGCCTTGGCATCATTGCCCCATAAGATGGCCACCATCGGCTGCCGGTTGAGCGCCCGGATTGCAGCCTCCGTGATGGCCTGCCAGCCGAGCTTACGATGCGAGCCTGCCTCACCCGGTGCCACCGTGAGCACGCGATTTAAAAGCATGACTCCCTGGGACTCCCAAGCGCTCAAGTCACCGTCTTCGCGCGGGGCGACGCCTACGTCCTCGCTTAACTCTTTGTAGATGTTGTGCAAGGAACGCGGTGGTTTAACCCCAGGTGCCGTGGCAAAAGACCTACCTACCGCGTGTCCTGGCGTGGGATAAGGGTCCTGCCCCACGATGAGCACGCGTACTTGGGGCAAAGGCACGCGAAAGGCAGCAAAGACATTTTCGGCCGCTGGCAGGAATCCATCTTCCGGCAGCTGCTGCAATTGCTGCTCGATGGCCGGCAGGTGCTCTTCTAGTACCGGCACCAAGACCGGCAACCACGAGCTATCGATTACCGACGTATCAAAAAGTTGCGAGTACGGCGCAGTCATCATTTCCTCCCCTGAAAATTCCTCGCTGCTTTAAAAGCTCTGCCAGCCAGCGTCATACCTCGGCTTCTTACCATCTACGGTCAGCCCAGTGCCGCGGTTGACGGTGCCGATGACGCGGAACCCCGATGGCGCTTCCTTGTTGGTGGTAGCCACCAAGGTATGGTCCTCGCCGCCAGTGAGCACCCATTCCCATGGGTCAACGCCCAAAACCACGCCGGCTTCAGTGAGCAAAGCGTCAGGAGCGATGGCGGTGGAATGCAAGTCGATGTGCACGTTGGAGCGCTTTGCCACGCCCGCGATATCTGGCACGAGGCCATCCGAGTTATCCGTCATGGCGGTAGCCCCCGTGGCGCGGGCGATTACGCCGCGGCCTGGTTTGAGCGAGGGATTGCAGTGGGCGTCGATAAGCGGCCATAGCTCCGAAAGTTCGGGCGGTAGGTCGCGCCCATATTCCTGCAGCAATGCAAGCCCCGCCGCGGAGTAACCAATCTTTCCGTGGCTGACCAGCTTCTGTCCCGCTCGTGCCCCACCCAGGGTCAATGGGGGTTGGCTTCCGCCCAACGTGCCAATTGCGGTAACGGTGATAACCAGCTGTGAACCGCGCGTGAGGTCACCACCGACCAGCTCTGCGTTATAAAGGGCGCAACGCTGGGCGATGCCTTCTGCAATACCGCGCACGAAGGACACGTGGGTCTCCGCAGGCGCCGCAATCGCGAGCAACGCTGCAGTGGGACGCGCGCCCATCGCCTCGATATCGGCAAAGTTGCGCAGAATCGCTTTCTGGCCCACCTCCATCGGAGTGGACCAGTCACGGCGGAAATGCCTGCCCTCCACCATCATGTCGGTGCAAGCCACCGTGCGTGAGTTCGGCGGATCCGGGAACATGACGGCGGCATCATCACCGTTTAGCGCGCTGGGCGCCGCGGCTACGATTTCACCGATGACATGTTGCTCGCCTGCTTGCCCAAGGGTATGCGACAAATGCACGATGGCCTTTCTCAACGGGAGGTTAATACTGACACTACTTAACGCGTTAGGATGAACGCTTATGACCAACCAATTTAACCGCACCGCCGTATTTATCTCACTTGGACTATCCATTGCGATGGTATTCGCGGTTATTTTTGGCGCGAAGTTCTACTTCGAAAACACGGCCAAAGCCCCAGTTGCGCTGTCCCCCATTCAATCAGACGACGCTAACTCCGCGGAGTGTAAAGCCGTCGTCGCGGCAGCGCCCGAGGAGTTCATGGGCCAGCCCCGGGCCGAAGTCGCCGAGCCGGTTCCGGCAGGCGCCGCTGCGTGGGCAAAACTTTCCTCCGAGTCGGTCAGCTTGCGCTGCGGCGCCAACCTGCCGTATCAGTACACCGCCTACTCCCAGACCGAGGACATCGACGGCGATGCCTGGCTCAAGGTCAAAGACATGACCCCAGGCTCCAACCTCACCACGTGGTACAACACCGATCGCAGCCCTGTGGTAGCAGTGACCACCTTCAACGACGAGCGTCCCACCGGTTTGGAAAAGACGCTCGAGCCGCTGCGCAAGGAGCACCACGAGCCCCGCCCGGCACCGCTTTCGCAGCTTGCCGACGGCCCGGACAAGATGTGTGCCCCTTTGGAAAAGGCACTACCGGAGCACATCGCGGATGGCTACACCCGCCGCAGTGATGTCAAGGTAAAAAACACCTATGTCTGGAGCGCGGAAGGCCGCGAAGACATCGTGGTGCGCTGCGGCGTCGGCGCACCCGAAAACTACAAACCGGGCGTACAGCTCCAGCAAGTAAACGATGTGCCTTGGTTCGAAGACACCACCTTGGCCGAGGGAACTACCGGCGGAACCTGGTTCGCCTTGGGCCGCGCGAACGACTTAGCCTTGTTCGCGCCCCAAGACGTTGCCAACTCTGCGCTGGTGCGCATGAGCGACACTTTGGCCAAGCACACCCCTGGCCAGTAGCGAAGGTTATTTCGCGCGAGCGAGAGCGTTGTCTACCAGGGCGTCGAGAAGCGCTGCGTAATCGACGCCGGTGGCGGCAAATACCTGTGGATACATGGAGATCGGGGTAAAGCCCGGGAAGGTGTTGATCTCGTTGATGTAGAAAGCATCTTCGGTGATGAAAAAGTCCACGCGGCTAATGCCCTCACAGCCCAGTGCGCGGAAAGCCGCGATGGCGGTCTCTCGCAAAGTCTTGGTTAGGTCTTCCGCCAGCGGGGCCGGAATCTGTGCACTGACGCCTTCATCGATGTACTTGGCATCGAAGCCATAGAAGCCTTCGTCAGCCTCCTCAATGCCATTGAGCTGTGCCGGAACCGAAGCAATGATGGAACCATCCGCGTACTCCAGCACGCCGATTTCTACCTCAGCGCCCACGATCTCAGGCTCGACGAGCACCTTGCCATCGCTTTCGAAGGCCACCTCGGCTGCGTGCGGGAAATCCGCCCAATCCCTGACCTTGGAAACGCCGATGGAAGAACCACCACGTGCAGGTTTTACAAAGACCGGCAAACCCAGTTCCTGCTTTTCTTCCTCGGTCAACGCGGTGCGCTCCTTGAGCACCACCTCGGGCGCTACCGGCAGGCCCTCTGCCTTGAGCAGCTTTTTGGTAAATTCCTTGTCCATTCCGGCCGAAGAAGCCAGAACGCCGGTGCCCACATAAGGAATATCGGAAAGCTCAAACAGCCCCTGGACAGTGCCGTCTTCGCCATATGGTCCGTGCAGAACCGGGATGATGACATCGACTTCCGCATAGTGGTTGTGCTGAGTGACGTTGTGGAAACGGCCCTTGGTGGCTGGGTTTAGGGACAACGCCAATTCATCGCCCAAGGTCACCTCCGGCATAACGCCATCGATGATTTCTAGGCCTTCGGTGGTTCCCGGCGTCCACTGGCCTTGCTTAGTAATTCCGATAGGCACCACCTCGTACTTCGCAGGGTCAAGGTGATTCATGATCGCGCCTGCGGAAATACAAGAGACAGAATGCTCGGAACTACGACCGCCATATACAACGGCTACACGGATCTTTTCGCTCATAACGGCAAACTTTACCCTCGCACTATTCCGACTTCTTTGAACGCCCCATCAACGCGACGATCATGTCTTCGACGTCGACGCCGCGGTGGCAAACTCCGTAGACCGCTTGGGTAATAGGCATCTCGACGCCCACCTGCTGAGCCAACCGGAAAATAGAATCCGAGGAGATAACGCCTTCTGCCACTTGGCCATTCGTTGCAGCCTTGGCTTCTTCCAGCGTGCCGCCCTGGCCCAAGCGATAGCCAAAGGTGCGGTTACGAGAGAGGGTCGAGCTACAGGTGGCCACGAGGTCACCCATGCCAGCAAGTCCAGAGAAAGTAAACGGGTCAGCACCCAAAGCCACGCCAAGGCGAGTGATCTCCGCAAGACCGCGAGTGATGATGGTGGCCAGAGTGTTATTGCCCAAGCCACGACCAGAGGCCATGCCGCAGGCGAGGGCGATGACGTTCTTGCAGGCACCACCGATCTCGGCACCAATGACATCGGTGTTGGTATATGGGCGCAGATACGGTGCGGCCGCTGCATGCTGGACAGCCTTCGCGCGCTCCTCGTCGGTGCACGCGATGACGGTGGCCGCCGGCTGCTCCTCCGCTACCTCTTTAGCCAGGTTCGGGCCGGAAAGTACTGCGATGCGCGATTCATCGACACCAGTTGCATCAGCGATGACCTCGCTCATGCGCTTTAGAGTTGCTGCCTCCACGCCTTTCGAGATGGACACCAAGGTGGAATCAGCAGGCAGCAAGGGCGCCCACTTTTCCAAGTTGCTGCGCAAGGTCTGCGAGGGCACACCGAAAATCACGATGGCGGAACCGTCGAGCGCCGCTGCGGCATCCGACGTCGCAATAAGGCCCGAGGGCAGCTCGAGGCCCGGCAAGTAATCAGGGTTGATATGCGTCGTATTAATAGCCTCAGCCAGCTCGGGGCGGCGCGCCCACAAGTGGACCTCGCTTCCCGCATCAGCGAAGACTTTCGCCAAGGTGGTTCCCCAAGAACCCGCGCCCATTACTGCAACCTTTTGCATTAGCTCTCCCCTTTGCGTATCTCGTGCAACATACCTAGATTAGCCCAACCGGCCCGCACAAAAGACAAGCTTTTTCAGCCTGCGGGCCAACTGGGGGTAAGTGAAATAATATTCAGCCAACCGAGCGCGAAGAACCGGCGCGTGCGGATGCAAAGCGCGCTCAAAAAGCGCAAGATAGTTAAGAATAAGCTGCGCAGCCATCTGTTAAGGAGCGAAATGCCCAAGGCAAAAAACATGCATGAGACGGACAAAGACGCAAAGTCTGAGGTCTTCATCTCGGGCCGTCATCAGGAAATTCCTACCAATCCCGCCAAGGAATTCAAGCGCACCACCTTGGCAGCCGGCGCCGTGTTGTGGCGTGGCAATCCCCAGGATCCCGAGGTAGCGGTAATCCACCGCCCCCACTACGACGATTGGTCTTTGCCTAAGGGCAAGGTCGATCCAGGTGAGTCCCTGCCCACCACTGCGGCGCGCGAGATCCTTGAAGAGACCGGCTATGATGTCAAGCTTGGCAAGCTCATCGGCAAGGTCACCTATCCAGTCCAAGGCCGCACGAAGGTGGTCTACTACTGGTTGGCCCAGTACCTTAAAGGCAGCTTCGAAGACAATAGCGAGACCGATGAGCTGCGCTGGCTGCCCATCGATGAGGCCTGCGAGCTGCTTACCTACGACGTCGATACTGACGTTTTAGCTAAGGCCAAGAAGCGTCTGCGCTTGGCTCCCACCACCCGCGTTCTCTATGTGCGCCATGCACGCGCCCATCAGCGTCGCAACTGGGAGGGTGACGATAATCTGCGCCCGTTGGATAAAAAGGGGCGTCGCCAAGCAGAAATGCTCGTTCCGATGCTTTCGCCCTACCACCCCACCGCCATCTACTCGGCGAGCCCACAGCGCTGCCAGCAAACCGCAGCGCCGCTTGCCGACGAACTCGGGCTCGACATTGCTGTCAACAAGGACTTCGGGGACGAGGGCTGGCAAAAGTCTCCCGCAGCTGCCGAGCAAGCCTTCCAACGGGTGGTGGCGAAGGGCGGCGTGCCGGTCATCGTCAGCCAAGGTGAAACCATCCCCGGCATTCTCGAAAGCCTAAAGCCACAGTTCCTCAAGACCGACTTCGAAGACCTTCGCTTCAAGAAGGGCTCGGTGTGGGTGCTCTCCTTCAACAACGGCGTGCTCACCGGCGCTGACTACCTCGCTAGCGCGCTGCCAGTTCGCTAGCAAAACGTATTGAACTCGGATCCTATTTTAGGAATCCGAGTTCTTTAGGTTTTCGCCGTTTTATACCCAACGGTGAACCGGGCGGCCAGTGGCTTGCCTGTAGAAAATCATCATCATGAATGCCTGGATGCCGAGGGCGAACGAGAGCCCGACGATTGGAATGCAGGCCAAGAGGCTAACGAGCAATCCGCCCACAATGAGGCACAGGAGAGACTGGCCAACGTTATTCTTGGTCAGATTGAAGGAGGTGCGGAAAGTTTCGCCGAGACTCATCTCTGGGTTATCCGCCTTGATATATGGAACGAAGGAGAGGAAGAAGCTGGCAAGCAAACCCGGAATGATAAGCAGGATAAGGCCCACATACACGATGATTTGGACCACGATGTAGTGACCCATTAAGCCAAAGGTATTTCCGCTTTTAAAGAAGTCTCCAAAGCTCGCGCGTTGGCCGTCCGTCTCTTTCGCGGCGGCTCTGTAGACGTTTGCTGTCATCCAAAAGCAATAGAACAACATGAAGACTACGCAGAAAACGCCCCCAATCGGTGCCAAAATATTTCCAGCTTCGGAAGGATCGGAAGTGCTCGGTGCTAGCCCCGCGACGATTGCTACTATTACCCCCGCGAGCAGAAACATGATGACAAAGTGCGCAAGCGGTGCCAAAATCCACGGTCCAGGATTGCGGAAGAAGCCCTTAAACCCCTGTCCGATGGCGTCGCCGGCATCTAACCTTGGCGGCGGCCCCTGCAACTGACCAGTCATCTGGTTGCCATTAGGGGCGTTGCCAGCACCGGCATAACCCGCGCCGCCCTGTGCGCCGTACTCGCCGTACTCGCCATATGGAGGCAGGCCCGGATTAGGCTGTCCGCCCTGAACAGGTTGGCCAGACTGCCCGAAGGGATTGTTCGGGTCGTTCTGGTTAGCGTTCGGGTAGTTACCGTTAGCGTTAAAACCGTTATTGTTTCCAAATTCTTGAGTCACGACTCACAGACTATTCTGACGCGTGCAAGGTTTCTAGAGAAAAATCAGTCCTGTTACCGATTGTTAACGCAACAGGGGTAAGTGACTGGCAATTATCAAAAAGAAGCAACAGAAGGTTTAAAAGTTGGACGCCGGTCTTCGTAGTCTGTGATCGCGTCTTCGTTGCGCAGCGTCAGCCCTACGTCATCGAGTCCCTCCATGAGGCGCCAGCGCGTGTAATCATCGATGTCGAAGGAATACTGGCTGCCGCCGACGCTTAAGCGTCGCGCCGCCAGGTCCACCGTCACGGAAGTCTCGTTTTGTTCCAGCTGCTTCCATATCAGCTCAATGTCTTCCTGCGCCATGATGCCGGTGAGTAGTCCCGCCTTACCGGAGTTGCCGCGGAAGATATCCGCAAAGCGCGAGGAAAATACTGCCTTGAAACCGAATTCCCGCAGCGCCCACACCGCATGCTCACGCGATGAACCGGTACCGAAGTCGGGACCTGCGAAAAGCACCGAGCCGTTGCAGAAAGGCTCACGGTTGAGCACGAAGTTTTCATCCGCACGCCAATTTGAAAAAAGTCCCTCGACAAAGCCCGTGCGCTTGACGGACTTTAGGTAGCGGGCCGGAATAATTTGATCAGTATCGACATTGGAAGCGCGCAGCGGCACGCCGATGCCGGTATGGGTAGAAAATTTTTCCATGGTGGTTGCCTTCTTTGCTTAATAGGGTTTGATGTTGGTACCGAACCTAGAAACGGGTGGATTGGCCTAGCTAAGGTCTGCTGGGCTGGCCAGGTGCCCTAAGACCGCAGTCGCCGCAGCCACGGCGGGAGAAACCAGGTGAGTGCGCCCGCCTGGGCCCTGCCGACCTTCGAAGTTGCGGTTTGAGGTCGAAGCAGAACGCTGCCCCGGCTTTAGCTGATCCGGATTCATGCCCAGGCACATGGAGCAGCCCGCCGTACGCCACTGTGCGCCAAAGTCCTTAAAAATCGTGTCGAGGCCTTCTTTTTCAGCTTGGGCCTTGACCAAGGCAGAAGAAGGCACCACAAGCATGTTTGTTTCGGGATGGATGCGTTTTCCTTTAACCACCGCGGCGGCCGCGCGCAAATCCTCGATTCGCGCATTCGTGCACGAGCCCAAGAAGACGGTATCGATCTTGATGTCTCGCAGCGGCGTGCCGGGCTCAAGATCCATATAGGCCAGAGCCTTTTGCGCCGCGGCCTTAAGGTTCTCATCACCAATATCCTCTGGGTCTGGCACATTTGCACTCAATGGCAAGCCTTGGCCCGGGTTGGTGCCCCAGGTGACAAATGGAGACAGCTCGGAAGCATCGATTTCCACGACCGCATCAAAATGCGCGCCCTCATCGGTAGGAAGGGTCTTCCAATAGGCCACGGCGGCTTCCCAGTCCCTGCCCTTCGGGGCAAACTCGCGGCCACGCACATACTCAAATGTGGTCTCGTCCGGAGCGACCATTCCCGCACGCGCGCCCGCCTCGATAGACATATTGCAGATGGTCATCCGCGCTTCCATCGACATGTTGCGAATCGCCTCGCCGCGATATTCAATGATGTAGCCTTGGCCGCCGCCGGTACCAATCTTGGCAATGATGGCCAAAATCAGGTCCTTCGCGCTCACGCCTTCCGGCAGGTCGCCGTTTACCTCTACAGCCATGGTTTTGAATGGCTTTAAAGAAAGCGTCTGCGTTGCCATAACGTGCTCAACCTCGGAGGTACCGATGCCCATGGCGATGGATCCAAAAGCACCGTGCGTCGAGGTATGCGAGTCGCCACAGACGATGGTCATACCCGGCTGCGTAATTCCAAGTTGCGGGCCCACGGTGTGGACGATTCCCTGCTGCTCCTCGCCCATCGAATGCAGCCGCACCCCAAACTCTTCGCAATTTTCTCGGAGGGTCTTGACCTGCGTACGTGAGACCTCGTCCTTAATCTCCAGCAGATTTCCCGTGGCAATCCCGCGGGTTGGAACGTTATGGTCCTCCGTTGCCAGGTGCAGCTCTGGGTGGCGAAAAGGACGGCCAGACAAACGCAGCCCATCGAAGGCCTGCGGGCTGGTAACTTCGTGGAGGAGCTGAAAGTCGATATAGATGAGATCTGGTGCGCCACCATCTCCCTTTTGGACTGCGTGATCACGCCAGACTTTCTCAGCCAAAGTCAGTTTTTCCGACATATTCATCACTCCGCTTGAAATCTCATGAATTGGAACGTAAATTTCATTATATGGGAGAGTATAGCGAAATATCCGGAATCAAGGTTTTAGATCGCGCCGTCGCCATCATGATGGCAGCCGCCAACCGTCCGTCCAACCTCAACGAGCTCTGTGAAACCACCGGCCTGCCTAGGGCAACCACGCACCGCCTCGCCACCGCACTAGAGGCTCACCGCATCTTGACCCGCACCCCGGATGGCAAATGGGGCGCCGGGCCCGCGCTCCCCGGCAACCGGGATCACCTCATCGAAGCAGCCGGCCCCATCATGGACAAGCTGCTCGCAGACACTGGCGAATCCGTGCAGCTCTATCAGCTCTCGGGCAATTCTCGAACCTGCATTGCCACCCGCGAGCCCGAGTCCGGCCTGCACAACGTGGTTCCCGTGGGCCGCCAGCTCCCTCTTACTTCCGGCTCGGCCGCCCGCATCTTCGCCGCCTTCGAAGATATCGATATTGAAAACGCGACCTTCAGTGTCGAGGACGTCGAAAGGGCCCGCAGCAATGGCTACTCCGAATCCATCGAAGAGCGCGAAGCAGGTCTTGCCTCCATCTCTGCACCAGTCTTCGATCCGTCCGGCACACTCGTCGCGGTAATTTCCGTGTCCGGTTCCGCCGAGCGCTTCCGCCCTTCCCCCTCCGAGAAGTACGCCCCGCTGCTTGCCGACGCCGCGCAGAAACTCACTACCCGCCTATAAGACATGAATCTATAAAACTTCGAATAAGCCGCCACCTCAGAAAAGGTGACGGCTTATTTCTTTTAAAGGGCAGGCTTTCTACCTCAGCCGCCTACAACTCCCGGCTGCCTAGATAATGATTCCGTAGTTATTTGCAATGCCGCGGATCGCATCGATACCAAAGCCCTCACTACTGGTGGTTGCCAGCCCTTCAGCTTGGTCACCCACCTTGCGGAGCTCAACGCCCGGCACCTCTACGATGTTGCGCGGCGGTGCGATGTTGGGGCGGCGCGGCACGAAGCCCTGATGCGGCAGGCCAGCCAATTCATTGGCATAAGGCATGCGCGCATAGTTTGCAAAGGAGGCCTGCTTGCCGTTGCGGCTGACCACGGTACCGCCCTGGTAGATGCCAACGACGCCCGGACGCCCCGGCATGAACACCCCGGAGCCGCTGTCGCCGTTTGCCTTGGGCAGGTTCGTGGCGTAGTGCATGCCGTCGAAATCCTTCGGGCCGTCGATTGCCTGCGCGCAATCATTGCCGCTGAGACGACCGGTTACACAGACCTGCTCGCCGGCACGCGGAACCGGATTGATGCCGTCGCCACTGAGCGGATTACCTTCGCTGTAGGTGCCGGCCGCAAACTGCACATAGGCCAGGTCATGTTCTGCTGCACCGGAAGGTTTAAACCACCGCAGGGTACCCAGGTGCTGGCCATACTCGTTGTAGACTTGCTGCCCCGAAAGACCACAGTGCGCGGAGGTCCAAGCACGCGAACCTTCCACATATCCCACTGTGCAAGCAGTGCCTTCGGCAGTAAGAATTACCTGCCCTTGCTTCACGCCAACCCCCGGATTGGCATGGGCCACGGCCTGGCCGCCCAGCAGGGCAAGCGTTGCGCCGGCAACGGCAGCAAAACCCTTTATTAGTCGCATAGATCCCTTCCTCCCTTGCGTCACTTCCTTAACATAGCGTGCCGAGAGCGTTTTTCATACCTCACCCACACCCCGCGCGTCACTAAAGAAAAAGTTTTGAAAAACTTTGGCCGCCTTATTGAAATCGAAATGAAAACATTGTTTAATGGAAACAGATTGAAAACGCGGAGCAACCGCACGACCCACAAGGAGTAGAAACCATGGCACACACCATCCACGAAGACCACGCACACACCCACGGCGAGGGCTGCGGCCACGTCGCATTCCCACACGGCGACCACACCGACTACCTCCACGATGGCCACATCCACCGTGAGCACGAAGGCCACTGGGACGAGTGCGAGAGCACTGAACATCACGAGCATGCGGACCACGACCACCAGCACGGTGAGGGCTGCGGCCACGTTGCGGTTCCCCACGGCGACCATGTTGACTACCTGCACGATGGCCACCGCCACGCCGCCCACGAAGGCCACTGGGATGACCACTAATCGGTAGCGAACTATAACCGTTACCTCAACCGTCACCTCTTTCTTAGAGGTGACGGTTTTAATCTTTTCGAACATACGCCACACGATCCGCGTTAGGCTTAGGGCATGTTTGCTTCACGACGCCTTCCGCTAACGCTCGCCACCATCGCACTCGCCGGCGGGTTTACTGCGGCTTGCAGCCCCGCCCCGAGCGATCACCCCTCCCCGGCTGAGCCGAGCTTCAACAACAGCTTTGAAGAGTTAAAGGCCCTTCAGCAAACCAACGGCGCTTCCGTCCCCGATGCCCCGCAGCCCACGCTGGACCCCAACGCACCACAAACAGTGGCGCAGCAGGCAACCCCGCAAGGTGGTGGCCAGGAAGACGCCAACAACCACGTCACCGACCAAGACGCACGCCAGAATCTCATCGACTCCCTCGGCGTACAGGCAGGAGACGCTCCAGGAACGAAGGTGACGGTTAACGGCACTCCATCCGAGATGTGCATGATGGGTGACGGTTACCACATCAACTTCCTCATGGCGGGCCCCAACACCAGCTGCGACTTTGCCAAGGAAACCACCAGCGCGCTTATCAATGCCACCCCAAGCCCTGCAGAGGACCTGCGGGGGTATATCCCCGGCTCCTTAAACGTTGCTAGCCCAGTAACCGGCAAGACTTACCAGATGAGCTGTAACGTGGCCGACAACGCGCTGATCACTTGCAAGGGCGGCAACAACGCCACGATTTTCATCGTCTAGGGCGTTGAGCCAAAAGCACCAACGATTGGTACGCGCGAGTTTTAAACCATAAGCAAAAATCTCGAAACACTAACCACCTGGAAAGTGTTTCGAGATTTTCTATTTGTACCCCGTACGGGATTTGAACCCGTGTTA